>SUWC01000082.1 GCA_015061665.1 Lentisphaerota bacterium
TCCTTGCCGACGCGCTGCATTCCGCCGCCGCCGTGCGTCTGGAAGAGGCAGACCTTCTTGCCCTTGAGCGCATCCTTGCTCTGCGACACCCACGTGCGCACAGGCGGAGCCATCGTGCCCCACCAGTTCGGCGTACCGACGAAGACGAGGTCGTACTTCGCGAGGTCGAGTCCCTCGATGGGCTTGATGGGACGCAGCTTCTTGCCGTGGCACTCAGGCTTCGCCTCGTCGCAGCACTTCTGAAAGTCGCCGTTGTACGGCTTTTCGGCCTTGATCTCGAATATGTCGGCGCCGGACTTCTTCGCGATCGTCTGGGCGGCGAAGCGCGTGTTGCCGGCGGGGCTCCACGAGAAGTACACTACTGCACATTTCATTTTCTTTTCTCCTTCGTCTGCGAATGAAAAACCGTGGATTGCCGCCACACCCGCGGCGGCACCCATGCACTTTACGAATTCTCTTCTGTTCATTGTCGTTTTCCTTTCGGTTTGTTTTAGACGTTATCTCACGCAGAGGCGCGAGTCATAATGTACGACGCGTTTCCTGTGCGTTCTCCTGCCGCTTTGTCACTTCAAATACTCCTATGAGGATTAACAACAACAGAAATTATACCACACCCCCGACCGCAAGTCAATGACCCGCGGTCAGTTTTATTCGTTCGCGACAGGTGGCTCACGAGGTCAGCGTAGGGTGCTTCCCGAGATCCAGGCGGGGGATGCGAACGTTCCAGCTACCTCAAGTCAATCTGGGAGGCTGGTGAAATCTTCGCCTGAGGCGGGCCAAACCGGGTAGTTTCAGCCGCATCGCCCAAGGTTTTTAACACAGAGACACAGAGCTAAAGAGGCTGCTTAACGGGACAGCGGATTCCGTAATAGGCAATGACGCAATCTAAAACCAAACACTATGTCTCAACAATGTTGGCTCTTCGGAGTTTTTAGCGGAAGAGCATGAGTAAAAACTCCGAGCGTTGGGGCTCCCGCTACCGCTCCGCAGCTTCGCGCCACTCAACGACTTTGCATATGTCGATAGAAGTATTTGGGGATGCGACTGCGTCGCATAAATCGGCCGAAGGCCGCTCTAATCACTGCACAACAGCCGCTACTGATCGTGGTTGAAAATCGCGAAGCTGTGAAGCGGGAATGCACCGCAGCAAAACGGAGGGAAGATTCGGCGTAGCCGAACCCGTAGGGCGCGCAAGCGTCTGCGCGAGAATCCTAACCATCGGAGTTTTTACTAATACTCTTCCACTCGTCTATAAGTAGATTTCTTCACACTATATGTTGTAGCTTTCATACTCCAGCTGCACTATATACGGAGACTCGCCAATTCAAGAATTATCGGAATTAAATCACACACGACGCAGCCGTGGGCGGGGGCTAAATTCTTTGAAGAACCAATTTTTATGACATTGCACCTCCTTCCATTATTTTACCTCAACATCAATTCCGAAATCGGGAATCATCAAATGACCGTCCATGAACATAAACTTATGCGTCCGCTTGTCTTTCAACCATGGATAGCGCTCCACATATGGCTCGTACCGATCATTGGAAAGAACATGACTTCCGTCTCTGTTCGCACAAAGAAGAATGAACTCGTCTGCAACAGAGCCTGCAGGAACCATTTTAATTGTATCTGAAGATTTGGAAAGCAGTTTTTCAAGCAGGGTCTTCCCAGCCACATCGCCATTGTCTTCCAGGACATGGAGGATGTTTGCATCTAAAAACACACGAACCTGGCAACCTTTGTCTTTAAGCGCGGAAATGGATGTCGCCAATCCGTTTACCGATCCTCCGTCCTTAAAACGAATTATATTCGACCCGTCAATGATAACATTCTTCGGCAATTCAAAACTCGCCGCACACGATTGCACTGTCTTGCTCAATCTTATTGACTTGCTCCCATGCACATTATCCTTCCTCTTCACCAATACAGGCGTCGCACTAACCACATAGTGCCCGAAAATACCTTCATCTTTAAATCCTTTTGAAAGCCCTACAAAACTATTCGCGCCAACAAGAAGAGATTTATCGCGAAGCGTTGTAGATTCATCCGTAAACGTCTCAAGTGAAATGGTGTCAAACTTATGTATCACAATGAAATCATCACCATGCGCATCGGAGGCAACTCCATCTATCCATCCTTTATTGGCACGATACATATAATCATCTCGAACATGCGCTGGCCTTATTTGCCAGCAGCAGGAAGCACACATTGACTTTGCGTTAAGGTACTTAGCTATCACAGATTTACATTCGTCCTTATAGTCGTGATACGGATACATTTCATCACTATACCAGCGCTTCAAAAGATCAGCATAATTCTCGCTCTCGGGCACTTCTGCTCCACATCGTTCGCAGTGTGCACCATCGGCATGTGTCTCTTGGAACAAAAGGATTGGCTGCTCCTCCGACTGCCCATACTTCCTTTCCAACGCAGCAATTTCGCATTTTATGGTGTCTCGAATAATCTTATTACTGCACATGCCACAGACAACAGCAGGATCGGGAAGATGAAGTGTTTTATTGCCATGGCTCAGTCTTGATACTTTTTCCTCTAACTCCTTGGCCTTGCGTTTGGCGTCATAGTAAGATTCATGCGAAAACTCAGCCCATGAATGGCAACATGCGCATGCCGCCCTGTTCGCCTTGCGTGCGCATTCCTCACAAACAACACATCCATCACCTACCTGGTGATAAGATATTTCCCCCTTCTGCCGACACTTTTCGGTTTCCGGATCACTCATCGTCAAGATGCCGGCATTGTACAATGTGACATGATTGCCATCCGCAACAACATTGAAGGACTTCTTGCAAACTGCACATTCCATTGTTGCCACTTTTAACGCACATTGCTTACACACAAACGCTCCATCGTCAGCAGGCGATCGCGGCGCACCTGCCTCCAACAATCGTTTTACGGCCTCTGCGCCGTTCACCCTGAGGGCATCACTGTACAACTTAGCGTAGTTGCGATTGGTGATTGAATTAAAACGGTGTTTGCAGATTGCGCACTTCTTTACCAAGAACATTGTTTTCTCCTTGTTGCTTATGTCTTCAATGGGTTTTGGCTTCGTGTTTCTGGCGTTCAATCAATTCATCCACGGCGGCAATCATGTTCTGCTCACTTTCGATGAGGAAGAGCTAGTACGAATCCATGATGAACTTGGAGACGCCGTACTTCTCGAAGAATTCAACAAGCTGCGCCCCGGCTTCGCATTTTCAGGGTTCGCCATAATCGGGAAGTCTATGTCGAATGTCGTTCTCGGCCAACCATGAAGTGCGTCAGCATACCCGCCGACAAGCATGAAGCCCACTCCTGCTTGGAGCAGACACACTATCATGTTACGATAGTCCTGGTTTAGAATGTCTTCACTCATTTTTCAACATTATACCATATTTAGGCATTGTCATGTGAGAGAAAACTCGCGGGGGGTCTTGCCCAATTTTACTTTGGGCTGCCGAACCTTTGCGACCCCCTGCGCGGTTTTGGGGTTCTCGCTAACGCTTCACGGCTTCGCACTTTTCAACCATAATCAGGAGACGCTGTTTTGCAGTGATTATAGCGGCCTTCGGCCGATTTGTGCAGCGCATCAGCAGTTGCCGGGGAGGACGTGCGGCAGGATGCGGCTTGCGCGCGAGACGAGGCGGTGGATCGTGGCGATGGGCGTGGGCACGGCGTCCGCCATCTGGAAGCGCGGGAAGAATCGCGTGACGTGGAGCGGAATCTCCGGCGAGACGGACGCGATGCGCTCGGCGATGGCGTCGATCGAATCGTCCGAATCGTTGCGCCCAGGTATCACAAGCGTCGTGACCTCGACATGGCATCCTGCGCGATGGAGCATCTCGATCGTGCGGCAGACGGCGGCGAAGCTCCCGCCGACCCAGTCGTAGAATTCCTGAGACGGGCCCTTCAAATCGATGTTCGCAGCGTCTATCAGCGGCGCGAGCTCCTCGACAACCGCAGCCTCTGCGCAGCCGTTGGAAACAAGCACGTTGCACATTCCGCGCCGGCGAACCTCAACCGCGCAGTCGCGCACGAACTCCCAGCCGACGAGCGGCTCGTTGTAGGTGTAGGCGAGCCCGACGTTGCCGCGCTCGCGCCTGAGCCGCTCCGCAAGTTCGGCAAGCTCTACCGGCTTCGCCGCCTGAAAGTCCGCGGCACTTTCGCCGCGCTGGGATATGGAGTCGTTCTGGCAGAACGGACAGCGCAGGTTGCATCCGTAGCTTCCGACGGAAAGGATGCACGAACCCGGACGAAAGAACGCGATCGGCTTCTTTTCTATCGGATCGAGCGCGAGCGAAGTGATGCGTCCGTAGTTCCCTGCGACTACGCGTCCGCCCTCCGCCCTCCGCGCGCGGCAGAACCCCGTCGCTCCCTCGTCCAGCCGGCAGTGCCGCGGGCAGACGGGACAGACGATTGGGCCTGGGCCTTTCTTCTGCATGTTCATCTCCATGCCGAATATTCTACCATATCTTCTCCTTAGCGCACTTCGCGAACTTTGCGTGAGGCAGCATCGGCAACATACGGCGCGAGGAGGTTTGGCAGCTGGAGCTTGGCGAAGCGCCCGACCCACTCCTCCGGATCGAACTTCGCGTCGCTCATGCACCAGCACGTCATCATGCCGTAGAGCTCGCTCATGAAAAGATGCACGAGCGTATCTACAGGAGTGTCCTTATTCAGCAGCCCTTCCTTCACCGCGTCGTTGAGGAAATCCGTCAGGTGCCTGTGGTCGTACGCGTACTTGCCGCCGCACATCTCCCCCGGGGAGTCGGCGGGATCAATCACCTCGCGTATCCACTGGCGGCAAAGCTCCACGCCGCCGCACGTGACGCCCTCCATGAAGCCCTTGAAGTAGAACGCCAGCTTCTCGACGATAGTCCCCCTGTGCTCGCGCGCCTTGCGGTCCACGTCGCTGAACCACTCCTTGCAGCACTCGAAGATGATCTCCTCCTTGCGCTTGAAATAGACGTAGAACGTTCCCTTCGCGACGCCACAGGCGCGCGTGATGTCCTCGACGGACACGTTGGCGAACCCCTTCTCCTCTATCAGCGAACACGCCGTTTCGTATATCTTCCGGCGCGTTTCCTGTGCGTTCTCCTGCCGCTTTGTCACTTCAAATACTCCTATGAGGGTGAACAACGGCATCAATTATAGCACACCCCCGACTGCAAGTCAATGACCCGCGGTCAGTATTTTTAACACAGCGCAGCGGAATTCTGCTGAATCCAGAGCGAAAGTCAATCCCTGAGCCTGTAGCCGGCGCCGCGGATCGTCTCGATGCGTGCGCCGGACGGGCCCAGCTTGCGCCTGATCTGCAGGATATGTTGGTCGAGCGTACGGCTTGCGGCAAAGTAGTCCTCCCCCCATACGGCATCGAGAAGCGCGTCGCGGGTGAGGACTTGTCCCGGGTGCGCGGCGAAGGTCTTGAGAAGCCCAAGCTCTCTTACGGTCAGGGTTTGATCAGGCTCACCGGGGGCGCGGATAAGAAAACGGCTCGCGTCAATAAGCGCGTCGCCAATGCGGAATGTGTTCTCGGCACTGGAAGGATGCGCCGCGACGTCGGCCCTGCGAAGCGCCGCCGCGACGCGGGCGAGAAGTTCCCGCATCCTGAACGGCTTGGCAATGAAGTCGTCTGCGCCCAGTCCCAGCCCGATTACGCAGTCCGCCTCGGATGTCTTCGCTGTCAGGAACATAATTGGGATCCCTGGATCGATCCTCCGTACCTCTGCGCAGACGTCGTATCCGCTCTTCTCCGGCATCATGACATCCAAAAGGAGAAGATCGGGACGTCGCTCGCGGAACGCCGCAAGGACCTCCGCTCCGTCCTTGCACCCGCGCGTCTCGTAGCCTTCGCTGACAAAGGTCGTCTCAAGGCCTGTGCGAAGCGTGTCGTCGTCTTCTGCAAAAAGTATGTATTTCATGAACCCGTCCCTTCTTTGCGCTTTTCTGCCGGCGCAAGGGTTAGGGTGAACACGCTTCCCCCGCCTGGACGAGGCGAGTATGTGACGTCTCCTCCCATGCCTCGCGCAAGCGCACGGGCGATTGGAAGTCCAAGTCCGCTTCCGCCCTCCCGTCTGGTGAGCGAATCGTCGACTCTGTAGAACCGCTCGAAGATTCGCTCCGTGCATTCGGGCGGAATGCCGCTCCCACGGTCCATGAAGCGAATCTCGTTCCCCTCGACCTCTATGTCGATAGGTCCTTCGGAATATTTGACGGCGTTGCCGACTAGGTTTATGCCTATCTGCCTAATCGCATCCTTGTCGGCCGAAACAAGCGCGCCCTCCCCTTTCACTGCTATGTGCGCGCGGCCTCGGGATATGGAGTCAACGCCCTGCGCCTCCGCTGGCCCCGAGGCGAACTCCGCAAGGTCGAATGTTTCAATCGAATAACGGCGGGTTCCCTTTTCCAGCCGGCTGAAGTCGAGCAGTTCAGAGACCATGCGCGAGAGACGGTCAGACTCCGTAAGAATCGACTTGAGAGCACCCTGTCGGCGCTCTCCATCCGGTATCCTGCCTTCCGCGAGCAGTTCGGCGGTCAGGCGAATCCCTGCAAGCGGCGTGTTGAGTTCATGCGACACGTTGTCGATGAAGTCGGTCTTCATGCGCGACTCGCGTCTTTCGCGCCGGAGAGTCCTGACGAGCAGGACGCCTCCCGAGACGAGTGCCGCGACGAGCAGCAGGACTATGACCGCGCCGGACGCGGCGATCGCAACGGCGCGGTTCCGCATGGCGCTGCCGTCGACTCGCGCGACACTTAGCGTGCCGTTGCCCGCAGGCGGGCCGAGGTGGCTCTCTCCGACGACACTTGGCGAATCAGGCCAACCAGACGTAGCGAAGATGCGTTCGCCGTGCCTGTCTATGACTTCAAACGCAACGTCGCCTTCGAGGCCTGACCTTTCCTTGAGGACATCTTCGCAGGCTGCCGCTATCACCATGCGCTTCTTTGAAGTCAGGTGGTCGTCAGGATGGCGAGGCGGATGGCCTTCATGTAAATGAGGATGGTGGTCTCCCTCCTTGTCGTGAATGCGATCCTCGATCTCGCCCGCAATGAAGTACGCGCGCACTTCGAGTTCCCTGCGTTCCTCGGCCCACATGCTTTCCCACATGTAGACAAGCAACCGCACCCCCCCGGCCGCGACAATCACGGCCGGCAGCAATATCGCAAGAAGGAACAATCGTATTTCTCGAATCACTCGCATATATTATACCATAGCCTACCAGCCACACACAAACCTGAGGCGCGCAAAACACGACTTCTGCTCCGCGTTCGCCGCGACGTATGCACCGGCCTCGTCCGACCACACGAGGTTGTCCGCGCTCCAGTCGCTTTCGTCGGATGACAATTCGTAGCAACCGACTGGCATGACGGAGACCGAAATCGCCGCATCGGATGGAGCGGTATAGACGAAACTCGTGCCGCAGACGGTGAGACCAAGGAACGACTCATCTGCCGCGATGTCGTCGGCGTATGCATAGGCATAGGCGTTGTTCACCGTGGCCAGCCACGTCTTGAGCGTGGATGTGTTGTAGTCTGCCGGCTGCGTCACAGTTGGCGATGAACCGGAGGCGTCAGCCACAAGCCACTCGACGAGGTCGGAGGCCTCAATTCGGGTTATAGATCCGGCGACTGGCGTGTAGGAGACTTCGCGTCCGAGGAAAGCCGTGTCAGCGAAGGACGGAAGCGAAGAGTTGGATAGTGTCGTCACCAACACCGCCTCGTCCGCCGCAAGCGCGTATGCACCGAGCGTCGCCGAGGAGTTGAGCGAGATTGCCGTCACTGGGATACCAGCGAGCGACGCCTGCCCAAATGTCGCCACTTGCGACCAGTCGGATTCAACAAGCGCAGTGCAGCCCGCAAACACGCCGTCCGGCAAAGCGGACTGATTCCATTCCGCAGACTTAAGGTTCTCGCAACCCGCAAACGCGCCTTCTCCAACGCTCATCCCAGAGCTCACGCTGACGCTTTCCACACCCGACTGTGCGAAGGCATAGTCGCCGAGCTTCGTCGCGGATGACGGCACGGATGCGAGCCCGCCGCATCCACGGAATGCATCGGCGCCAATGTCCGTAACGCCAGATGCCGCAACCGTCGCGAGGGATGTGCAGCCCGCAAACGCATTCGCGCCAATTGCAGTGCACGCAGTCGGCAGCGTCACGGACTTCAGCGCCGTGCAGCCAGCAAAGGCAGATTCCGGGATTTCCGTAATGGACGTGGACGAGAGATTGATGCTCGTTAGCGTCGTGCAGCCCGCCAGCGCTCCCTCGGCGATCTCTGTCACAGTGGATGCCACAGTTACGGACATCGGATTGTCGTAACCAATGACCACCCCTTCCCTGATTATCAGTCCCGATGTCGTGGCCGAAGACGCGAGAAACGAGTCGAAGGTGAATGTCGCGGACGATCCGCCGCCGCCTGGCTGGTTCCCTCCAGGCTGAGTTCCACCGCCCCCGGGCGGGGTTCCGCCGCCGCCGGGACCTGCGGCGAAGGCTGCGGATGCAAGTGCGGCGAATGCGACTGCAACAAAGGAGTTCATCTTGTTCATGATAAGATTCCTTTCATTTCAAAGGTTACTGGAAGTACACACCGTGGAAGTTCTGCGATGTGCCGGATGGACTGGATGCGGCGGAGACCGACGGCGCGGACGAGCATCCGTCCGTAGTGCAGACGATTGAAAGGGAGCCGGACGTGCTGCTCATTGATGGAACCTTTGCATACACCGTCTTGGTGCCACCTGTCATCTTAAGGTACTTACCCGCGTATGTCGAGGCGGACTCAGAAGTGCCCTTGTATGTTGCGAGCGTACCGGTCGAGCCAATGACCATGTTTCCGGCGGCGCTGCCGAACGAGACGACGGTGCCGCCGTTGATCTTCAACCCGTTGGAATTATCCGTGTCGATTCCGATTTCCGGAGTCGCCGCAGTGAAGCAGAGGACTATTCCGTCGTTGATGACAATTGAGTCCGAACCCGATCCGTTGGAATCGATGCAGTCGTTGTTCGTCGCCCCGCAGTAGAGGTACCCGCCGTTGACGACAAGCGACTCGCTCGCGTTGATGCAGTCGTCGTATGTCGTCGCCTCGAAGAGGCCCCCGTTGATCGTCATGACCTTCTTCGACTCAAAGCCCTCGCCGCCCTCGGCCTGAGAGAAACCGCGGATTCGTCCGCCGTGCATTGTGAGGTTCCCTTCCGCCTTGATGCACTTGGGGTTCGAATAGTCAACACTGTCGCCCGAAGCGGAAACTACCTTGTTGGATGCGAAGTAGTACGTCGTAGACGCCAAATCGGCAATCATCGCGGTGCCGACGCTCAGGTAGTTCTTCTGTTTCTTCGCGGCAACATAGATCTGCGTTCCGTATGTCGCGGCCTGGATGTCGGGGAGAAAGGCGGAGTCGGACGGTGTTGTGGTTTGCCCGGACGTGCCGATGACGAGCTCGCCCTTTGCGACAATGCACTTGCCGCCGGTCCCGTTTGCAACGAGGTTGAGCGTGCCGCCGATAATGGTGAATACGCTGTTCGACTCCGACGTGCGAAGACCGCATGCCGTTGCCTTGTCGATGTCCGTCGTCAAGGCCGTCTCGTCGAGCATTTCAAGGATTGTGTTTGAAGCCCCGCCGCTGCAGGTCACGTCGAAGAATCCGCCGGAAATGTCAAACGTTCCGCCGTCCGCGTCCGCGCAGAGTCCGCGCGAAGCGATACCACTCGCGGAGACGCGCACCGTCCCGCCGGAAATCGCGATGTTGCCGCACTTCACGGCATATGCGGGAGACGAATCCTGCACGACGTAGTTGCCTGTCGAGGAGAGAAGCGATGTAGAGGAGACCTTGACAACGTAGTTGCTGCCGTCGCCGTCTTCGTAGTTCTCGTATAAGACGTTGCCGGTGACCGAGGCGTTGAGCAGGCCTCCGGTCATCGTGAACGACTCGTCCCCCTTGATGCCCTTTGCGCCATCTCCCTGGACGGCGAGTTCGACGGTTCCACCGGAGAGGAGCATCGTCGTGCCTGACTTGTCAAGCGAGACGCCGACGGACTTCTCGCCGCATACGGCGACGGAGAGCTGTCCGCCTTCCACAGTAACGGACTTCCCCTTCTTGTTCACGAGGATTCCGTTCACCTTGTTCACCGCTCCGTACGACGCGCAGTCGATGTCGACCGTCCCCGCTATCTGCACGTAGTCGCCCGTCAGCGTGATGCCGGCTACGTTCTTCACGTCGGCGTTGAGGACGATGAAGACGTTCCCGCCCGCCACGACGAGATTCTCCGCGACGACGGGACCGGTCTGCTTCTTCGTCGGGGCGGAGGCCAACGTGACGGACCCAGGCCCTCCGATCGTCAGAGTTCCCGTGGACGAAACTGCCGTCGCCGCCGTAGTCTCGACGACGTTGTCGCCTACAAGCCACAGCGTCGCTTCGCCGGAAAGCGTAATGGTCTCTGAGACTGCCGCGCCGTCGAGCGTTACGCGATAGGGGACGTCGGAGCTGAACGTCAGCGCGGACGAAATCGTTCCGCTAATGACGAAGTCCGTCCCTACGGTGCTCCCGTTCGCGTACGTACCGCCCTCCGTCACGCTCGTCTTGAAAGGATATGCGAGAAGTTCGGGCCTCTCGGCGGCGAATGCGGTGGCCGAAACGATCAGACCAGCCGCGGCCGACATCACCGCAAGCACCGACGACTTGATTGATTTCACATTCATTGCTGTCCTCTTTCTGCCGCCCTTTTGACGACAGTGACAGTATAGCAGAAGAGGACAAGAAGTTTGTCAACTCAATGTCAAGCGAAGGCAAAAAAACAATGACAATCAGGATCGTTGTCTGTCATATCTCATTCCTCAAGTTTGAATATATTCGTGGAGGTGGTTATCCTTAACCCACATCTGGATGCGACTGCTAGCGGTGGCCCCGGCTCAAATATGCGTCGGAGCCGAACGTGTCGCTGCAACTACGCCCTCATCCACTCCACGCATTACGGCGCCCTTGTAGTTTATCTCGACCGCGCCATCACCCGCAATGAGCTGGGCGATGCGATTGAGCACTTGGGCATCATTGCGAGTCATCTGCTTCTCGGCCGGCTGGTAGGGCCAGTTAATCGGCGCGAGCATCAGAAGATTGCCGTTGGCGCAGGTTTCAAAGAGCTTGCCGCCCGGCTTGTAAAGCGGCGAAAAGCCCTTGTTCTGCAGCGTGATCACACGACAGCCCGCCACAAACGCCTGCCGGGCGATTTCGCGCTCGCCATGCGAAATGCAAGGCGACACCAGCACTGCGCCGTGACGAGCCGCCGAGAGTGCTTCGCATAGCTTGGCATCAAACTCGGGCGTAGAATGATCAACAATCGGGTTGCCGTTTTGATCGCGGCAGATGCGCGGCTTCTTGTTCTGCCCTCGGCCATATTTGCCGCAGCTTTCCACGCGGTATCTAAAAAACGCCCGCGAGCACTGCACCTGCACGAGACGCGGCCGGGCGAGAAGAAAATGATTGCCGATCGCGGCGAAATGGCCGCTCGCCGGCCCCTGCCAAGAGGTGATCGCGCCACCATCTCCAAAGTCGGCAAAGGCAATTTCGATATCACGCGCCACTTTGAAGAGCTCTGGATGCTCGCGCTTCACACCAAGCCTGCGCGGGTTGTCGCGAAGGTAGTTGATCATCTTCGCGAGCTGGCCCTTGCGAAAAAGAATGGTATCAACAAAGCCCTCGGCCCATTGGGGAGCCGCCGCAAGTATGCGGCGGGGCGTAACTGCCGGGAGCGGCAAATTCGGCCCTACGACATACTCGCCGCCGTCTATAAGTTCTCGCCACGCCATCGCGCAGCCGGCCTTGAACCCGCGAATGATGTCGCCGAGGGTTTTACGCCGGTTGCCCGGCCCTTCTGGGCGATCTGGGTGCGTGAGTGGCAAGCGCTCCTTCACGAAGAGAATGCCGTGAAAATGATCTGGCATCAGCTGCGCTTCGATGAGCGAAACCTGTGGCCAGAAATCGATGATCTTGCGCCAGCAATCAAGCGCAGCCTGCCCCAGGGCCGACGGCTCAACCACCCAAGTGGGTTCATTGTCGGCACCATCTTCCAACGCTGCACTTCCACATGGCTTTTTCACGAGCCGCCCCAAGACAGGCCGCCGCTCTTTCAACACGATAGTGATCTCGTAGATCATGCGCTGCGAATAGTCGAAGCCGGGGAGCCGACGCCCCATGTGGGGCTTTTTCACGCGCCGCAACGCGCCGTTTTCATCGCGCTCCCATCCTGGGGCGGTGAATTCAGAATGGCGAGTTAGGAATTCGGAATTGGACATTGCGATGTTCTTTTATGGCGCGTCACTGCACGGAGGCGTTACCTTGCGGCTTGAGTGCCTAATAGCTTCTTCTACGCCAACTGCCGCGATATCGGCCTTGATCTGGCGGTAATAGGCAAGATCTGCTTCGGTCTCCCTTAACAGCCATTCGATGTCTTCATAGAGCGCCGACGACCTGTCCTCTTCGTTGTCAAAGCGACCAAGCTGCTCGCGGCAGTCGCCGATGTAATCGCCCAGCGCCTTCACGAGTTCGCGGCATACCTTGGTTTTATACTTAAGCTCGGCCTTCTCAAACACCCAATAGGCGCGCTGCAGTTCAAGCGTGCGCTCCCAGAACCGAATGTCCATCTCCGTTGACACCAAACAGGTCTCGTAGAGATCGAGATTGAATGCTGCCCGCTCGCAGGCATGCTTGTAGAACAACACAATCTGCTCAAGAGGCGACTTCGACGCGTCAAGCCACGAAGCGAGTTCATCCCACGAACTGCTCGTCTCGACATTGTCTTCTTTTACTCCTTTCGGCATAACGTCATTGACCTTGGTCTCGCAGCCCGATATCTTCGCCCCCAGTTTTGCCACCAGACCGTCGCGAGATTTCTTCATGCCTTCGAGATCGGCCCCGATACCTTTGATTGCTGTCCGTTCGCTGGCCGCCGCGTCGCGACGCTCGCGCCACCGCACGGCCTCGTTTCTCAAATGCGGAATCAGCTCTTCCTCCGTGTGCTTGTACATAGGCCATCCACACGATGGTTCAAAACCCTCAAAACTCACGCCATACGTTTCCATGTCAGGCTCCTTTCAGGGGAATATGAATTAGCCATTGATCAACCCTTTCATCACTTGGTCTATGGCGGCGATGGATTTCTTGAGATTCGCCTTCGCTGACTCCGCTTGATGACCTTAGCTGGCACGCCGGCGACGATGGTGCGCGGCGGAACGTCCTTCGTCACGACCGCGCCCGCGCCGACAATCGCGCCTTCGCCGCGCAGACTCCACCAGCGACCAGAGTCGCCATTGCCAGTTCTTTCATCATTTAGTTTCTCCTTACAGTCGACATATTGAGGACTTGAGGTCCGTCAGCCGGGGCCGAGCGCCGCCTTCACCTCGCGCAGCACGCGCGGGGCCGTGCCGATCGCGAATCGGTCCGCGACGGTCAGAAGGTCGTCGTCCGTAATCTTCGACTGTTTGCCGTTGACCTTGATGGCGTGAAAATCGTGCCAGCCGCACCATGGGTCGAGAACTTCCTCCGCAGCCTGCGGTGCACCGCCGTTTATGTCGTACGCAGGAGCAAGTTCCCAGCGGCCGTCCTCGCGCATAAGAAACGAGAAGTTCTTGGTGTGGTCGTCGCTTTCGTCCGCCAGCACGTTGAACGCCATGCGGCGGAACATCTGCTCCTTCGACTCGTAGCCGAGTCCGAGATCGTCGATGACGGAGAATATGTTGTCGTACGAGCAGACCTCCGCCCCCATGCCCGTCGGAAGATGCGCGACGGCGGCGAGCGTCTGCACATGATAGCGCCTCTGTCCGTCGCGGTCGAACC
>SUWC01000083.1 GCA_015061665.1 Lentisphaerota bacterium
GGTGCGAGCCAGCTTGCTGCGCGGCAACCTCGTCGGCAATTCGGTATTCCTCAAATGGAAGCGACAGGAATCGCCGCCCGCTTTTCCAACCGAATGTCAGCTGCGCCTCCTCGTCAGCAAGATCGCCGTCGCCGTCTGCGTCATGTCCAAACGCTATCTGAACGTTGTTTGTCGGTGTCCCGACGAACTCCATGTCGACGCCGATCTTGCGAAGTTCGTTCTGGCTGGACTTCAAAACTATGTTTGTCGAGACTTCAGTGTCTAGATACGGAGAGTCTGGCATATTCGAAACGTGACGAGGCGCCGCGGCAAACGCGCCGCATGCCGCCATCGTCACGACAATTATGTCTAGTATACTTATAAATGATGTCTTATTGTTCATCATGTATCTTCGGGGAAAACTCCAGTTGCAATAATAGCAGTATTGGGGTCTATGCCGCTCATTCATCTTCGTTCGCCTCGCCATCGTCACCTGGACAGTCGGAGTAAT
This sequence comes from Lentisphaerota bacterium, assembly GCA_015061665.1. Lineage (GTDB taxonomy): Bacteria > Verrucomicrobiota > Kiritimatiellia > RFP12 > UBA1067 > UBA1067. The sequence continues at coordinate 491 of SUWC01000083.1, forward strand.
GTTGGAACGGACAATGATAATTGTAATTGTCACCATCGCATTCTCCGTTTTCAAAATAAGAACAGTCAGATGCAGATTTGCAGTATGCAGTTTGCGGATTCCGGGACATAATACCTCCATTCTGATTTAACTGTATTTTTAACTTGCTGACAACACTAACCATAACAGTGGCATTGCAGATTCCCCATCGGCGCCGGCTCCATAAGCGACGAACCGCTCGCGGAACAACTATAGTATAGCATATTTCGTGGGAGGACGGGGGAATTGGTGTCCCCTATGGGCGCTCCGCAGTAGTTGTGAGTTGTAGAGCCTAGTCCGATGCGGCAAGTACGAGGCGGCCTGGAGGAATTGTGAAATTGTGGTATTGTGGAATAGCGGAAATGTGAAATTGACCCGTTCCCCCACTAGTGTGGTTGCGCGGTTAAGTCAACTTTGATGTCATACCCAGCCAGTTTGCCTGAAACAGGCAAAAGGCGGCGTCACGCATGCGCCGTGCGTGTTGTGGGAAAACAAGAAGACCGTCTTACTTGCCAGCAAAGACACCTCCGCACAGCGCGGCCGTCACGAGGGGCTTCATCTCGGCGGGGAGGAGGTTCGCGGAATCGAGGTCCTCTACGTCGCGCCACTCGAAGTCGATCCAGTCCTCCTGCGCCTTTGCGGCCGTGCCATCGGGCACGGACATCGAGTAGACGAGGTTTATCTCGGCGTGCGGCTTGCCGTGCTGGACGAACTGGTTCTCAACGACGCCGACCATCGCGCCGACGGACGCATCCACGCCCATCTCCTCGCGCATCTCTCGCGCAAGCGCCTCGCACCCCTTTTCGCCGAACTCGATGTGTCCGCCCGGGAGATACGTCGTCGCGCCGCCCTTCGCGCGGCAAAGCAGCACCTTGCCGTCCTGCACGCATATTCCGCGCGCGATCGTCTCGATTCCCGCAAGCTCGTATTCTGGGAAGTCCTGCATCTCGTCATTCCTTTCCGCCGCCGTCCGCGGCAATGTACCGCTTCATGTCGTCTGGAAGCGGAGCCTCGAAACCCATCTTCACGCCACGCACCGGATGCCAGAGCTCCAGCCTCCACGCATGCAGCATCTGGCGCTCGGGGCGCGGGTCAAGGCGCTTGTCGAGCGCGCTCTTTCCGTAGGTGGAGTCGCCTATTACCGGACACCCCAGCGACGCGACGTGGACTCGTATCTGGTGCGTGCGGCCGGTCTCTATGTCGCACTCCAGCACCGACACCGCCTGGGGCAAAGGCCTGAACACGTCCGACACGCGCCAGTTCGTGACCGCCTCCTTGCCGCCCCGCTCGAGGATCGCCATGCGCTTCCTGTCCACGGGATGGCGCCCGATGAGGTTCACGATGCGCCCAGAGGCAAGGCGCGGACGGCCATGCACGATCGCGACGTACGTCTTCCTGATGTTTGCGTGCGAAGCGAAGGCCTTGGCAAGTCCATCCATGGCTGGCTGCGTCTTCGCGACGACTATCAGCCCCGACGTATCCTGGTCAAGGCGGTGGACGATTCCAGGCCGCGCCACGCCGCCTATGCCGGAGAGCGACGGACAGTGGTGAAGGAGCGCGTTGACGAGCGTGCCTTCGAAATGCCCGGGCGCAGGGTGGACCACCATGCCTGGGCGCTTGTTGACGACCACCATGTCGTCATCCTCGTATACGACGTCAATCGGGATGTCCTCCGGCTCCGGCACGGCAGGCACGGGCGGCGGAACGCTCACGGCTATGTCGTCCTTCTCGGAGACCTTCATCCCCGCCTTGGAAGCCGCTACGCCGTTGACCGTCACGAACCCGGCCTTGATGAGGCCCTCTATGCGCGAGCGCGTGAAGTCGGGCATCCTCGCGGCGATTATCTTGTCCAGCCGCTCCATCGGAAGACTAGTCCTCCCTCCATTTGATGTAGCGGACCTTGGAGTCCCTTATGTAGCACTCGGCGTTCGCCTCGTGCGTCATGCCCATCGACTCGCCGATGATCTTGACCTTGAATATCGTGGACGCGTCAGCGGTATACGAGAAGTACTGGCTCGCCTCGCTTCCGACATCCTCCTCGACGCGCTCGGAGAGGTCGTTCCAGTCCTTGAACGGCCACCAGTCGCGCGACTCGTCGACATCGTAGTCCGTCGGCATCGTCTTCAGAGCGTCGAGGATCGCCTGCGCGACGGCCTGGGCCTCCTCGAGGGCGTTGTTGTCCTCTGGATCCTCGTAGACGCCGGGAACCGTCACAAGCGCGTCGAGCGAACTGCAGGTGTTGATGTTGATCTTGGACGTTCCGACAGTAGTGAAGAGATCCTCGAGTCCGCGAACCTTGATCTGGTCGTCCTTGTTGGACTCCCACGGGTTGATGACGCCGCCGGTCAGCACCTGCGGGTAGTCGCGCCAGCCGCGGATGTAGCCGAGCTCGCGTATGTCGGAAATCGGTCCGTTGCGCGGACGCCGCCTGTCCTCCTCGTCGATGTCGCGGTCTTCGTCTTCGTCCTCGTACCACTTCTTCTCGGCGCCGGAGTTCTCTCCGTCCATCGTCGTCACCTCCTCGTCGGTGTCGCGCCAGTCGTTCCACGACGAGATGAGTATGTTCCAGAGGTTGATCTTGCCTTCCTTTGGCGTATTGAGCTCCTCGGGGATGTTGTGGGAGAGGAATATCATCCACCAGCGCTCCATGTACTTTTCGTCGCCTGCGCCGCTGTAGAGGTTGTTGATGTTGATGACGCCCTTCGAGCCGGAGTTCGCCGTCTCGATCTCGACAGTTACCGTCCCCGACTCGGGATTCTCCTCGTCCAGCAGAATCGGGCCGATCTTGCACTGCCCGTAGCTCTTCAGGTTCTGCTTCTCCAGTATCCAGCGGTCCTCCTCAAGCAGCTTGTCCGTCTCCTGGTCCTGCGACCACTCGCTGACGTCGTTGTACTTGAGCAGGACGATTTCGGCAAGGATCTGCCCCGCGTCGACAAGCCGCATAACGCGGTTGCGCTCGCGCACGTAGAGGTTGATTCCGCTCTGCTGGCGGGCCTCGTAGGAAAAGGAAAGCACCATAACGGACAATACCGCTATCGTGACTAGCGCCATCAATAGTGCACTGCCGCGCTTCATCTCGGACCTCCTCCCGGGCCGCCAGGGCCAGCTCCGCCGCGGCCACCGCCTGCACCGCCACCGGCACCACCACGGCCACCGCCTGCACCACCACGGGCACCACCTCCAGCGCCACCACCGCCGCCTCCACGTGAGCCGCCGCCAGCAGGCCCCGTCCTGCCGTCGCCTGCCTCAGGCGTCGCGGCGCCGTCCTGGCTCTGCTCGAAGACAGGTATCCTCACAATGCGCATGACGGGCGCGGTGTTGGTTCGGTAGCTCTTGCCCTCGGGGTCGGACATCATGAACGTCAGCTCGACCTTGTACGGCACGGAGTTCGACGTCTCCCACTCGTCCAGCCAATCGGGACCGCCGACATCTGACGCGACGGCGTCCTTGTCCTTCAGCACACGGCAGTTGAAGCCAACCACGCCGTCCGCGATGAGGACCGGCTGATACATCTCGCCGTTGGCAAACGTGTAGTCCACCTCGTCGTCCTTCGGGCGCAGGGCGACGTCGGGACACTGCCGCGCATAGAGCCCAGTGACCTCTATAACCTCCTCGTAGTCGCGGTTGCCTTCTTCCAAGATCATGACCTGTATGCGGTGGACGGTATCCGCGACTGCGCTTCTGTTGCCGACGATCGCGGAACCTGTCTTGGAAAACTCGATTACGTCCGAATCCTCCGGCTTCTCGCCGTCTCCGTTGTCCGTAAGCACGAACCCGTAGTCGTAGCTCTGCTCGCCCTCGTGCGGGTAGTACATGCTCCTGAGCGCGGAGACGAGCTGGTTGAGCGCGTAGTCGGTTCGCTGCATCTTGTCCATGTAGTCGGTGGAAATCTCCCAGCCGCGCGTGACGGCGCTGTACGTCGCGACTATGAGCGTCGTTATCACGCCGACGAGCATGACGGCGCAGATGATCTCGACAAGGGTAAATGCTCGGCGCATCTTCATTCCGGCTTCCTCCAGAACGTCACGTAGCTCTCCTCCTCGTGGTGTCCGCGGAAGTCGTTGCCCCACCTGACGGTTACGCGCACGACATGGAGTCCGCCAAGGCGCTCTATTTCGTCGTCGTCGTTCTTGTTCAGCCACTCGCGCTCCCAGGTGTAGCCGTGGAACTTCTCCTCCTGCGCGTTCGTGAGGCGTATTTCGGAAATCTTCTCCCAGAGCTCCGTCGCCTTCGTCTCGTTGACGTCGAGCCCGTTCTGCGCGTCGTCCGGGTCCGTGACGTCAGAAAGCGGATACGCCATCTCGCCGAGGTCCATAACCTCCTGCACCGTCTCGAGGTACGCGCTGCCGAGCATCGTCTTCTGGGACTGCGTCATCGAAAGCAGGATCGCCGTCAGCCCAAAGCCGAGGATAATCGTGGCGAGAAGGACCTCAAGTATGGTAAAACCGCGTCTCATGCTAGTCGTCATCCTCCGAAACAACCTTCACGGAGCCGAAGCGGTCGACCTTGATGAGAAGCCCGCTCTCGGGCGACTTGCCAGCAAGATACACCCACACCTTGTGCGGCTCGCAGCGTCCGTTCACCTCCCACACGACGCTTGCCGGAGATTCGTCCTCCTCGGTCGGCTCGGCAACGTCCTTCTTCTCGCCCGAGTCGTCGGCACTCCCCTCGGACTCCTTTTCCGCGGCTTCCTTTTTTGCCTCATTGTAGCGCCCGACGAGGTAGTCGACGTTTGAAAATACGGATATCTTCGGCTTCTGGCGCTCAGCCTCGCGGTCGCTCTCGGCAAGCTCCTCGCCCTCCTTGAGCACCTTGACGGCTATGCCGCGCACTACGTCCTCGGACATCGGGGCGAAGAGGATCTCCTCCATCGTCTCGCCGCCGGCTGGCTGCCCCTCGCCTGCCTCGGTCTGTCCGTCAGTCCCCTCCCCGCCGTCTCCGATGGACACAGTCTCGCCTGAAAGCGTCTGAGCGCTTGTGACGGACGCTGTTCCGAACATCTTGGCCGATACGATCTCGATCTTGGCGCAAGTCTCGCCGTCGACCTTTGCGTTGGAATAGGAGAGCACGCAGGGGTTCTGCGTGACCAGCGCCGTTGAACGGGCCCTGCGCATCGCGGCGAATACATCGCGCGAGGCGCCGCGCAGGCGCGCGGCGTCCGTTCCCGTGTTGAGACCTACTACAGCCGTGGCGACGAATATAGAGATGATTGCCACTACCGCGAGGATCTCAATCAGCGTGAAGGCTCGCCGGCGCATCATTGGCATCAGTCTTGGGCCGACTTCGCGACCTTGTCGCTGCGGATGTCATCGTCCGTCCCGAACTCGCCGTCAGGACCGGCCGAGATCACGACGATCTTCTTTCCGCTGCGCTCGTACTTGTACTGCTCGCCCCACGGATCCTCGAGGACGCCTTCGCCGCCTTCAAGGACGGGCTCGTCGTCGCCGCTGGCCGTTATGAGCTGGTTGAGGTCGCTCGGGTACTTCTTGTGCAGAAGGTTGTAGTTTATGACCGCCTTCTTTATGTTGTCCACGCCTTCCTTGGCCGCGGTCTGCTTGGCGCCCTCGAGCATCTTCGGGATGTTCACGGCGGCGACTGCGCCGAGGATGCCGATGATTGCGACTGCGACGAGGATTTCGATAAGCGTGAAGCCCGCGCGCATCGCCTGCGCAACCGTCTTTTCTTCGTTTGTGTTCATGATGCCTGATCCTTTCGTTCTTGTTGCTTGTCCTTCGTGAAATCTTGTCCGCCGGACTAGCGGCGGCGGTGACGCGTGCCAAGGAAGTACTTGTACGCCGGGTCGGACGTCACCTCCTCGAACTTATAGCCGACCTGCTCGAGCGCGGCCACGAAGTCCGCGCGCTCCGCCGGCGGCACCTGGAACCCGGCGAGGACGCGCCCGTGGTCGCTGCCGTGGTTGCGGTAGTGGAAGAGCGAGACGTTCCAGCGTCCGGAGATGAATGAGAGGAAGTTCATCAGCGCGCCAGGCTTCTCGGGGAACTCGAACGAGAACACGACCTCGTCCTTTATCGCCGTCGCAAGGCCGCCGACCATGTGGCGGACGTGCTCCTTCGCGATGATGCTGTCCGAGAGGTCGATGCAGTGGAAGCCCGACGCGCGGAAGTTCTTCTGGACGGCCTTGCGGTCTGCGATGTCCTTTACCGCAAGCCCGACGAAGACGTGCGCAAGCACACCCTCGCTCATCCTGTAGTTGAACTCGGTCACGCTGCGCTTGCCGATCTTCTCGATGAACTTGAGGAAGCTTCCCGGCTGCTCGGGGATCGCGCAGTCGAAGATGGCCTCGCGCCCCTCGCCGAGCTCGGTGAGCTCGCTGACGAAGCGCAGCCTGTCGAAGTTCATGTTCGCGCCCGAGATGACGCACGCCGAGACGTCGCCCTTCTTCGCGTTCTTCTTGGCAGCCGCCAGCGCAAGCGCGCCGGCTGGCTCGCAGATCGCGCGCGTCGCCTCGAAGATGTCCTTTATCGCGGCGCACGTCTCGGCAGTGGAGACGCGGATGATGCCGTCAAGGTTCTCGCGGCAGATGCGGAACGTCTCCTCGCCCGGCTTCTTGACGCACACGCCGTCGGCGAAAAGACCGGGGTTGTCCAGCGTCACGCGCTTTCCGGCCTTGAACGAGCGGTACATGCAGTCGGAGTCCTCCGGCTCGACTCCGTAGACCTTGACCCACGGGCGAACCGACTTGACGTACACCGACACGCCCGCGGCAAGTCCGCCGCCGCCGATCGGGACGTATACCGCAGTCAGGTCGCGCCCCGCCTGCTCCAGGATCTCCTTTGCCACCGTGCCCTGCCCCGCGATGACGTCGGGGTCGTCGTACGGCGGAATGAACGTGATCTGGCGTTCCTTAACAAGGCGCGCAGCCTCCTCCGCGCAGTCCGAATACCCGTCGCCGTGGAGCACGATCTCGGCGCCGTAGGCCTTGACGGCGTTTATCTTTATCTCGGGCGTCGTCACAGGCATGACGATCGTGGCCTTCACGCCGAGCTTCTTCGCGGAAAGCGCGACGCCCTGCGCGTGGTTGCCGGCGGACGCGGCGAGCACGCCCTTTGCAAGCGCCTCGCGCGGGAGCTGGCTCATCTTGTTGTAGGCCCCGCGGATCTTGTAGCTGTGCACCGGCTGAAGGTCCTCGCGCTTCAGCAGGAAGCGCGAGCCCAGTTTTGCGGAAAGGGACGCCGCCTCGTCGAGCGGCGTCTCTATTGCGACGTCATAAACCGTCGCGTTCAGTATCTTCGTCAGGTAGTTCATCTTGCGTCGGACCTTTCTCCGGCCCACTTGTTGCTATTCTGCTTCCGTTTCTATCTTCGAGAATTCCACGTCGGGGAACACTTCCTTGAAGAACGGAATGTCATGGCTGAAGCCCTTCGCGGCCTCAAGGATAAGCTGCTCGGCGAACTGCGGCGCGGTCGGATTGTCCGCGCAGACTATCTGCATCGTCAAGGCCATGCCAAGCATTGCGTTCGACCACTCCTTTATGCTGAGCTTCGGATTGGCCTTCTCGGTACCATGACGGATGTAGGTGTTAATCAGTTCGTTAAGGTTGCCATGGTAGTCGCTGTAGAACTTCATCCACGCTATCGGAGTGGCCTTGGTTCCGTTCGGGCGTATGACGACTATCTCGCGGTTGTTGGCGGACTCGACGGTGCAGCCCTTGAGGTTCTGTATCGTCTTGTCATTCATCTTGTCCTTCGGCTTGCCCTTGGTGAACTTGAAGCCCTTCATGTTGCGGATCATAGTGTCCTGCGCGAACTTCATCGCCTCGACCTTCCGCTTTTCCTTGTTGAGCTGGATCTCGCCCTCGGGAAGCGTCATGTCGATCTCTATCTGGCGCAGCATCGCCAGCGCGCTCGTCCAGTCGAGCTGGCGGAGCTTTCCGCCCGCAACGATGGCCTCGAAACGGTCCTTCGCCATGCGGGTCTCCTCCTCGACGCGGGCGGCGCGCTCCTTCTCCCTGCGCTCCTTCTCTTCTTTCTCCCGACGCAGGCGCTCAAGTTTGTTGATTTCGCGTTCGTGCTCAAGCTTCTCCTTCGTCAACTGCCTCTCAAGCTGCTTGACGATGCTGCGGTCGCCGGAAGTGCGGCTGGTGATGAATCCCCTCGCCTTCTTCGCGTCGTCCACAATCTTCGAGCCGTTGATCTGGTCGAAGCGGTCCTTGAACTCGTTGGCCTTGTCGGCAAGCTTCGTGACGTCCTCGGCTGTTTCGGCGACGATGTTTACCGCCGCGTCGATCTCCTTGACGAGTACGTTGATCTGGCGGCGAACCTCGATGGACGCCGCGACGCAGCCGTAGGCCTTCACCCACAGCGCGTTCATGTCCTGCAGCTTGGTAATAACCTCAGCGGACGGACCCTTCGGCGTTTCGGGCTTCTCCTCGCCTTCTGCAGCGCCTTCCGCGGCGGCCGGCTGGGGCTCTGCGGCGACAGCGGCAGCAGCAGCCGCAGCGGCGGCTTCAGCCTTGGCCTTCTGGTCCGCAATCCACTTCGCCTTCTCCTCGGCGTACTTCTGCCCTTCGGGGGACATCGGGTCCTTCTCTTCGTCGGTCGGGTCGCGGAACTTCTGGATGGCAGCCGCCGCACCAGCAACGGCCGCCGCCATCTGCTTGCCGACCTCCTGCATTGCACCCTGGACCGCCCCCGCGACCTGCGCGGCTTCCGCCGGCGCGTTCGCCTCAGGCGCCGCGGCCTTGGCCGCCTCGTTCGTGGAGGCGATGGCCGCGAGAAGCTCGGGCGTGGGGCCCGGGTCGATGATCGGGTATCCGCCCGCGCCATAGCGTTCGTCAAGCATCCTGGTCATGTTGTCCGTCGGCTTGCGGAGGATTATAAGCGCCTCCTTGGCAAATTCGTCGAAGGAGTCCGCAAGGCCAAGCGCCGCTGTGCGAGTCTTGACCATCGCGTCCTTCGCGCGCCTGTAGCCGTCGGAAATCTGGGCCTGCTTCTCGCGCTCGCGCGCCTTGGTGTCGGCGACCTTGTACCAGACGAGGCCACCGACGATGAGTCCGATGAGCGCGATGCCGCCAAGCACTGAGGCGACGACCTTGAGTCCGACGTTTCCGCCCTCTTCTTCCTCCTCGTCGGAGTACTTCTTCTTGGGCGCCTCCTCGCCTTCAGGCAGCTCTGCGACGTCATCCTCGCCGCCTTCGGGCGCGCCGGATTCTCCAACGGACGTCTTCGGCTTGACCTTGAAGCCGCCCCTCTTCTTGAGCATCAGCTTCTTGCCCTTCGGCTTCGCGGAGCCGTCGTCGGTTCCCGTGGCAGCAGCTGCAGGGGGTATCACGCCGGTGGACGAGATGGACGACGTGGAGCCAAGCCCGATCGTCATGACAGTCTTGAAGTCCTCAAGCAGCGCCTCGAAGCTGGGGTAGCGGTCCTGCGGATCAAGCGCGAGCATGCGCAGGACAAGCGCGTCGATCTGCGGGGAGAGCCCGGGCCTGACCTGGCTGGGCGGACGCGGCAGCCCCTCGAAGCGCTTGCGCACGACCGCGACTGCGTCGTCGCCCTCGAACGGCGCGACGCCCGTGAGCGCGTGGTAGATGGTGCCGCCGAGCGAATACATGTCGGCCCTGTAGTCCACGGGCTGCTTCTGCACCTTTTCGGGCGCGATGTAGTAGGGCGTGCCCCAAATCTCGTTCGTGTCCTTCTGCATCGCGGCGAGGCCGAAGTCGACGAGCTTCGCGTTGCCGTTCGCGTCAAGGAGGATGTTCTCGGGCTTGACGTCGCCATGGACAAGCCCCTGGTCGGCCGCGCAGCGCAGCGCCTGTGCGACCTGCTCGCATATCTTCATGACGCGCGGAACGTCGATCTGCGCGCCCTTTGTCTTCATGAGCCCGTCGAGCGAACCGCCCGCGACGAGCTCCATCGCGATGTAGGGCATTCCGCTGGCGATGCCGTAGGAGTAGACCTGCGCGATGTTGGGATGGATCAGGCGCGCAACGGCCTGTGCCTCGCGCTTGAACTTCTCGACGAACGCCGCGTCGCTGCCGTACTCGGGCAGCATGACCTTGACGGCTACGGGACGGTCGAGCATCTTGTCGCGTCCCATGTAGACGCCGCCCATGCCGCCTCGCCCGAGCTCGCGCTCCAGAAGGAAGTTGCCTGTCTCCCCGAACACGCCGGGGGTCTGAATCAACTGTTCTTCGCTCATCGTATGATCCTCCATCCGTTAAAGGGCCAGAACACAACGCTTCCGACACCCCTCAGGTTCCTGCCTGGAACACTACCCCAGTAGCGGCTGTCGAAGCTGTTGTTGAAATTGTCTCCGCACGCGAAATACTCGTCTTCGCCCATCGTGACCACCTTTGGCAGGTCCTCCCGCACGCCGCCGCGCCCATCGGTGGCGGGATGCTCGATCCTGTACGTCTCGCCAGGGGTCGCCTTCATGCGCTTTATGTAGTGCGTGCCCTGCTGAAGCCCCTCGATTCCGTTCGTCGCAAACACCATGACGTCGCCGTTCCTCGGCTTCCTGAAGTTCCATATCCAGTGGTTGATGAATATGAAGTCGCCCGAGCAGACCGCGCCCTTCCAGATGGTCTCGCCTTTCTGCATGTAGCGGCCCGCTATGGCAGCGCAGGCGTCCGTAGGCAGCTTGTACGCCTTGCGGGACGTCCCGACGGAGACGTTTGCGTACCCGTCGCCGCGCGGCTGGACGCGAACCATCCCCGAGGCAGGCGCCTTGTACTCGACGACATGCTCGCCCGTCCATATCCACTTCAGCCACGAAAGCGGGACGGCGTCCCACTTCGTCTTCTCGACGTTCGCCTTGGTGTGGTGCCCCCACAGCGTCTCCTGCATCGAGCCAGTCGGAATGTTGAACGGCTCGTAGAAGTACGCGCGGAAGCACATCGCGACGGAAATCGCGACGACGAGAGTGTCTAGCCACTCGCGTCCGTAGTCCTGCCACGTCTTGGCGGGCTTCTCGGAATCTGTATTCACGTCGCTCATTTCCGTCCGCGCCATCAGGCGCGGTAGTTAGGCGCTTCCTTTGTTATGGTTATGTCGTGCGGACGAGCCTCGCGCTGTCCGGCGGCCGTCACGCGGTAGAACTTGCCCTTCTCCTGGAGCTCGGCGATTGTGCGCGCGCCGCAGTAGCCGAGCGAGGCCCTGAGCCCGCCGCAGAACTGCGTCATAATGCCCTTGACGTGGCCCGAGTAGGGGACCATTCCCTCGATGCCCTGCGGCACGAGGTCGTCCTCGCTCTCGTTGTCCTGGAAGTAGCGCGCGCGCGAACCCTTGCCGTTCTTGAGGGCGGCCATCGAGCCCATGCCGCGGTAGACGACGTACTGGCGCCCGTTCTGGTATATCTTCTCGCCCGGGCTTTCCTCGGTGCCAGCGAGCACGGAGCCGAGCATGACGGAGTCCGCGCCGGCCGCAAGGGCCTTCGGGACGTCGCCCGAGAGCTTGATTCCTCCGTCCGCAATGACCGCCACGCCGCTTCCGCGAAGCGCCTTCGCCGCGCTGTAAACCGCGGTGAGCTGCGGGATGCCGACGCCGCACACGACGCGGGTCGTGCAGATCGAGCCTGGGCCGATTCCGACCTTGACCGCGTGCGCGCCGCACTTCGCGAGCGCGAGCGCAGCCTCGCCCGTGGCGATGTTGCCCGCTATGACGTCCACCTTCGGGAAGTGCTTGACGATGTACTTCGTCATCTCCATGATGCCCTTGGAGTGCCCGTGCGCGGAATCGACGACTACGACGTCAACGCCGGCCTCGGCGAGCTTCTCCATGCGCGAGAGGTCGCCCTTTCCGCCGGAAACCGACGCGGAGACGCGAAGGCGGAACTTGTCGTCGCAGTTGTAGGTCGGGTTGCGGTTCTCGACGAGGCGCTGCACGTCGGTGAAGCTGTAGAGGCCGACGACCCGGCCCTGCTTGTCGACGAGGGGGAGCTTTCCGACCTTCGCCGCGCGCATGAGGTCGTACGCCTTCTTGAGGCTCGTCTTGGGGTCTGCCGTGATGGGCGCCTTCTGCATGACGTCCTTCAGCTTCATCGCGTCCATGGGCGCAAAGCGCATGTCGGAGCTGGTGATCATGCCGACAAGGCGATCTTGGTCGTCAAGCACCGGGAAGCCGTTGAACTTGAGGCCCATGCGGCGCTTCTCGCTGCGCAGAAAGCTGATGTCGTCGTTCTCGTGGAAGCAGATGGGGGTGGCGATGAGCCCGTTGAGGTAGTTCTTGACCTTGGCGACCTCGCGCGCCTGGTCGTCTTCCTCAAGGTTCTTGTGGATGCAGCCAATGCCGCCGGCAAGCGCCATCGCGATGGCCATCGGAGCCTCGGTCACTGTATCCATGGCCGCCGAGATGAACGGAATCTTCATCGTCACGCGGCTGGTGAGCTTCGTCTCAAGAGACGCCTCGTCAGGCAAAAAATCGGCATACTGCGTCACGAGCGTGACGTCGTCATAGGTAAGACCCTCGAACGGGAAGGTCTTCATAAAGGAATCCATGTACTTGTTCATCTATCTGCTCCTAACAAGGTCAGTGCGACCTTTGGACTATAATTATACTAAAAAGAAGGATGATTGACAATGGGAGGGGGCGTTTTTGTACGGCCAACGCATTAAAAGTCGATCCTTCCCCTTCGGGGCCCCTGGATCGTTTTTTAATGCGTTGGAAGTGTCTCAGCAACCAGCAGCCAGCAGCGCAGTGTCCAATCCGAATGGTCGTGGCGCGTCTAGTGCGACCCTAGGACATA
>SUWC01000006.1 GCA_015061665.1 Lentisphaerota bacterium
CATAATTTCGCGCGCCCGTGTTGGCTTATTTCAGGAAATTTTCATGCGGGTCGGGCGAGCAGGTCGGCGTAGGCCTCGGCATCAACCGCGCTACGCACAAGCGGCTCAACGGTTTAGAATCGCACCCCATGGCATGTACCTAATTTTCGCTATTGCCCATTTCGGACGATTTATGATATAATATTTGCCGTTTTGTCCCACGGTGGGGCAGGCGAAGCGAATGAACGGGGGGTTATCCGTCCTCCGTCAAAGCGGATTAATCACTTAAAAGATTAAGGAGAAAACAAAATGGATATGCCTACATCCGCCCTCACGGGCATTAGCCTCAAGGACATGTTTGACGCCGGACTTCACTTCGGCCATCAGACCAAGCGCTGGAACCCCAAGATGAGGGGCTACATTTTCGACAAGCGCAATGGAATCCACATCATCGACCTGACGCAGTCCGTCCAGATGCTCGACGACGCCGCCAAGTTCCTTAACGACACGATCCTCGCCGGCAAGAAGGTCCTTTTCGTTGCGACCAAGAAGCAGGCTTCCGAGCTCGTCAAGGAGACGGCCATTGCGACCGAGCAGTTCTACATCACCGAGCGCTGGCTCGGCGGCACGCTCACGAACGCCAAGACGATCCGCTCCTCTGTCAAGCGCATGCGCCAGCTTCAGGCTACGGCCAAGGCTAACGGCGGACAGCTTTCCGAGCACAAGCAGGAGGCTTCGGTTCTCCGCCGCGAGCTCAACAAGCTTGAGAAGAACCTCTCCGGCATCGCCGATATGGCCGAGCAGCCTGGCGCCGTCATCATCATCGACTGCGTCCGCGAGGCCAATGCCGTCAAGGAAGCCGTCCGTCTTCACATCCCCGTCGTCGCTCTTGTCGACACGAACGCCGATCCTGAGCCGATCGAGTACGTCATCCCCGGCAACGACGATTCCGTCCGCGGCATAGAGCTCGTCCTCAACGGACTTGCGAAGGTCATCAAGACGGCCAACGACGAGTATTCCGCAAAGGCCGTTGAAGAGGCCAAGCGCCGCGAGGCGGAGCGCAAGCAGCGTGACGAGGCCGAGAAGGCCGCCCGCGCCGAGCGCAAGGCGAAGGTTGTCGCGAAGAAGCCTGCTTCCGCCGGCAAGCGCGCCCCTGTCAAGGCCGATGTCAAGGCCGCTGCCCGCGCCGCCAAGGAGGCCGCCGAGTCGAAGGCGAAGGCTGATCTCGCCGCGAAGCGCCAGGCCGCCGTCGTCGAGGCGCAGGCCGCTGTTGCAGCTGCCGAGTCCGCTCCTGCCCCTGAGGCAGCTCCTGCTGCCGAGGCGCCCAAGGCCGAGTAAATGTAGAATGGTTGGCGGTCGATGGCTATCTTAGGCTGTCGGCCGCTGACGAATGCAGTCTAAAAAACAAAACAACAGGATTTACAGCAATGGCAATTACCATTCAGATGATCAAGGAGCTCCGCGAGGCAACCGCCGCCGGAATGGGCGCTTGCAAGGAAGCTCTCACCGCCACGAACGGCAACATGGAGGAAGCCGTCAAGTTCCTTCGCGAGAAGGGCCTTGCGGTCGCCGCCAAGCGCGTCGACAAGGAGTCCAAGCAGGGCATCATCGCCCTCGCAGAGTCCGCAGACAAGAAGACCCTCGCCCTGGCCGAGGTCAACTGCGAGACGGACTTCGTCGCCAAGACCGAGGCGTTCATCAAGTTCGTCAACGACGCGGCAAAGGTCGCTCTTGAGGGCAAGGACATCGAGGCTACTCTTGCGGACGACTACAAGATGCTTCTCACCAAGACGGGCGAGAACGTCAAGATCCGCCGCAGCGAGCGCTATGCACTTGGTGGCACCGGAGTCGTTTCGGGCTACATCCACATGGGCGGCAAGATCGGCGTTCTCGTCGAGCTCGAGACTCCGTGCGAGAAGTGTGCGGCTTCTGCCGAGCTTGCGGAGGCGGCCCACATGATCTGCCTCCAGGTCGCCGCGAACGCGCCGAAGTACATCAACCCCGAGGACGTTCCCCAGGCCGAGATCGACGCTGAGCTCGAGATCAAGCTCAACGCGCTCAAGGAGCAGAAGGGCAAGCTTCCTCCGGAGCAGGCTCTCGTCGGCATCAAGAAGGGCATGACCGACAAGTTCTGCACGCAGATCTGCCTCGTCAAGCAGGACTACGTCGCTGATGGCGACCTCACCGTCGAGAAGTACCTCGAGGGCGTTTCCAAGGCCTGCGGTGGCGCACCTATCAAGGTCAAGCGCTTCTGCCGCATGCAGCTCGGCGCCTAACATACGCTATTGCTTAGCAGCAACTACGCCTCGTGTCGCACCAGCGACGCGGGGCGTTTGTTTTTGTCGTTCTCCATTGCAGTAGCGCGTGGAATTTGATAAACTAATGGCATAATCTTGAACCTAGAAAGTTCACTTTCGGGCAGTTTCTGCCATGCAAGTGGAGCGTGCGGATGCATACTCCACGGGGCGTGAGCTTGTCTTTATGAACGCTGAGATGTATGAGCGAAACCTGCCGCCGTATTTGGCGCACGACCTCGATGCCTGGAAGAAGGGCGTCGAGGAGAAGTCGAATCTCCTCGACTGCCTGTGGGGTGAGCTATACGGCTCGATCAACATTGCCGAGATAAACGACAACGCCATCACTCACCAACAGGCGCAGTATCTCCGCGACAAGTATCTATGGGGTAAGGATGTATGATCGAACCAATTGATTTTTCTACCTGCGAACGTCTCCCTGGCCGAGCGTACAACGGCGCGAACGGAAAGAAGATTGCCTATGTCGATTTCGTTTCGCAAAACCGCGATGGCGTTCTCGCCCACTCGCTTGCACGCATTGTCCCGCGCATCGACCTCGCGGCGATCAATGCCTTCATCGACGACGCGCCGCTTCTTTCCGCTATCCAGCGTCAGTTCTACAAGACCTATCTCGCAGCGCGCTACGAGGCGTTGTTTGGAAAAGCGTAGTGGAAGGAAGTGGTCTTTGGGCGAAATAGTTCGTTATCGCCGGTTTCATAACTGGGATTACACGAAAGGGGCGTCGCTTTTCGTGACGATTGCCACGCTGCCCCGTCGACCGCTTTTGGGTAAAATTGTGAATGGTCAGATGACGTATTCGGAGCTTGGAAAGATGGTATTGGAGTCGCTTGAGCGCATTACGGCTCTAAATCCAGGTATCGTTGTATATGCTCATGTAGTTATGCCAGACCATGTTCATTTCAACATTCGCATTACGCCTGGGTTGAACGAGCCATTGAAAGCGCTTGGCAAGGCGATAGGTCGTTTTAAGGTGTTTACGACAAAACAGGCCAAGCTTCTTGGCTTGGCTGGGCCAAGCCCAGCCATCGCGGCAATCAGATATGGCGATGCCCAGGCTGAGCCTGGGCAACTTCTCTGGCAGCAAGGCTATCATGATTGGCTTTGCCCGACGCGCGAAAAGATCGAAGCTACGGCTCGTTATATCGCCTACAACCCGCTGAAGTGGGAGCTAATGTATGGTGTTGACAAGAGACTTTATATTAACGAGCCGCTTTCTTCGCCGCGCCTTGATGCAGCCGATTATTGGAAGGGCGTAGGCAATCTCGCTCTCCTAGATCATGAGAAGCCAATGGTCTCCCTTCGCGTATCGCGCCGCATGCGCGATATTCCAGTGGTTGTCGCCCGCATGGAAAATGCCATCGCCAAGGGCTATACGATAATCTCTGGCTTCATTTCGCCAGGCGAGCGCGCCGTGCTCGATATGCTTCGCAAACATAAAGACGCGCGCTTTATCCGCATGCGGCCAAGCTGCATACCCAACGCGCGATTCAGGCCTGAAAGCGCCTATGTCGAGGCTTTTGCCGAAGAGCGTTACCTCGAAATCGGACGCGGAAACGACGAAACTGAATTCGGACGAGCCGCCTGCCTTGACCTGAACAATGAAATCGCCCAAATCGCCACAGCAGGCAAGGGATTAGCCGTGTATTTCACAGAGCGAGGGCTTGAGGTAATCGGGAAAGGGCGATAATATTTAAACCAAAATAGACACGATGAAAAAGCGAGTAAATATATTATTTCAAAGTGACGACAACTTTGCCTTTATGGTAGGAGTGGCTATGTTGTCGTTGCTGGAAAAAGAGATGCCGTTACTGACTGACCTCTAACGGCAGTTATCCAAAACGTATTTCGATATGAGGTTCAAGGAGTTAGATTTAAATGAATACTGACTGCACAATTTTGATATGCTCCTGCGACAAGTACGCTGACTTGCTCTCGCCGTTTGCAACGTTGTGGCGAAAGTATTGGCCAGATTGTCCGTTTGAAACTGTCCTTGTCACGGAGACCGCGCCAGAGAACTCTTTTTGCTTCAATCGCGTTGTTGCCTGTGGGCACGGCAAGCCATGGTGCCAAAATCTCAGCATTGCACTTGAGACTGTTACGACACCATACGTGTTGATGCTGATGGACGATTACCTCATTGTTTCACCTGTTGACACTTCTTTGGTTCTGCGTCGTCTGTCCGAGGCCCAGAAATTTGATGTGGCAAGTCTGCGGCTCAATCCGTTGCCGCCTGGGCGTAAGGCGTGGCCCGATTCGGACCTTCTTGAGATGCCGAAGAACGTCGCCTACTGCGTGACGTGTCAGGCGAGCATCTGGAATCGCGAATTCCTGCTTGGGCTTGCGAGGCGCAACAAAAGCGCCTGGGAATTCGAGAGGTATGGCAGTTTTATGGTTGGCAACGAGCCGCGTCCGCTCCTTGTGACTCCGACGAAGGAGTTTCCGTTCATTGACGCCGTCCACAAGGGGCACTGGGAGAAATTTGGCGTGAAGTGCCTTGCCGACAACGGCATCGACTACGACTTCACGAAGCGCGGCCTGCCACCGTTCAAGACGCGTCTTGTCGAAGGCTTGAAGGGGCTTGTGTTCGCGATCTTCCCGTGGTCGCTCATTGTGCGTGTGCAGAATCTACTCGGAGCAGGCGCGAAGGAAAGAAACAATGGCGTCAAATAGGTGTTTTCGACTATCGTGAGGTTTGAAGTGAATTACGCAGATGCGCCCCTGGTTATTGACCTAATGAGAGCAGTTGTGATATAATGTGCGCACAGAATTAAGGAGATGTATGAACGACGCAAGAATGACGATACGGTTGCCGGGCGAGACGCTTCTCTTTGCTCAGGAATATGCTAGGAGGGCTAGAATCTCGCTTTCCGAACTTGTCTTGCGCTATTTCAACAGATTGCGCGAAACCTCTATTGATAAGGATGGGCTTCCTGGCTCCGTGCGCGAAGTCGTAGGTATTATTCCGCCGGATGTAGATGTCGAGAAGGCTTATGGCGATCACGTAATGGAGAAGTACCTGTGAAGGTGATGGTTGATTTGAATGTTATTGTTGATGTTCTGCAGCGCCGCGAGCAGTTTCTGCTTCCATCCGCAAAGCTGTGCGATGTTATTTGCGCCAAAAGATGCGAGGGCATTATCGCATCGCATGCAGTAACTACGCTTTTCTATATCATTCGCCGATCAGCTGGAAAGGCAGAGGCGGACAAAGCTCTGGATTGGCTTTTCGCTACATTTGATGTAGTCGCTGCTGACAAGACGACTTTCTTGACCGCAAAGACAATGAAATTCAATGACTTTGAGGACGCAGTGGTCGCTGCTTCCGCTTTGAAGGAGAAGTGCGATTTCATCGCCACGCGAAACATCGGCGACTTCCGTAATTCTCCATTGAAGGCCGTGACGCCGGAGGAATTGCTTTCGATTATCGGGCAATAGGTTTCCTGTTGCAGTTTTATATTTAGGGCACTTTCCGAAATGAAACTCACGGTCGTATACGCATCCGACGTGAACTACGCGAAGCTTACGGCGATAAGCGCTGTAAGCTTACTGAAGCATAACCCCGGCGCAAGGGTTGTGTTGCTGGGATACAATCTTGAAAAGGAAACGCAGGATATAGTTCGCTCTCGTGTCGAATCTCATGGCGGCGAGTTTCTTTATCTGGATGTGAGCGGGGAAATTGAGAAACTCAAAGATCGCGGCTACTGCGGATATACATCATATGCTGCATACGCAAGGATTTTTATCCCTGATTTGTTGCATGAAGAAGGCAAGGTGATTTACTTAGATGGAGATACTCTGGTTAATGGATCTATTTCGGAAATGCTTGACATCCAGATGGATGGTAAGCCTGTTGCATTTGGAACTGATTGTACGCCGGTTTCATATAAATTGTTTATTAAAGTCACAAAGAATCAGCCATATTATAATTCAGGCGTTATGGTAATTGATCTTGTGCAGTGGAGGAAGAGACACTGTACGGAACGCTTCCTTGATGAACTGGAACACCCTCATGGCCCATTGGTTTTACCAGATCAGGATGTATTTGTGCGCTCCATTCACGAAGAGATCGCGCCACTTGGTCCAAAATGGAACTTTATACCACATTATTATCTGTTTTCCTATGAAGGTGTTCGCAGGGTTGTAGGCGGCGAGAAGTGTATCTTGTTCTCGAAGCAAGATTACATGGAAGCACAACGCGATCCTCGAATCTTTCATTTCCTTGGGCACACTCTCGGGCGCCCATGGTATACGAGTTCAAAGCATCCCATGCGCGAAGCCTATCGTCAGGCGGCCGCTGAAGCTGGCTTTCCTGAATTCGCCGAGCAGACTAGGCCAATGAGTTTTGACTACAAAGTTCAGTATTGGCTCCATAAACTTTTACCGCAGTTCATGTTTGACATCGCCTGCAATGTGTTGTATAGGATCAATATTTGGAAGAACTATCATGTCTGATGCAAATCGGAAGCGGCGTATATTGTATGTTTCAAGTTCACACTCTCCTTGGTTTGCAAAAGGAGTTTCTGCGGAAGTGCATTTTGCGAAAGCGCCGTACAGTATTGACGCAATTGGGTACAATCTCGAAAAGCGTGGTTGGGCCGTTGCCTGGCTTGGGTGGAAAGATACGCACAATCCATTTCATTTAGCTAAGGAAATCGACGAATTTAGACCGGATATAATTTATACGTATGGCGGACTTGTTGGCCTAAATCCGCTGATTTGCAGAAAATTTCTCTGCAGACACAAAGCGTTCAAGGTTGTTCACGGATGGGATGATGAGTATGGCTTTATGGCAAGACATATAGTGCCAGTTCCGTTTAATATTCCTGCCGAGATTTTTTTCAATTGGATGGAGAAGCGTATTGTAAAGAATTCTGACCATGTTGTGACATTGAGTTACTATCACCAGAGCAAAGGCCTTAAATGGGGCGTTAAAGCACATTATATACCTAATGGAGCCGATCCGGTTGATAAAAAGATTGCTTCTCGCAGCAGATTTCGCCTTGACGGGAGGTTTAAGGTCGTATATTGTGGAGACAAATCGAAATGGAAGCTTGTCGAACCGCTTTGCATGGCGATGAAAAAGGTTCCTGAGGATATCAAGCTATATTTTACAGGACACAAGGCCGGCTATCTTGCAAAGTACGAGTCGTTAAATTGTGTGTTTTTGGGATATTTGCCGCGAGAAGACCAGATGTCGGTTATGGCTCAGGCTGATGCGTTTGTTTATACTGCCAACCAGGATTGTAACGCTAAGTTGCAGGAGTATCTTCGGTGGAAGAAGCCAATAATTGGATTGGACGGTAGGGCTAATCTGTTCTTTAAAAATGGGCGTAATGCACTTTTAACAAAAGACTACGCCTCCGCCATAGTAAAATTAGCGAATGATTCGGATTTGTGCGCCGAGTTATCAGCTAACGCAGCGTCAGATATTCCTGTCTATTCTTGGGCCGAGATCGCGGAGCAGTTTGAAACATATTTCGATTCTTTGCAATGAGAAAAGTGCTCATAGTTCGCCTCGACGCCATTGGCGATTATATTCTTTGGCGCAACTGCCTCAGGTTTATTCGCCAGAGTGCGAAATACCGTAATACACATTTGACAGTTCTCGGTAACCCGGCATGGCGTGATTTGGCTGAGAAATTCGATTCGGACTGCGCAGATGAATGGATTTGGGTTGAGAATAGGGATGACCTTTTCCGGAAAGGGCGCGAGAATGTCTTGCCATATTGCGTCTGGCATCGGCGGGTTGCGGCTGAGCAAAGCAAGCTCAAGGGGATTCTTGCTGCGCGAGGGTTCGATGAAGTGATCTCCCCCTGCGCATTTCCCGATACTCTTCTTGATGAATTGATATTGGGGATTGCGCCAGCTACGATCTCAGTTGCAAATGGGGATGCCTCACGAATGGCGCGATTCATACGGTTAGTTGATGCTGGGCGTGAGCCTTTCGTGTTTTTTAGGAATCGCTCGATAACGGCGGCTATCACTGGGGAAACGTGTGACGTAGACCTTGACTTAGATATTGCTGAACGACCTAGAAGGACAAATAAAGTCCTGTTTTTCAAAGGTGCGTCACATTGGACACGTCGTTGGCCGCGTCGTCGTTGGAAGAAACTCGCAGAACTGTTGCCTCCTGGCTTTGAGGCCGTTGACGCGCCGCGACATAGCTCTCTTGCCGACTTTGCCCAGTTTGCTGCTTCATGTGCGGCGGTCGTTTCGAACGACACAATGGCGCTGCATATGGCAGCCGCGCTTGGCGTTCCTGCTGTCGGCGTTGTGAACGGCGTCTCAGGTCGCGATTCTTTCTGGCCATACCCGCCTTCACTTGGTGACAAAGTGGCAATCTGCGAACCTAAGCAAGTGCCCCAAATACACATTCCTCTCTTAGGGTCTAGACTAGCGCAGTATCTTGCGCTTTCGTCGGTGAGTGCTGAAGATGTCGGTACCAAGCTTGCGAACGTGCTAAAGACGCCTATTGACATCAACTCGATAGGTCATTTGTAATTTTGTCTGATATGGCGTGAAAGGTGACTGATGTATGAACTCGATGTTAACGACGAGTGTTGTTGCTCAGAAACAGAAGACCGCGGAAGAAATGTTTTCCGCGGTCGGACTATCTGCTTCGACCCCTGAAAACTTTCTGAGTTATGCCATAGCAACAAGCCGAGGAATCCCTTTTTAGATTATTTCTAAACCGCAGTTTGGTTACATTGACAACTTATGATATTTCATTCAAGGTGCATTAGTGATGAATACTAATGATAGTAGCTATTTTCGCACTTGGTCTGCCGCACGTATCGCATATTATAGGGAAAATCCATTTCGTACAAATATACGAGGTCCAGAAAATGTTACATGCCTGATGTATTGTTATTGGAAAGACGATGTACTCCTTGAAAAGTTCCCAGGCTTTAAGTTGGCGCTTTATGAAACATGGCGACATTTTGGCTTGTTGAAAACGATTATTGTGACTGACAAAAAGCATGACGTGATCAATGATTTTGCAGAACACTATCCTAATTGGGTTGAGATACAGATCGAAGATCAGCTTGTGCCAGGAGATATAAATACGCTTAGCATTGACTGTTGCTCACGGCTTTATTCTCGTTTCAAGACGCCTTATGTACTGACAGTCCAAGACGATGGGTTTCCGCTTAGGTCAGGAATAGAAAGATTTATAGGGCACTATGATTTTATCGGTGCGCCGTGGCGCCGAACCAACATGTTTTTTCAACTTGCAGGTTTTTTTATCCGGCATTGGCCGCAAAATGGAGGTTTCTCTTTACGCTCAAAGAAGATCTGTGAATTGGTTTCGCATTATTGGAACAGAGACTGGAAGAATCGTCCTTTTTGCGCTCAGAAGCAGTCGGAAGACATTTTTTATACACAAACTTTGCCGAACACGTATCTTTCATATCGTTTCAAGGTGAATATTGCCAGTTCAAGTGTCGCTGCAATGTTTTCTTATGATGCATCGGTTCCTGACAATATAAAGGTGTGCCCAATTGGTTTTCATAACACATTGGCTTTTTGCCAATTGATGGCGAGATACAATTTTGTTCGTTGAATAAATTTCATTTATAGTAACATGTTTTTTTATTCTGGCGCTTCTTCAAACAAACGTCGCCTGAAAGGTTGGGATTACTCGAAGGGGGCGTCGTTTTTTATTACGATTTCAACCGAGCCGAGGCGGCAGCTTTTTGGAAAGATAGTTGATGGCAAGATGCGGCTTTCGAAGCTAGGCGAAGAAACGAAGGCTACGCACGAGCGAATGCCGATGTATTCGCCCGAGATTTCACTCTTCGGCAATGTCGTTATGCCAGATCTCGTGCATTTCAACGTTCATCTTGCTGCAGGTCTCGACGAGCCGCTGAAACGGCTGGGGCAGGCGATCAGGAGCTTCAAGAACCATACGACCAAGGTTTGGAAGGCGCTACCACGACTGGCTATGCCTCTCGCGCGGTTTTATTGATTCAACCGAGCGCTATATCGCCTACAACCCGCTTAAATGGGAGTTGATGTATGGCGGCGATAAGCGGCTCTATATTTTCAACCTGACGGCCTCTATCGATTCGGCAATGACGCCAAATGGAAAATGACGCGTTGAAAATTAGGCGATTTGAGGCTGGTGAAAATTCTTTCTGATGCGGGCCAAAGATACTTTTGAAGCGTGTCGAATCAAAACCTGATACGCCCCAAAATACTGGCCGGATCTGGTCATTTACCGTTGAGCCTTCTGAAGATTTGAAACAACTAGTCTTTGGCGCAGGGTCTAACTCGCCCGTGCCAATTTGTTGGCCATGGAATATAACTTATGGTTGTGATATAAAAATTTTTATTAATTAAGGGAAAAACAATGAAAAAGATACTGCTATCCGCTATCGCGATTAGTTCTATGGCTACG
This sequence comes from Lentisphaerota bacterium, assembly GCA_015061665.1. Classification (GTDB taxonomy): domain Bacteria; phylum Verrucomicrobiota; class Kiritimatiellia; order RFP12; family UBA1067; genus UBA1067. The sequence goes on from SUWC01000006.1 coordinate 10,693, forward strand.
CTTGCAGACGCGGCCATTGACTGCAACATGCGCCTCTCCGATGGCTCGACAATAAAGGGCGAGCTGCTGACCGATAAACTTGTTGGCGAGACCATATTCGCCCCGTCGCTGGAGCTTGCTCCAAATATCATCAAGAGCGTTACGCTGCGCGGAACTAACGGCGTCGCCGCTTTGGAGCTTGCGAACAGCGACAAGTTGACGATGACGTTGGCAACCGAGGAGTTTCGCCTTAAGTCAATCATTGGCGAGTTTAACGTTCCAAGGTCGAATGTTAGGTCAATGACGCTGGCGGTTAAGCGCGATGCGGCATCGCTGGCTGCAGGCGGCGCCCTTGTTTATTGGTGCTCATTCGATTCCGAGGCAGATATTCAGAAACCTCAGGTTGGTCCAACCGGAAAATACATTTGCGGTGATTTTGTGCCTGGAAAACTCGGCAACGCGATATCATTTCCTGCATATAGGAGCGGAGTGTTGGTGAATCTCCCCGCTGGAACAATTGGAGAAAGAGGCTGCATTGAATTTTGGGCGAAATTGGTCGATGGTAAATACAGCTTTATAGATGGAGGCGATCCTTACCTATTTGACTGTGTTTCTGGTTCTGAATTTTTCCATATTGAATTCAATGCAAATAACGGAGGGGGCAACAGTGGACTCTGCTCAGGCATGCCAGGCGCAGGTTGTACTTCGGAAAGAGGTTATCGAGGCAGTATGCCTTATGATGCCGTCCTCCCCTATGGCAGTATGCGAGAGTGGCATCACTATGCTCTTGTTTGGGACATTGATGGTTTTAAGGTAAATGGCGAGATGGTGTATTCGGCTCTTATGCTTGATGGACGTTTCATCTCAAAAGTTCATTGGCCGAGTTATGCAGGGCCCGTCAACGAGCAGTTTTCTTTAAACGCAGAGCGAGAGTTCATTTTGTCGATTCCGGTCATGCCGAGACGTGCAAGGACGCATAGTAAGGCACCTGTCGCTATTGATGAATTCAAAATTTGGAACTTTGCAAAGACAACCTTTGACTTGTGAAGGATTCTCTAAATGAGCAAACGACCTGATGTTAGCATTGTCCTTTTAACATGGAATAGGCGGGCATACCTCGAAAGGGGTTTGCCCGATCTGTATGCAAAGGTTTCACGAGAGTTATCGCATGAGATTATCATCATGGATAACGCCTCTTCAGATGGAACTCTTGAGTTAGTGCGGCAATACGAGGGCAACTCAGAAACGCGAGTGATATCCAATCCGAAGAATATTAAGCTGAAAGGATATAACAAACTTTTCGGCCTGTGCAAAGGCAAAGTTATCATAGAGATTGATGACGATGTAATTGAGTATCCACAAGATTTTGATAAAATTCTTTGCGAGTCATTGGATGTTTTCCCTGAATATGGTTATGTAGCTCTTGACACCGTTAAGAACGAAAAGACCGATGGTGGCTGGCCTGGTTGGGGCGATGACAGTCGCAATACAATCCGTAGTGGTATTGTTATGACAGAGGGACCGGCAAAGGGCTACTGCGCAGCATTTAGGCGACGAGATTATCGTTTGATCAGACCATTTACTTTTTTTTTCAAATTTTCTTTGTCGAGGCCACAAGATTATGTAATATCGGGTTTGATAAGGCGCATTCTATTTAAGAAAACTGGCATTTTGGAGGGTGTAAAGTGCCTTCATGCATGCGGCCCGCTATATGCGAAGGAGTTTGGAAGAGTAGATTTTGATATGAAGAAGATGGCCGAAAGTGATTGCAAGGAGCGAATACATTTGTATCAAAAGGCGCTGGCAAATGGCGAGATATATACGCCATAAAATATCTGGATTATGCAAAGACTGAGTTTGAGTTGGGGCTGTAGGGAGGCTGATGATCAAGAATAAAGACGGGCGGTCGATTGGGCGCTATCGACGTTTCGCAGGCTGGGATTACTCGAAAGGCGCGTCGCTTTTCATAACAATCCCCCTTGAGCCTCGCCGGCCGCTCTTCGGGCGAATCGAGGGCGGGCGTGTGGTTTTATCGGCTTTTGGGAGGCTGGTTCGCGCCTCGCTTGAGGCGATTCCGAAGTTAAATCATGGCATAAGGCTATTTGGCTATGTCGTTATGCCCGACCATGTTCACTTCAACTGCGACCTCGCGCCGGGCCTCGCCGAGCCGCTCAAGACTCTGGGCTGGGCGATTCGGCGGTTTAAGAACTATACGACGAAGCAGTATTGGCTTGGCGCGGCCGAACTGAGTTCGGCCTTCAGGGCTGGGGCGGCAGCAGGGGAATCCTACAGAGCCGCTGGCGCAATCGCTAACAGAGCCGGGGCGGCAGCAGTGGAATCCTACAGAGCCGGTGGCGAGCTAGGGGCAATCGCTAACAGAGTTGTGGGCGAGTTGGGGGCTGATTACGATGGCTTGGCTCGCAGCCCTGAAGGCCGAACTAAGTTCGGCCGAATCTGGCAGCAGGGCTACCACGACTATCTGCTGGTTTCGCGCGATATGATAGCCGCTACCGAGCGCTATATCGCCTACAACCCGCTTAAATGGGAGTTGATGTATGGCGTTGATTCGCGGCTTTATATCAACGAGCCGCTTTTATCGCCGCGCCTCGATGGCGCCGATTATTGGAAGGGCGTAGGCAACCTCTCTCTCTTAGCCCCGGAATCGCCGATGGTTTCTCTCAGAGTTTCGCGCCGAGTTCGCGATATTCCAGCCGTTGTTGCTCGCATGGCGAATGCAGTTGCCAAGGGCTATACGATAATCTCTGGTTTCATTTCGCCCGGGGAGCGCGCAGTGCTCGACATGCTTCGCGCTCGCAAAGGCGCGCGCTTTATTCGCATGAGGCCGAGCTGCATTCCCAACGCGCGATTCAGGCCCGAGAGCGCATACGTTGAATCCTTTATGGAAGAGCGCTATCTTGAAATCGGGCGCGGCAATGACGAAACTGAATTCTGCCGCGCGGCCTGCCTTGATCTTAACGACGAAATCGCACAAATCGCCGCTGCTGGCGATGGGCTTGCGGTATATTTCACTGAACATGGCCTTGAGGTAATCGCAAGGGGCCATGATCGTAGCTAGGCTACAGCAAAGACAAATAAAATGCTAAACCTTCTTAGAAAACTCCGCTCGCGGTTTGGCGAGCTGTGGTGGTGGTCTGCCATCATATTCATCTCGTGCCGCTTTGGCGACGCGATAAACGCTTTCATCGGGCTCTGGCTTGTGCCTAAGTGGGTTCCGCAGGAAGAGCTCGGCGCGGCGCTCCCCATCCTCCAGGCCGCCACCGCTTTCGGCATACCGCTCACTCTCCTCGTAACGCCGTTTTCCCGCTGGCTTACAATCTACGCCACAAAAGGGGAGAAGGGCAAAATCAAGCGCCTCCTTTCGATCGTCTGCTACGGGGCTGTCATTGCATTTATAGCCGCAGTCCTCATTTCAAAGTTCATTCTCCCGCTTTTCTTCGAACGTCTTCGCATTTCCGAAGGCTCCCTTGGATTCCTCATCGTCTGCTCGGGGTTGATCGGACCAGTCGCCAACGTCTTCAACAACGCCCTGCAGGGGCTCAAGCGCTTCAAGGCGATGTCCGTCATCAACATCTTCGGCGCGCCCGTAAGGCTCGTAGTCATGCTCCTCGCCATGCCGTTCCGCGCGCTGTCCGGCTATGTTCTCGGACAGATGGCGTCTCCCGTTCTCAACATCGCGGCCGGTTGGTTTTCGCTCCGCAAGGAGCTGGGGCGCGATTTCAAAAGCGAGCCCTTGGGACGCGACGTCCTTGACATGGGGCGCTACCTAATGCCTTTCGCCGTATACCTCGTCATCGGAACGCTTCTCGGCTCTTGGCAGGCGCTTCTTTTCCGTCAACGCCTGCCCGACGTCGAATCCGCCGCTTACTACATCATCACCCGCCTTGCCGAGATTGCCGCGTACGCCGGGATGTCGGTCGGCTTCGTCGTCTTTCCGCTTGTCGTTGAGGCGAAGGAGAAGGGGTCCAAGGATGGCGGACTTCTCGCCAAGATGCTTGCTGGCACGATCATCCCCGGTCTTGCCGTCACGCTGTTCCTCGCGCTATTCGGGAAGACGGTGCTTGGGATTGTCCCGCTTTGGCGCGACTACGCGCCGTACTCGCTCCTCCTGACCGTCTACACATTCCGAATGACGCTTGTCGCTGCATACGGCGCGTTCTATTCCTTCGAGACGGCAGCGGGACGATTCCGCTTCCTCTGGTACTGGGTACCGCTTGCGCTCGCAGAAACGGGCGTTCTGGTCGCGCTTACGGGCTACGGCGCGTTTCGCGGCATATTGCCCGACGCCGCAGTCGATTGGATGGCGTCGCTCGACGCGGGACGGCTTTCTTTCTTCGTCTGGTGGCTGTTTGCCTGCTCAATGGCCCACTCAGTAGCCATTGCCACTCAGATAATTGCACGTCGCAGGCGAATTTTGGTATAATCTTCACATAAAGAACGATTTATTCCATCAAATGAAGACAATTGACTGCGATTACTTTGTGGTCGGGTCCGGCATGGCCGGACTCATGAGCGCGCTTCACCTTGCCAGCTACGGCAAGGTCGTGCTCGTCACCAAGGAACGCCTTGCGGACTGCAACACCAACTTCGCGCAGGGTGGCATCTGCTGCGTTATGGATCCCGCCGACACCTTCGACAAGCACGCGCGCGACACCATGATCGCCGGCGCATGGCTCGGCAAGAGCTCCGTCGTCCATGAAATCTGCGAACACGCGCCCGAGGGGATCCAGGATCTCGTCGACTGCGGCGTGAAGTTCGGGCGCAAGGAGGACGGCGAGTGGGACCTCACGCGCGAGGGCGGGCACTCCGCGCGTCGCATTCTGCACGCCGGCGACATAACGGGCGAGAAGTGCGAGGCCGCTATGATACGCAAGATCAAGAAGTCTGGCGTCGACATTCGCGAGCACAACATCGTAATCGACCTCATAATGTCCAACCGCATCGGAATCCCGGGCGAGAAGCGCTGCCTCGGCGCGTATGTCATGGAGAAGAAGTCCGGCGAAATCTACGCCGTCCGCACGCCGAACACAGTCCTTGCAACCGGTGGCTGCGGAAAAGTCTACCTCTACACCTGCAACCCCGACACTGCGAGCGGCGATGGAATCGCAATCGCGTGGCGCGCCGGCGCGAAGATCGAGAACATGGAGTTCGTCCAGTTCCATCCGACATGCCTATACCATCCGCAGGCCAAGCGCTTCCTGATAAGCGAGGCCGTCCGCGGAGAGGGCGCTGTTCTCGTCGACAAGAAGGGGCGCGAGTTCATGCACAAGTACGACCCGCGCGGATCGCTCGCGCCGCGCGACATCGTGGCGCGGTCCATCGACTCCGAGATGAAGCGCACGGGCGACGACTGCATGTACCTGGACATACGCAGGAAGGGCGAGGCCTACCTCAAGAAGCGCTTCCCCAACATCTACGCCAAGTGCCTCTCCTTCGGAATAGACATGGCGAAGGACCTCATACCCGTCGTTCCCGCAGCGCACTACATCTGCGGCGGCATACAGGCGACGACGGACGGACGCACTTCGATACGAGGGCTTTCCGCAGTCGGCGAATGCGCTTGCACCGGCCTTCATGGCGCCAACCGCCTTGCCTCCAACTCGCTCCTCGAGGCGCTCGTCTGCGCGCGCCTTACCGCCGCGCGGCTCGGTCCGCATCCGGAAAGTTGGGGAACGGGGAATGGGGAATGGGGAAATGGGAATGGGGAACGGGGAACGGGGAAGCCCGACATTCCCGCTTGGAAGACGGGTGATGCCGTGCCGCCAGATGAGGCTGTCCTTGTCACGCACATGTGGGACGAGATACGCCGCCTGATGTGGGACTACGTCGGCATTGTCCGCACGAACAAGCGCCTCGCCCGCGCCGCTCACCGCCTGCGCACCCTTAGGCGCGAGATACACGACTACTATTTTCGCTACCTCGTGACGCCCGACACGCTGGAGCTTCGCAACCTCGCCGTCTGCGCGGAGCTCATCGTCAAGTCGGCGCAGCGCCGCCATGAGAGCCGAGGTCTCCACTACACTCTCGACTACCCGAGGCAGTCAAAGACCATCCGCCAAACAGTTCTGCCAGGATATGGAGGAAAATGACATGGAAAACATCCTTGAAGTCCGCGACCTCAGGGTCTGGTTCCCGATAAAGAAGGGCGTCTTTGCGCTTACTTCGGGGTATGTGAAGGCCGTTGACGGCGTCAGCTTCGACCTAAGGCGCGGAGAGACTCTTGGCGTCGTCGGCGAATCGGGCTGCGGCAAGTCAACCACCTCCCGCGCGATCCTTCTGCTCAACAAGCCCTGCGGAGGGACGATCAAGGTCAACGGCGTGGACATTACCAAGATCAGCGGCAAGGACGAGATGAAATACCGCCGAACCGTCCAGGTCGTCTTCCAAGACCCACATGCGGCGCTCAACCCGAGGCACACGGTCCTCGACATCCTTACCGAGGGCATGATCTACCACGGGCTGTGCAAGCCGGAGGAGCGCCGGGAGAAGGCGACGGAGCTTCTGAAGGCGGTCGGAATGCCGCTCGACATCCTCGACCGCTATCCGCACGAGTTCTCGGGCGGACAGCGCCAGCGCCTCTGCATCGCGAGGGCTATTTCGCTCAAGCCGGAGCTGCTGATCTGCGACGAGGCCGTATCCGCGCTCGACCTCACGATCCGCGCGCAGGTGCTCGACCTCCTGGAGGACCTCAAGAAGAAGCTGGGGCTCAGCATCCTCTTCATCACCCACGACCTTGGCGTCGTCCAGCACGTTGCGGACAGGATAATCGTCATGAACAAGGGCAAGATCGTCGAAAGCGGCGACGCCTCGGAAGTGCTCAAGCACCCCAAGAACGAGTACACCAAGCGGCTCATGGCGTCCGTCCCCAAGATAGGAAAGCCTCTTTCTTGACCCACAAGCAGCCCGAAATTTGATATAATTTGTGCACTTAAAGCAAAAGAAAAAGAAACAAAACCATGAGTGAACAGAAAAAGTACGTGTACTTCTTCGGTGCTGGAAAGACCGAAGGCAACGCAAACATGCGCGAGCTGCTGGGCGGCAAGGGCGCGAACCTCGCCGAGATGGCCGGACTTGGGCTGCCGGTTCCGCAGGGCTTCACGATTTCCACCGAGGCCTGCACGCGCTACTACGACGACGGCAAGGTTATCGGCGATGACATCCAGGCGCAGGTCATGGACTACATCGACAAGCTTGAGAAGTCCGCAGGCAAGAAGTTCGGCGACGCGAAGAACCCGCTTCTCGTCTCCGTCCGCTCCGGCGCGCGCGCTTCCATGCCCGGCATGATGGATACGATCCTCAACCTCGGCCTCAACGAGACGGTTGTCGAATCGCTCGCCGCTCAGACGAAGAACCCGCGCTGGGCGTGGGACTGCTACCGCCGCTTCATCCAGATGTTCTCCGACGTCGTAATGGAGGTCGGCAAGAAGTACTTCGAGAAGCTCATCGACGACATGAAGGCCAAGAAGGGCGTCAAGCTCGACGTCGAACTTTCCGCCGACGACCTCAAGGAGCTCGCCGGACAGTTCAAGGCCGAGTACAAGGCGAAGATCGGTTCCGACTTCCCGTCCGACGCAAAGGTCCAGCTCTTCGAGGCGATCAAGGCCGTCTTCCGCAGCTGGGACAACCCGCGCGCCAACGTCTACCGCCGCGACAACGACATCCCCTACAGCTGGGGCACGGCCGTGAACGTCCAGATGATGGCGTTCGGCAACCTCAACGACAACTCCGGAACGGGCGTCGCCTTCACGCGCGATCCCGCGACCGGCGAGAAGAAGCTCATGGGCGAGTTCCTCATGAACGCGCAGGGCGAGGACGTTGTTGCCGGCGTTCGCACCCCGATGCCCATCGCGAAGATGGCCGAGGTCATGCCCGAGGTCTTCGAGCAGTTCCAGAAGATCTGCCAGACGCTCGAGTCGCACTACCGCGACATGCAGGACATGGAGTTCACGATCGAGAACAAGAAGCTCTTCATGCTCCAGACCCGCAACGGCAAGCGCACCGCGAAGGCCGCGCTCAAGATCGCCTGCGATCTCGTCGACGAGGGAATGCGCACCGAGGAGGAAGCGGTCCTCATGATCGACCCGCGCAACCTCGACACGCTTCTCCATCCGCAGTTCGACACAGTCGCGCTCAAGAAGGCCAAGGCAATCGGACGCGGCCTCGCGGCCTCCCCGGGCGCGGCATGCGGTCGCATCGTCTTCACGGCAGAAGACGCCAAGGCGTGGAAGGCGCGCGGCGAGAAGGTCGTTCTCGTCCGTCTCGAGACCTCGCCCGAGGACATCGAGGGCATGAAGGCCGCCGAGGGCATCCTCACGGTTCGCGGCGGAATGACATCCCACGCGGCTGTCGTCGCTCGCGGAATGGGCGAGTGCTGCGTCTCCGGCTGCCAGGATATCACCATGGACGAGGAGAACAAGAAGTTCGTCCTCGCCGGCAAGATGTTCAAGGAAGGCGACTGGCTCTCCATCGACGGCGGAACGGGCAACATCTACGACGGCGTCATCCCGACGGTCGACGCGACCATCGCGGGCGAGTTCGGCCGCATCATGATGTGGGCGGACAAGTTCCGTCGCCTGAAAGTGCGCACGAACGCCGACACTCCGCGCGACGCGAAGAAGGCGCGCGAGCTCGGCGCCGAAGGCATCGGCCTCTGCCGCACGGAGCACATGTTCTTCTCGCAGAGCCGCATCCTGCCGTTCCGCCAGATGATCTGCGCCGACACCGTCGAGGAGCGCCGCATCGCGCTCAACAAGATTCTCCCGTTCCAGCAGGACGACTTCGAGCAGCTCTTCGAGGCGCTTGACGGACAGCCCGTCACGATCCGCTTCCTCGATCCGCCGCTGCACGAGTTCGTGCCGCACACCGAGGACGAGATCGCCCTCCTTGCGAAGGAGACGCACAAGCCGATCTCCCGCATCAAGGAGATCATCGACTCCCTCCACGAGTTCAACCCGATGATGGGCCACCGCGGCTGCCGCCTGACGGTCACCTACCCCGAAATCGCCGTCATGCAGACGAAGGCGATCATCCGCGCGGCTATCAACGTCCAGCGCAAGCACAAGGGATGGACGGTCAAGCCGGAGATCATGATTCCGCTCACGGGCGACGTCAAGGAGTTCAAGTTCGTCAAGGACATCGTCGTGCGCGTCGCGAACGACGAGATACAGGCTGCCGCCATCAAGCTGAACTACGAGGTGGAACGATGATCGAGATTCCGCGCGCAGCGCTCACAGCTGGCGAGATCGCCGAGGAGGCGGAGTTCTTCTGCTTCGGCACGAACGACCTCACCCAGATGACGTTCGGCTTCAGCCGCGACGATGCGGGCAAGTTCCTCGGCGCGTACTACGACAAGAAGATCTACGAGAACGATCCGTTCGCCAAGCTCGACCAGGCCGGCGTCGGCAAGCTCATGGAGATGGCCGTCACGAACGGCAAGGCGACCCGCCCGAAGCTCCACTGCGGCATCTGCGGCGAGCACGGCGGCGATCCGTCGTCCGTCGAGTTCTGCCACAAGATCGGGCTCAACTACGTCTCCTGCTCGCCGTATCGCGTGCCGATCGCGCGCCTTGCGGCTGCCCAGGCGGCCCTCAAGAAGTAATCGGTCTATCCGATACACTGCAAAGACCCGTTGCGCACCCGCGCGGCGGGTCTTTTATTTTCGCGCATTAACCGTATGCGAATATGATATAATATTCGTCAAATTAAACGTCAAAAACGAATTAAGATGCTGTATTATATCGCGATGCTGCTCAAGGACAGCTGGGGGCCTTTCCGCCTCCTGCAGTCTCATGTCGTCCTCCTTGCGGGCGGGACGTTTTTCGCCGCGCTCCTCTCGATGCTCCTTTTGCCGAAGCTCTGGAGCCTTCTGCCGCGCGACCGGGGCAAGGTCATCTGCTCGGATCTGGGCGGGATGAAGTCCGCCGGCAAGCCCACCGGCGCCGGCATGCTCGTGACGCTCATCGCGCTTCCAGTCATAGTGCTCTTCGCTCCGCTTGCGTTCTGGGACCTTCTTTCCGTCGGGGCGATCTACTTCGCCATGATATTCGGCTACCTTGACGACCGTGCGGACACTCCGTGGGGCGAACTCAAGAAGGGGCTTCTCGACGCGGTGGTCTCCATTGCGATCGCGACCTTCATCTTTCTCGGCCACTCCCATGTCCCAGCCGAGCTCACGAACCTGCCCGAGTTCGCCTACACGTTCGGCGACGACATCTTCAGTTCGGCGGCCGCATGCAAGTCGGCGAGGATGATCGTCTGGCTGCCGTTCGTGAAGGGCCTCTGGTTTGCCCCGTGGTGGCTCTACATACCAGCCGCGGCGTCCGTCATCTGGTTCACGCTGAACGCGACGAACTGTTCCGACGGCGTGGATGGACTGGCCGGCTCGCTCACGGTCATCGCGCTCGTGATGCTCGCCGTCATCCTTTACATCGTCGTCGGATACCGTCCGGTCGCTCACTACTTCCTCATTCCCTGCTACTCCGAGGCAGCGCGCTGGGCGATAGTCACGATGATCATCGCCGGAGCGTTCGGCGGCTACCTGTGGTTCAACGCAGAGCCTTCCAAGATACTCATGGGCGACGCAGGCAGCCGGTTCCTGGGCGTACTTGTCGCGACGGCCTGCCTCATGACGGGCAACCCGTTCATCGTCCTCGCCATCGCGCCGATAGTCCTCGTAAACGGCGGAGGCGGCCTGGCAAAGCTAGTCCTTCTCCGCGTCGCCAAGAAGCTCGGCTTCGCGGTTGCTGACGACAGCATCATACGCCGCATCCGATTCCCTCTCCACGACCACTTCAAGAAGAACCTCGGCTGGTCCAACGCGCAGGTGCTCATGCGGTTCATCCTGCTCCAGCTCGCGATAATGCCGGTCCTTCTCATCATCTTCATAAAGATACGCTGATGGGAGTTTTCGCGACTATCCTCCTTTTCGCGCTCACGCGCGCGGAACTGATCGAACGGTTCAAGGCCGACCCGATCACCAGGGTTGACGGACTTGTCCAGGCGATCGGGGATTGTCCTGCCGACATGCGCCGCGAATATCTCGCGCCGATTGCGGCGAACATGGCGGATATATGCAACAGTCTCTACAGGGGCGAGCGAATGAAGCCCATCCGCTTCGACCTGCCTGCGATCATCGTCCACATAGGCGACGTGCGCACGAACATCTCCCACATAGCGGTGAAGGTGCAGCGTCGCGACGACGGAACGCGGCTGACGAAGATGTTCATGCCCTCGCCAGGCTTCGCCGACATCGAGAGGTTCAGGCTCGAGACCGTAAAGGCGTTCTACCGTGCCGTAAAGGGCGAGGAGATCGACGACGAAACAGCCATCAGGCGGCTTCACGCGGCCGATCCCGATCTGCGCGCCAGGGACAACTACGCGGACCTGGACAAGTGGCTTGCGGGCGAGCCCGTCAAGGAGGACGACGAGCATTTCCTGAAGCTGATGAGGTCCGTGATCAAGCCTGGCTACGCTAGCGAGTCGGACGTCCTTCGCTTCGCCAGCAGGCTCCGCCTCTATCCGAGGACGATCGACGGATTCTTCTGCGGCAGGTTCTGGAGCTGTTCCTTCGCCGAGGCCGTCGAGTATGCGAAGATCGATCCGCGCCTGCGCCTCGAGGCGTATGCGAAGGCGCCGCTTCTGATTGCGTACGGAGGCGGACACGGAGAGTCTCTTCTTGCCGCCGCCGAGGCCTACTCCAAGTTCCTCTTCGACTTTGCCGCCTACACGAAGACCAAGGAGGAGCTTCTCAAGGAGCTTGAGGAGGCGGACGCTAAACTCAACCAGGCATACGAGGAATCCCTTGCCGACTCCCGGCCACAGCAATGAGGTGACGATATGAAAAGCAAAAAGAAAAACGCCAAGACCATAACGGACAGCACAATCGACCCCGACGTGCTAGCGTACACTGTTGGTGACGATCCGATTCTCGACCTGAACCTGGCCGTCTGGGACTGCATGGGCACGGCGGCACACGTGACGATGCTCAGCGAGATGAAGGGGCTCAAGCGCCCCATCGTGACGAAGGGCGAAGCCGCGACCGTCCGCAAGGAGCTCGGCAAGATCGCCGCGCTTGCGGAGAAGGGCAAGTTTGTTATCCGCATCGACGACCAGGATGTGCACATGGCCGTCGAGCGCATGCTGACTGAGAAGCTCGGCGACCTCGGGAAGAAAATCCACACGGGTCGCTCGCGCAACGACCAGGTTGCAGTCGACGTTCGGCTCCACATGAAGGACGCGATACTCCGCACGGAGTCCGAGCTCGTCGGGCTCGCGGCGCAGCTCGAGCTCTTCGGTGCGAAGACCGGGATGGTCCCGCTCGTCGGCAGAACCCATCTCCAGCCCGCTATGCCGTCGTCCGTCGAGATGTGGGCGACGGGCCATGCGGAGATGATCCTCGACCAGCTGGAGAACCTCGAGGCGGCGTACCGCCTGGCGGACGCGAATCCGCTCGGTTCGGCCGCGGGGTACGGCGTTCCGCTTCCTCTCGACCGCAGGCGTACGACGGAGCTCCTTGCGTTCAGCCGCTCGATCCACAACTGCTTCGGCGCTTCGATGGCCCGCGGCGAATGCGAGGCCGCGCTCCTGAGCGCGCTCGCCCAGCTGATGGCCGTCCTTTCGCGGCTCGCCGAGGACATGATACTTTTCTCGATGCCGGAGTTCGCGTACTTCAAGCTTCCGCGCGCCTACTGCACCGGCTCGTCGATCATGCCGCAGAAGTTCAACCCCGACGTGCTTGAGCTCGTGAGGTCGAAGGCCGCGCAGGTGCTCGGGCTCCAGACCGCATCGCTTTCGCTTCTGCACGCGATGCCCGGCGGATACAACCGCGACCTCCAGGACTGCAAGTGGCTCTACATGAAGGGGCTCGACATCACGCGCACGACGCTGCGCATACTCGCAAAGGTCGTAGCGGGAACGACGGTCGACCCAGATCGCTGCCGCAAGGCGTTCACGCCCGGCGTTTTTGCGACGGACGTCGCGCTGCGGAAGGTCGCCAACGGCACGCCCTGGCGCGACGCATACCATGCCGTTCGCGACCAGTTCGCCGCGCTCTACGACGGAAAGCCCGCGGAGGTCGCGTCAATCGATCCGGACGAGGCGGTCGCGGCGAAGTGCCACGAGGGGACGACAGGCGGAATCGACCACGAGGTCTACCGCGGGCGCATGGAGACGGCGCTGAAGGACATATCCACTCGCCTGGGCGCGCTCCAGTCCGCAAAGAAGGCGCTATTCAGGTGAAGAACATCTTCGAGGTCGAGGATCTGCACGTCCGGTACGGACGCTTCGAGGCCGTGAAGGGCGTAAGCTTCACCCTTGGCGAGGGTGAGATTCTTGGCATCGTGGGGGAATCTGGAAGCGGAAAGTCTACGATTGCGAAGACGCTGATCGGACTCGAAAAGCCTTCGGGCGGACGCATAGTCCGCTCGGGGGCTTCCGTCCAGATGATATTTCAGGACGCCGTCGGATCGCTAAATCCGCGCATGACGGTCCGCCAGGCTCTGGACGAGGCGCTGAAGCACGCCAGGCGCGCAAAGGGCACGCCGCCTTCGCGCCGCATGCCGTCCGACCTGCTCGCGCTTGTCGGACTGAGCGATGCCGTCCTAGACCAGTATCCGCGCGAGATGTCGGGTGGACAGTGCCAGCGCATCTCCGTCGCGCGCGCCCTTGCGTGCGATCCGCAGGCGCTCATCGCGGACGAGCCGGTGTCGGCGCTCGACGTCTCGGTCCAGGCTCGTGTTCTCAATCTCCTTCGCGACCTCAGGCGCGAGCTCGGACTTTCGATTCTGCTCATCGCGCACGACCTTGCCGTCGTGAAGAACGTCTGCGACAGGATATGCGTCATGGAGCGGGGGCTCTTCGTGGATTCCGGCGACGCCGAGTCGGTGTTCGAGCACCCGAAAAGCGACTATACAAAACGTCTTCTCGAAGTCGTGCCGGACGTTTCGCGCGCACTTGCGGAACGCCAGGCGAAATAATGCGATAATTCAGGAGCTTCTCCCCAAATGTCAGAAAAGAAGAGAGAGGAAAACCCCACGGGCTACGGATTCGGCACTTTTCAGGGTGTCTTCACTCCGAGCATTCTCACCATCATCGGCGTCGTCATGTACCTGCGTTTCGGCTGGATGCTCGGAAACGTGGGACTTGCGACTTCTCTTGTCATCGTCACCATCGGCAGCACGATCACGTTCCTGACCGGGCTTTCGATTTCCGCGCTCGCGACGAACATGCGCATGAAGGGTGGCGGCGCGTATTTCATGCTGTCCCGTTCGCTTGGGCTCGAGGCCGGAGCAGCGCTCGGCATCCCGCTTGCGCTTTCGCAGGCCATCGCCGTCTCGTTCTACATCGCAGGTTTTGCCGAGGCGTTCGTCGGATCGGGCTTGCCATACGTTTCGGAGTGGGATCCGCGCATCATCGGACTCGCCACGCTGACGATACTCGCAGGCGTCGCGACTGTTTCTGCCAACATAGCGCTGAAGTCGCAGTATTTCATCATGGCTGCGATCGCTTTTTCGCTTATCTCGTTCTTCACCGGAAGCGCACCTGAAGGCCTTGCCTCGCCAGATCCGGCGACGGTCCCTGCGAAGCTCGGCTTCTGGCCCGTGTTCGCCGTATTCTTCCCCGCAGTTACGGGCATTCTCTCCGGCGTCGGCATGTCGGGCGACTTGAAGAACCCGAGCCGTTCCATCCCCGTCGGCACAATTGCCGCGGTGCTCGTCGGATACGCGATTTACATGTCGGTTCCGATCGTTCTGGACAAAATGGTCAGCGACCCGTCGATACTCCTTACCGACACTTTGATTCTCCAGCGCTGCGCACGCTGGTCGTCGTCCATTCTTATCGGCGTCTACGCCGCGACGCTTTCCAGCGCGATCGGGAGTTTCCTCTGCGCGCCGCGCGTCTTCCAGGCTCTTTCGCGCGACAGGCTTCTCCCTGCGTTCCTCGGAAAGGGGTTCGGCAAGGAGGATGATCCCCGCATCGCCGCCGCGTTCTGCTTCGTTGTGGCGGGCGTCTGCGTGTGGCTCGGCGACATCAACGTCATCGCCCCTGTCCTGACGCTCTTCAACCTCTCGACGTATGGTCTCCTAAATCTCTGCGCCGGGTTCGAGGAGGCGCTTTCCAATCCGTCGTGGCGTCCGACGTTCCGCGTAAAGTCGGGGCTCAGCTTCGTCGGGTTCGCAGGCTGCCTTGCGGCGATGTTCATGATAAGCCCGGGCTGGACGTTCGTCGCGCTTGCGTTCGAAGCTGGCATCTTCTGGATTGTCAAGCGCCGCGCGCTGCGCGCGCAGTGGGGCGACATGCGCACAGGCCTCTACATGGCGCTTGTCCGCTTCGCGTTCGGTAAGCTCATGCGAGTTGACCACGCCGAGCGCAACTGGCGTCCGAACCTGCTCGTCATGTCCGCTCTCCCCGACGTGGACTCGCGTCTTCTCGAGCTTGCAAAGGGCGTTTCCGGCGGACGAAGCCTTGTCACGCTCGCGTCGGTTCTGCCGCGGGACGTCGTAGGCACGCAGCGCGAGAAGGATCTTGCGGAATCGGCGAGGCGCACGGCCGAGAAGGGCGGACTTGAGGCGTCGGTCAAGATCATTTCGTCGCCGAACGACTGGGACGGCATGATGGAGCTTGTGAGGACGTACGGGTTCGGTCCAATCGTCCCGAACACTGTCATGCTCGGCTTTCCGAAGGACCGCAACGCCGACAGGTTCGCCGAGTTCATGCGCCTGATGGTCAGCGAACGGAGGAACGTGCTCGTCACGGCCGGTGACGTTGAGATGCGCGAAGACGGGTACATCGACATCTGGTGGCGCGGCAAGAACCCCAACGGTGCGCTGATGCTCTCCCTCGCGTTCCTTCTCCAGCGGGACGACCGCTGGCGCAGGCATCCGCTGCGCGTAAACATGATCGTCCGCTCCCGTTCGCACGAGGAGGCGCAGTCGCTGCTCGACGAATTCCTCTCCAAGGCGCGGGTCGACGCGACTACGCGGATCGTCGAGGCGAACGACCGTCCGTTCGAGGACGTCATCGCGGAAAGCTCGTCCGACACCGCCGTGACCTTCCTCGGGCTGCGCGGTCCGGCGGCTGATGAGACGCCTGAGCAGTACGGGGCGTATTTCATGGCGCTGCACGACAGGCTCAAGACGCTGTCGTTCCCTGTCTTCTCGCTTGCGGCCGAAGACATTGACTTCCGTCGTATTTTCACCTGACGTCCCGCAGTCCGGCGATTTTTGATATAATATTACTTTAATTCTACGCAAGGAGTAAAGATGAAGATAGCAATTGCCTCTGATCACGGCGGAGTGGAACTTAAGTCCGCCATCGTCAACGCACTTTCAACCGTCGCAACGATTCAGGATTTCGGTCCCGCGACGAAGGAAAGCTGCGACTATCCTGACTACGCCATTCCCGTAGCCGCCGCTGTTGCCGCCGGAGAGGCGGAGTTCGGAATTCTCATCTGCCGCTCGGGCATTGGCATGTCCATGACAGCCAACCGTTTCCAGAACGTCCGCGCCGCCATCTGCCAGACGACCGAGGTTGCGACCGTCACTCGCCAGCACAACGCGGCGAACGTGCTCTGCCTCGGTGCGAACGACGTCTCGCCCGACTACGCCGTAGAGATCGCAAAGACCTTCATCGCCACTCCTGTTGACATGGACGAGCGCCATGCGCGCCGTCGCTTCAAGCTCGAGCGCGCCGGCCGTCTATCCGACTGCTCCGGGCTCATGCACGACGACCCCGAGGTCTTCGCGGCGATCAAGGCGCAAACCGAGCAGGAGGATACCGAGATCAACCTCATCGCTTCGGAGAACACCTCCAGCCGTGCGTGCCGCGAGGCCGCTGGCTCCGTTCTCATGAACAAGTACGCCGAGGGATATCCGGGGAAGCGCTGGTATTCGGGATGCCTGCCCGTAGACGCCGCGGAGGAGCTGGCCCGCAAGCGCGCGTGCGAGCTTTTCGGCGCCGACCATGCGAACGTCCAGCCGCACTGCGGCAGCGCGGCGAACATGGCCGTCTACTTCGCTACGATCAAGCCCGGCGACACGATCATGTCGCTCTCTCTCGACCAGGGTGGACACCTCTCCCACGGCTCGCCCGTCAACTTTTCCGGAAAGATCTACAACATCGTCCCGTATCTCGTCAACAAGGAGACGGAGATGATCGACTACGACGATCTTGAGAAGCAGGCCCTTGAGGTCAAGCCGAAGATCCTCCTTTCCGGCGCGTCTGCTTATCCGCGCACGATCGACTTCAAGCGCATCCGCGAGATCTGCGACAAGGTCGGCTGCATCATGATGGTCGACATGGCGCACATCGCTGGACTCGTGGCAGGCGGCGTGCATCCCTCGCCCGTCCCCTACGCCGACTTCGTCACCACGACGACTCACAAGACGCTCGGCGGGCCCCGCGGCGGCATGGTCCTCTGCAAGGCGCAGTACGCAAAGGCGCTCGACTCGGCTGTCTTCCCCGGAATGCAGGGCGGTCCACTCGAGAACATCATCGCCGCGAAGGCCGTCAGCTTCCGCGAGTGGATGCAGCCCGAAAAGAAGGAGTACGCAGCGCAGATCGTCAAGAACTGCAAGGTCCTCTGCAAGACCGTTCAGGACCGCGGCTACCGCATCGTCTCTGGCGGAACTGACAACCACCTCTTCCTCGTCGACGTTAAGACTACGAAGGGCATCACTGGCAAGGAGGCGGCTGCCGCGCTTGACGCCGCCGGAATTGTCGTCAACAAGAACACGATTCCCTACGACACCGAGTCTCCCTTCCGCACCAGCGGCATCCGCGTCGGTACGGCTTCCGTCACAACGCGCGGAATGAAGGAGCCCGAGATGATCAAGATCGGCACCTGGATCTGCGATGTGCTCGACAATATCGCCGACACTTCCATTCAGGAGCGCGTGAAGGCCGAGGCAAAGGCCCTCGTCGCCGGATTCCCCGTTCCATGACGGAGATAACGCTCAGATCCGGACGCGAAAAGAGCGTCCTCAGACGCCACCCCTGGATATTTTCCGGCGCGGTGGCGTCGGGCATTGCCGGCTTGGGCGAAATTGTCCGCGTCCGCTCTGCAAAGGGCGAGACGCTGGGCTACGGCTGCTTTTCGCCTGACTCGCAGATCCGCGTTCGCATGATATCCTTTGGCGAGGGACCTGCGCCCGACGAGAAGTTCATATCCAATCGCGTCAGGGAGTCGGTCGAGCGCAGGCGCCTTACCGCGCCCTGGATGTTCTCCGAGCCGGAGGCGGGCTGCCCTCAGGGTGCGGCGCGTCTTGTCAACGCAGAGGCGGACGGACTGCCCGGCGTTGTCGCAGACTGCTACGCCGGATGGGTCGTATGCCAGTTTACGTCTACGTTCGCCGAATCTTGGAAGAGCGTCATCGCAGAGGCGCTGGCCGGGTCTGTTCCAAATTGCAAAGGCGTTTCGGCTCGAAGCGACGTCGAGGTAAGGCGCAAGGAAGGGCTCTCCGTAAGCGACGGACTCGAGATCCTTTCCGGCTCTGAGCCGCCGGAAGTGATCGAGATCGCGGAAGGCCCCGCGAGGTTCCTTGTCGATGTGCGCAAGGGACACAAGACAGGGTTCTATCTCGACCAGCGCGACGCGCGCGCCGCTGTTGGCGCACTGGCGAAGGGACGGGAAGTCCTCAACTGCTTCTGCTACACTGGCGGCTTCGGCATCTACGCCGCTGTCGGGGGCGCGTCGAAGGTCACTCAGGTCGACGTATCGTCCGACGCGCTCGCGCTCGCAGCGCGCAACCTTGAGCGCACACGCGGCGCTTCTGCCGCGGCAGCGTCCGCAGCATGCGAAGTCGAGCAGGTTGAGGCGGACGTCTTCAAGTACCTGCGCGAATGCAGGGACCGTGGGCGCAAGTTCGGCATGATCGTCCTTGATCCACCCAAGTTCGCGGAGACGAAGTCGCAGCTGGACAAGGCGGCCAGGGGCTACAAGGACATCAATCTTCTCGCCATGAAGCTGCTGGACAAGGACGGCATCCTCGCCACGTTCTCCTGCTCCGGCGCTATGGACGCCGAGTTTTTCGACACGATCCTCGCCGAGGCCGCGCAGGATGCGCGAAGGGGCTTTCAGGTTGTCGGGCGGACAGGCCACGCTGCCGACCACCCAGTGTCGCTGGCGTTTCCCGAGGGTCGCTATCTCAAGGGCGTGATACTGCGTGCGATTTAGGAGCTAGTTATGGAAAACGAATCTGAACCGAAGAAGCGCAAACATGGCTGCCTGGTTGGATGCCTTGTTTCCG
Organism: Lentisphaerota bacterium; assembly: GCA_015061665.1. Lineage (GTDB taxonomy): Bacteria > Verrucomicrobiota > Kiritimatiellia > RFP12 > UBA1067 > UBA1067. The sequence goes on from SUWC01000006.1 coordinate 29,934, forward strand.
CAGCGTTGCTTATCCTTTTCTTCCTGCTCATCTTCTTTTTTCTGTTCGCCTTTCTTGCCGGGATTGCAGAAACCGCCGGCAGGTCGGCCAGGGGCTCGAGAAACGCGGCGAGAATGCAGGCCGACATCCTCGAGCAGTCCCCTGAGGAGGAGAGCCTCCCGAAGCTCGTGTGGGAGCGCGGAGGTACGAAAGCCTCGCCCAAAGTCCTCCGTCTGCGGCTGAGGGGCGTCATATCATTTTCAGACGAGCGCGACGATTTCCTCGGCATACGCGAAAAGTCTCCGTCCTCCGTGCTCCTCACGCGCATACGCCAGGCGACTGTGGACGACGAGATCGACGGCATCTGTCTAGAGCTCGACACGCCGGGCGGAGAGGTCACGGCGGCGGACGTCATATCGGATGCGCTCTGCGCTTTCCGCGAGTCGGATACGAACCGCTTTGTCATAGTCCACATGGGCTCGCTTTGCTGCAGCGGCGGATACTACATTGCTGCTGCGGCAGACTGCATCGTCGCTCATCCGACCACGACAACTGGCTCCATCGGCGTCATCATGAGCACGTACAACGCGTCCGAACTCGCAAAGAAGATCGGCGTTGAGAGCGTCACCATCGCAACGGGCGACAACAAGGACATGCTAGATCCGCTGAAGCCGGTTCAGCCCGAGCATGTCGAGATATTCCGCAAGGTCGTTGCGGCGGACTACGAACGGTTTCTCGAAGTCGTCTCGCGCGGGCGCGACATTCCTCTCGAGGACGTCAGGCGCATCGCGGACGGTCGCGTGCTTTCCGCAGAGGAGGCGCTTACGCTCAAGTTGATTGACGCAATCGGATATCGTGACGATGTTTACGACATCATGAACAAGCTGGTAGGGCGCGACGTCGCAGTATACCGCTACGAGGAAGACGTTTCGCTGCGCGGACTCCTTTCCGGACTTTTCTCCGCGCATGCTTCCTCGCGCGCGGTCTCCGCGTTTTTCGAGCGAATGGTTCCGTCCGTAGATGCTCCGCGCATCGAGTACCGTCTTCACTGAGGCGCATGCAGGTGACAAGGATAGAGCAGTTCGGATGGCGTGGCGCGGTCGAGCCTGGTATCGGGCGCGTCGTTAGTTCGCACGGCGACTACTACCACCTCGTCTGCAACGAGACGGGCGGCGAGATCATCGCGAGGAAGAAGAAGAGCGCCTGGAAGCCGCCGGCTGGAGGCGACAAGCGCGTCGCCGTTTCGTCTGCCGCTCTGCGCGAGACGGGCGGATTCGTCAGGACGGCGCGTCCGGTCCGTTCGGAGACCCCCGAGGCGCTGAGTCCGATAACGGGCGACTTTGTCCGTTTCCGCTACAACCCGCACGGCGAGTCGCTTATAACCGAAGTGCTGCCGCGCAGGTCGCATTTCGAGCGCAAGGACCCGACTGCCAAGCGCAAGGCGCAGACGCTTGCCGTCAACTTCGACACGATCTTCATCATGATGTCGCTGAACGAGGACTTTTCGACGGCGCGCATCGACCGCTATCTGACGCTTGCCGAGGACATGGGAGATGCAGAGGCCGTGGTCGTTGTCACGAAAGCCGACCTGCGACAGGACGGTGACGAGGAGTTCATAAACGATCTCGCCGAGACTGTTGACGCAAGGGCGAAAATCATCTCGATTTCCGCATTTACGGGCGAGGGAATGGAGTCCGTCCTGGAGTATGTCAAGCCTGGAAGGACTGTCGCGTTCATCGGCTCCTCCGGGGTCGGAAAGTCGACTCTGCTCAACACGCTTGCGGGAGAGGAGTGGGCCGCCACCCAGGAGATACAGGAATGGAGCGGCAAGGGCCGCCACACGACGACGAGCAGGGATCTTTCGATGCTGCCCTCCGGCGCGATGGTGATCGACACGCCCGGGATTCGCGAAATCGGCATGATAGGCGAAACGGACGAGGTCCGCGCGAAGGGTTCCGCTTCACATCGTTGGCGCAAGTGACGCCATCCATCGTAGATTTTTGATATAATAATCTAAGCCATGAAACTCTCAGGTACAATTACAGCTCTGGCGACGCCGTTCGCGAAGGACGGCGCCGTCGATTACGGTGCGCTCAAGACTCTCGTCGATGCGCAGGTTGAAGGAGGCGTCGAGGGGATCTGCGCCGTCGGAACAAGCGGCGAATCCCCCACGCTTGACCATGCCGAGCACCACAAGGTGATCGAGAAGGTCATTGAATTCGCCGCAGGCAAGGTGAAGATCGTCGCCGGAACGGGCGCGAACTCGACCGCCGAGGCAGTTTCTCTTACGAAGGCGGCAATAGCCATGGGTGGCGCGGATGCGAGCCTCCAGGTGACGCCATACTACAACAAGCCGAACGCCGAAGGGCTCTACCGCCACTTCATGACGGTTGCGGACCTTGGCCTTCCTGTCATCCTCTACAACGTGCCTGGCCGTGCCGGAAAGGAAATCCCCCTTGACGTCGTTGCGCGACTTGCAAAGCACCCCAACGTGATCGCCATCAAGGAAGCGGCGGGTTCCGTAGAGCGAGTCTCGGCGATCAAGAACCTCGTTCCTGACTTCACGGTGCTTTCCGGCGACGACTCGCTGACGCTTCCGATGATCTCCGTCGGCGCGGAAGGCGTGATCTCCGTGGCGTCCAACGTCATCCCGCGCCAGATGAGCGACATGGTCCGTTTCGCCCTTGCTGGCGACTTCGTGAAGGCTCGCGAACTTCACAGGAAGTACTATCCGCTCTTCCACGACCTCTTCATCGACACGAACCCCGTGATGGTCAAGGAAGGCCTCTGGATGATGGGCAAGATCGAGCGTGTGTTCCGCCTGCCGCTCTGCGAGACTACGGACGCGAACCTTGCGAAGCTCCGCGACACGATGACAAAGGTGGGGATCCTCGGCTGATGCGCATCGGCTTCGGATATGATTCCCATGTGTTCGACCCCGCCAAGCCGCTTGTGCTGGGCGGGGTTTCCATTCCTGGCTGCGATGGACTGAAGGCGCATTCCGACGGCGACGTTCTGCTTCACGCGGTCATCGACGCGATATTCGGCGCAGCGGCGATGGGGGACATCGGCTCGCATTTCCCCGACACCGACCCGAAGTGGAGGGGTGCGGACTCCGCAAATCTTCTCGAGGCATGCGTCGACGAAGTATCGGAGGCTGGCTTTCGGATTGGGAACCTCGACGTTACCGTCATCTGCGAAAAGCCGCGTCTGCGTCCGCAGGCGGATGCGATTCGCAGCCGGGTCGCTTCGCTCCTGCGCGTCGACGTTTCGCGCGTCTCGGTCAAGGGCAAGACAAACGAGAAGATGGACGACGTAGGAGCGGGAAGGGGCATCGTGGTCCATGCCGTTGTCCTTCTCGAGGAGGCGTGACATTGCGTTGCCCCAAAATCATTTTCGACGACAGGGACATTGCGGTCGTCTCCAAGCCTGCCGGGATGCTCGTGCATCCGGCACCTGGGCACTCAGGCCCGACGATGGTAGATTTTCTTCTGCGCGAGTTTCCCGAGATGCGCGGCGTTGGCGGAGAAGGCCATGACGGCGTTGTCCATCGCCTTGACCTCGACACGAGCGGCATAATGGTTTTCGCAAAGAACAGGCGCGCCTATCTTGCACTGCGCCGCGACTTCGAGCGTCACGATCATGTCGAAAAGACGTATTTGGCAGTGACGAACGGCGCGCCGTTCGCAAATAAGGGCACGCTTTGCAATTTCCTTTTCAAGTCTGGGTCCAAGATGAAGGTTTCGCCCGAAGGGCGCGGACTGCGCGCGGTCACGCGCTGGGAGGTCCTCGCGCGTCGCAACGGAAGGTCGCTGGTGGAGTTCCGCATAGAGACAGGGCGCATGCATCAGATACGCGTCCACGCCGCTGGCATTGGCTGTCCGGTGGCGGGCGATCCGCTTTATGGCGACAAGGAGGCGGATGCGAGGCGGCGTCCGCCGCGCATGCTCCTGCATGCAGTCGAGCTTGCCTTCCCTCATCCGTCCGACGGACGCATTGTCCGTTTCGCTGCGGTTCCGCCGCCGGAAATCGTGAACTTCTGAATACAGGCAAAACAATGACCGATGTTCTGACAGTTAGGGACCTGCGCATTGCCTTCAGGATGGAAGGGCGGCTTTCCGTCCCCGTCAGGGGCGTGTCGTTTACGGTAGGGCGCGGCGAGCGCGTTGCGCTCGTCGGAGAATCGGGGTCCGGCAAGTCGCTTACGGCGCTTGCGGTCGGCGGACTGGTCGACCGCGCGGAGATTTCAGGAGACGTTTCGCTGAGCGGACGCATTGCGTATATTTTCCAGAATCCGATGCAGTCGCTGAATCCCGTGATGCGCGTAGGCGCGCAGATCGACGAGGCGAAGAAGTCGCGCAGGACTGCGGAGGAGCTGCTCGGCGACGTCGGGCTTCCGGCAGAGGCTGCGCGCAAGTATCCGTGCGAGATGTCCGGCGGTCAGCAGCAGCGCGTGATGATCGCGATGGCGCTTGCGCAGGAGCCGGACCTTCTTGTAGCCGACGAGCCCACGACGGCTCTGGACGTCACGACGCAGAGGGAAGTGCTGGATCTTGTCGACTCCGTTGCGCGGTCGCGTGGCATGGCGGTCCTGTTCATCACGCACAACCTCGGGCTTGTCGCGCGCTATTCAGACTTCGTAAACGTCATGTACGCCGGCGAGATAGTCGAATCGGGTACAGTTCCTGCGGTTCTTTCCGCGCCGCGCCATCCATACACGCAGGGACTTCTTGCCGCGGTTCCGAGTCTTGACGCGCCAAAGGACGCACCGCTCAGCGACATTCCAGGCACTGTTCCTCCGCCGACCGATTGGCCGAGCGGCTGTGCGTTTCATCCTCGTTGCCCGCACGCTATCCCCGAATGCTCCAGCTCGTCGCGCTGCCGTTTTCTCGCCTGACGAAATTTTGCCTTCCCCCATTGCAATAGGAGTTGAGAATTGGTAAAATAGTTCTGTTTCGGAAAATAACCAACCGAATCACATCCATTAGGAGGTAAAAATATGGCTAAGTGGGTCTGCCCCGTCTGCGGGTATGTGTATGAAGGCGAAAATCCGCCGGAGAAATGTCCGCAGTGCGGCGTTCCTGGCGCGAAGTTCAAGAAGCAGGAGACAATGACATTTGTCGCCGAGCACCATGTAGGGGATGGCATCGTTGACGATGCGGAGGTAACTGAGGGACTCAAGGCGCATTTCACAGGTGAGTGCACCGAGGTCGGCATGTATCTGGCGATGAGCCGCGTAGCTGATCGCGAAGGCTATCCCGAAGTCGCAGAGGCGTACAAGCGCATTGCGTACGAGGAGGCCGAGCATGCCGCCAAGTTCGCAGAGCTCCTCGGCGAGAAGATCGACATCGTCACGGCATCGACCAAGACGAACCTCACGCGCCGCGTTGAGGCGGAGTGCGGAGCGACCGCCGGCAAGCTGGCCATCGCAAAGCGCGCCAAGGAACTTGGCTACGACGCGATCCACGACACCGTTCATGAGATGGCGAAGGACGAGGCGCGTCACGGCAAGGCTTTCCAGGGACTGCTCAACCGCTACTTCAAGTAAGGGGAGACTAGTCATGGATATGAACCGTAGGGATTTCCTAAAGGGAACTGCGTGGATGGGCGCTACGGCCGCGCTAGCCGGATGCGTCTCTTCCGCGGCTAGGCTAGTCGACCGCGGCGGCATGACAGCTTTCGCTGCTCCGGCCCTCAAAAAGGTCCGTGTCGGCGTTGCCGGTCTTGGCATGCGTGGTTCGGGGGCAGTGCATCGTCTCGCCAGCATTCCTGGCGTAGAGGTCAGCGCACTCTGCGACCTGTACCAGCAGCGCGTCACCGCCCAGCAGAACTGGCTCAAGCAGAGCGGCAAGCCTGCTGCGGCCGAATACACGGGCCCCGAGGGCTACAAGGCGATGTGCGAGTCCGACTTGGACCTCATCTATGTCGTCACTCCCTGGGCGCTTCACACGCCCGTCGCGCTTTACGCTATGAACTGCGGCAAGCATGCGGCTGTCGAGGTTCCTGCGGCCATGACGCTGGACGAGTGCTGGGCGTGCGTCGAAACTTCCGAGCGCACCGGCAGGCACTGCATGCAGCTGGAGAACTGCTGCTACGGTGAAGTCGAGATGCTCACGCTCAACCTTGTCCGCAAGGGCCTTCTCGGCGACATTGTCCATGGCGAAGGCGCGTACATCCACGACCTGCGAGAGCTGAACTATCTTGATCCAGTCAAGGGCGGCTATCAGGGCTACTGGCGCCTGAAGTGGAACGAAAAACACTTCGGCAATCCGTATCCGACGCACGGACTCCTGCCTATCATGCAGGCGATGAACGTCAACCGCGGCGACAGGTTCGACTACCTTACCTGTGTTTCGTCCGGTCAGTTCGGCATGGATGCCTATGCAAAGGCCGTCTTCGGCGAACAGAGCTGGCAGGCGGGGCTCCACCCCAAGTGCGGCGACATGTCCACGACCGTGATCAGGACCGTAAAGGGCCGCTCCATCATGGTCCAGCACGACGTGACGAGCCCGCGTCCCTACAGCCGCATCAACCTCGTCTCCGGCACGTTGGGCTGCCTCTGCGACTATCCGCTCAGGATTGCTCTCGCGTCCAAGCCCGGCGACCCTGCGCATGGTTGGTTCGACGGTCAGTCGACGGAGCAGATCAGGGTTCAGCACAGGCATCCTCTCTGGCAGGTTGCAGGCGAGCTCGCTCAGAAGGTCGGCGGACACGGTGGCATGGACTTCCTCATGGACCTTCGCCTCATGTACTGCCTCCAGAACGGACTTCCGCTTGACATGGACGTCTACGACCTTGCCGCAAGCTGCTCGATCTGTGAACTTTCTGAGCGTTCCGCCCTCAACCGCGGTGCGTCGCAGGACGTTCCTGACTTCACGCGCGGCGGCTGGAAGACGGCCAAGCCGCTCGGCATAGAGTCCGTGGACATCTCGAAGTTCAACTTCGGGGATGTCAAGAAGGACGACGCGCAGCTGAATGTCTAGTCGTCTCCCAAAGGTTCTGTCTACGGATTCCGGTCCGTTTTGGCAGTTCGTTAAATACGGAACGATCGGCGTCCTTTCGACGCTTGTCCAGGCCCTGTTCTTCTACCTCCTGGCGTCAACGTGCCTGCGTTGCCTGGGAGGGGACGACTGGGCCGTCCGTTTGCTTTCGCTGCCCGACGCATCCGTCTCCGACGCGGTGCGCGCGCAGCGTTTCGCTTTGGCGACCGCCCTTGCGTTCGTTGTCGCCAACATCTTCTGCTGGCTTTTGAACAGGCGCTTCGTTTTCCGCGCCGGCAAGTACAGCTGGGCGGTGGAACTCCTGATGTTCATTGCTGTCTCGGGTTTCGCAATGGCGCTTGCGACGGCCATAAGCTGGTTTTTGATCAACAAGCTTGGGACAATGACGACGATTGCGGTGTTTGTGGAGGTCTTTGTCTCGTTCGTGTTCAACTACTTCATCAGGAAGTTTGTCATCTTCCGCGGGTGAAGATGCCTTGCCCGATCGAAAATAACGCGCTTGCCGTTGATTTTCCGCGGCCTTTTTGGTATAATTTGCGCCAATTCCACCAAATCGTGGAAAATACCAAAGGAGAAGTTAAAAAATGGTCAGTTACAAAGATCTCGGTCTCGTCAACACGCGCGAGATGTTCGCCAAGGCGGTTAAGGGCGGCTATGCCATCCCCGCGTTCAATTTCAACACCATGGAGCAGATGCAGGCCATCGTCCAGGCCGCCGTCGAGACCAGGTCTCCCGTCATCATGCAGGTTTCCAAGGGTGCCCGCAAGTACGCGAACCCCACGATTCTCCGCTACATGGCCGAAGGCGCCGTTGCGTACGCCAAGGAGCTCGGCTGCGCCAATCCGCAGATCGTCCTCCACCTCGACCACGGCGACAGCTTCGAGACCTGCAAGAGCTGCATCGAGACTGGCTTCTCCAGCGTCATGATCGACGGCTCGCACCTCCCCTACGAGGAGAACATCGCCCTCACGAAGAAGGTCGTCGATTTCGCCCACCAGTACGACGTCACGGTCGAAGCCGAGCTTGGCGTTCTCGCCGGCGTTGAAGACGAGGTCTCCGCTGCTGAGAGCCACTACACGAAGCCCGAGGAAGTCATCGACTTCTCCACCCGCACGGGCTGCGACTCGCTCGCCATCTCCATCGGCACCAGCCACGGCGCGTACAAGTTCACGCCTGCTCAGTGCACGCGCGATCCCAAGACCGGCAAGCTCATCCCGCCGCCGCTCGCGTTCGACATCCTCCACAAGATCGAGGAGAAGCTCCCCGGCTTCCCGATCGTCCTCCACGGCTCCAGCTCGGTTCCGCAGGATGAGGTCGACACGATCAACAAGTTCGGCGGCAAGCTTCCCGACGCTGTCGGCATTCCCGAGGAGCAGCTCCGCGAGGCCGCCAAGAGCGCGGTCTGCAAGATCAACATCGACAGCGACTCGCGCCTCGCCATGACGGCCGCCATTCGCCAGCACCTGGCCGAGCACCCCGATCACTTCGATCCTCGCCAGTACCTCACGCCTGCGCGTGACAACATGAAGAAGATGTACATCCACAAGATCGTCAACGTTCTCGGCTCCAACGACAAGCTGTAATGAATACGATCAAAGACACCAAGTCCGCCTACGCGCAGGCCGGCGTCAACATCGACGTCAAGATGGGCGCGGTGGCCTCCATCAAGGAGATGGTCGCATCCACCAAGACCCAGTCCGTCATCGGCGGAATCGGCGCGTTCGGAGGGCTCCACAAGGTCCCTGCTGGCAAGGACGAAATCCTTGTCGCCTCGACCGACGGCGTCGGCACGAAGCTGAAGATCGCCGCCATGATGAACAAGCACGACACTGTTGGGCAGGATATCGTCAACCACTGCGTTAACGACATCCTTGTCCAGGGTGCGAAGCCGCTGTTCTTCATGGACTACGTCGGCACGGCTAAGGTTGATCCGAATGTCTTCAAGAGCGTCGTGAGCGGCCTGTGCAAGGCGTGCCGCGAGAACAAGATGGCTCTCCTCGGCGGAGAGACGGCTGAAATGCCCGGTCTCTACCCGCTTGGCGAGTACGATCTTGTCGGAACGATCGTCGGACACGTCAAGAAGAGCGAGCTCATCACCGGCAAGTCCATCCGAGCGGGAGACGTCATCATCGGCTTCCCGTCTGGCGGGCTCCAGACCAACGGCTTCTCGCTTGCTCGCCGCGTCGTCTTCGACCTCTGCGGATACTCTTGGCAGGACAAGCTCCCTGGCACGAACCAGACGTTCGGCGAGGCTCTGCTTGCAGTCCACAAGAGCTTCCTCAAGCCTGTTGCAAAACTGCTTGAGCGCAAGGTCAGGATCACCGGCATGGCCCACATCACCGGAGGAGGCTTTCCGGACAACATTCCGCGCGTCCTCCCGAAAGTCGTCAACGCCGTCATTGACCGCAGTTCCTGGGATGTCCCGAAGATCTTCACGTTCATCGAGCGCCAGGGCAAGGTCGATCACGACGAGATGTACCGTGTATTCAACATGGGCATTGGATATGTCGTCATCCTTCCCAAGAACCAGCTTGAGAAGGCCACGAACATCCTCAAGGCCCAGCACCAGCCCTATAGCGTGATCGGAGTGATCCGCAAGGGCAAGGGCATCGTCACGTACGAACACTGACGCAGCCTGAAACACAAGTTCGCTAGAGGACGGTCATGAAGAGATTCTTTCTGCTTGCGGTTTTGAACGTGGCAGTTCTGATGATGCTCTCGCTGGCATCGTCGGTTCTCTTCGCCGTCCTCGGCGTTCCTTTAGCCAAGATATTCGGCGACTATTCCTATCTTGCATGTTTCTCGATCGCCCTTGGCTTCGGCGGCTCGATTATCTCGCTTCTGATTTCAAAGCCGATGGCGAAGTGGAGCGTCCATGCGAGGACGATCACCGGAAACGAAGGGCCTGCCGAGCGCTGGCTTGTCGATACGGTCGCCGATCTTGCGCAGCGCGCAGGGCTGAAGACTCCCGAGGTCGCGATCTACGAGGGAAGCGCTAACGCATTTGCAACGGGAGCTTTCAAGAACAGCGCTCTTGTGGCCGTGTCGACGGACATCATGCGCCAGATGACCAAGGAAGAGCTCCGTGCCGTGCTTGGACATGAAATCAGCCACGTCGCCAACGGCGACATGGTCACGATGTGCCTCGCCCAGGGCGTTCTCAACGTTTTCGTCATTTTCCTGTCCCGCGTGCTCGCATCTGTGATAGACGGCGCGCTCTCCGGCAACCGCAGTTCGCGCAACCGCTCCAGTGGTTTCGCCTACTATATTGTCGTACCTGTGCTTGAGCTCCTCTTTGGGCTGCTCGCTTCCATAATCACCTGCTGGTATTCGCGCAGGCGCGAGTTTGCCGCAGACTCCGGTTCGGCGAGACTCCTCGGTTCGCCTGCCTCCATGATAGCCGCGCTTCGCAGGCTCGGCAACCTCCAGCCCGGCGTACTGCCTGCTTCTCTCAAGGCGTTCGGCATCGCCTCAAAGCCGAAGACCTCGCTTTGGGCGACTCATCCCCCGCTTCAGGTGCGCATTGACGCGCTCCTCAACGCAGGCCCTCGCTAAGCCGTGAACAATCGCCTTTTCTGGAGTTCCTTCGCGCTTTGCCTCCCGACCACCGCTCTTGTCGCGGCAGCCGTGATGTTCTATTACTACGATGTGCCCCGCATCCAGCAAAGCGAGAGCGAGCGCGTCCGCTCCGAGGCCAGGGAGATAGCCGACGACTTGAAGGACGGCGTCGCGCAGTCTGATTTCGTCTGGGTGTACGGCAAGGGCGTCGAGGATGGACACGAACCGTATGCGTCTGAGTTTCCTCCGTCCCTTACGTGGAAGGACTGGCCGTCGAACGGACCGAAGCGCAAGGCGGACATGTGGGGCTTCATGGAACACGACGACGGAATGATCGTTTGGGTCCGCAGCGGAAAGAAGGTTCTTGGACGCGAAACAACGCTCGCTGAGGTTGACTATAGGTCGCTTTTCCTCTATGGTGGACTTTTTGCGTGCTTCGTTCTTATTGCGATTACCGGCATCGCCATCCGCTATTTCCGGTCGTATGTGAAAAGCAGAGACGACTATCTCGCCGCGACCGCGCACGACCTCACCACGCCTCTCGTGGGAATGAGGCACTGCATCGGCCGCAACGACGAGGAGGCGAAGATTCTCAACGAGCGCCTTATACGAATCGTCGACAACATAAAGGATTTCCTTCGTCTTGGAGGTAGGCGCGCCAAGTTCAACGTCGAGACCTTTGATATCGTCGATGCCTACAAGGAGGCCTACGGACTCTTTAGGGCAGACTACCGCGATATTTTCGAAGGATGCGACGTGCCGATTGAGGTCATTGGGGACAGCAGGGTCTCAGCAGACATGACGCTCGTTGTCCAGATCCTTTGGAACCTTCTTGGAAACGACCTCAAGTATGCCGCGCCGTTCGGTCCTGTAAAGGTCAGGATCCGTCGTGAATACGCGTATGTTGCAGTGGACTTCATCGACGAGGGCCAAGGCATGTCTTCGTCACAGATGCGCCACGCCTTCGACCGCTACTACAGGGCAAAGACGGTCCTGGAATGCGGAAAGGGCGGATTCGGGCTTGGGCTCTGCACAGCACGCGAACAGGCCGAGCTGATGGGAGGATCTCTGTCGGTGCGCGCAAACTCGCCCAGGGGCTGCGTATTCACGCTTCGCCTTCCCGCCGCAGCTTCCGCTTGATGCGAGTTGTCCATTTCAAACCTAGTGCAAAGATATGACAAAGATTGAATATTTTCCCGATGAGGCTGCTTCCGCCGCGTTCATGGATTCGCTGGGCGGCTACAGGAATCCGTCTGCCGTATCGCCGCTGAAGGGCGCTGCCGCGCATGAAGTCGCCGTTGGACCAGTGCACGCCGGAGTCATCGAGCCAGGTCACTTTCGCTTCCAGTGCATGGGCGAGGACGTCTACAACCTTCAGATCTTCCTCGGCTACCAGCATCGAGGCGTGGAGAGTGAAATTGTCGAAGCGGACGGCTTCACGGCGCGCCAGGTCGCCCTAGCTGAGACATGCGCAGGCGATACGTCAATCGCCGCTGCGACTTGCTTTGCAGAAATCATGGAGTCCGTCTTCCCCGATCGTTTCGCCGCGCCCGATGCGAAAGCGATGTCCGTCCGCAGTTGTCTTCTTGAGCTTGAACGCATAGCCAACCATGTCGGCGATCTCGGCGCGCTTGCAGGCGATGTCGCATTTCTTCCTACTTCGTCGTTCTGCGGACGCATCCGCGGCGACTATCTCAACATGACGGCGCTCGTCTGCGGCAATCGCTTCGGACGCAACGCCGTCGTTCCAGGCGGAACGCGCGTGACGATAGACTCCGAGAAGGCCGCGAAGCTGAAGTCGCTAGTCGCAGCCGCGAAGAAGGACCTCGACAACGCCCTCGGGCTGATGTTCAACGAACCGACCGTCGTGGATCGATTCTCGGGAACTGGCACTGTCACGAAGGAAACCGCCGCGCAGATCGGGCTTGTCGGAGTCGCGCGAAGGGCATCCGATGAATTCGGCGGAGACGTCCTTGCTCGCGCAAAAGTGCGCCGCGTCGAGATAGACGAGGCCCACGAAAAGATATCAGCCATCCTCGACGCGCTTGAGGCAGGGCGAACGCCCGAATGCCTCGAAGCGGCAAAGGCGCCGACAATGAAGCCCGAGGGCCGATTCGCAGTCTGCGTGTCCACAGTCCAGGCATGGAGAGGACCACTTGTCCATGCCGCGCTATTCGGCGAGGGCGGAAAGCTGCTCCGCTACAAGATAGTTGATCCGTCGGCGTTCAACTGGCATGGTCTCGCGTGGGCGCTGCGCGGAGAGCAGATTTCGAACTTCCCGATCTGCAACAAGTCATTCAACCTTTCGTACTGCGGCACAGACCGCTGACAGGAGATTCATCATGCTTGACGCATTTGCCGCACGACTTAGGCAGGGATTCAGGACCGGGGCGTTTCCTCCCGCGCCGCCGAATCTCCCCCCTGACTTCAGGGGACGTCCAAAGCTCGACGCCGGAATGACGCGCACGGACGTCGAATCCGCCGCGAAGGAGTGTCCGTCGCTCGGTTCTCTGGGCTTTGACGAGAAGGGCGCGTTCCTGGACATGGGGCGCTGCATTTTCTGCGGACGCTGCGCGAAGGCGTGTCCGAAGATTTCCTTCACGCGCGAGTACAGGCTCGGCGTTTTCAGGCGCGAGGACCTTGTGGTTCGCGCAGGGGAGGGCGAATACGCACCTCCGGAGCAGTCCGATCCCGAGGCGCTCGCGCTGCGCCATTCGTTTCTTCTGCGCGAAGTTTCGGCAGGGGGCTGCGGCGCGTGCGAGTTGGACGCAAACGTTCTGGGAACCCTTGCATGGGACTTCGGACGCTTCGGCATTCGTTTTGCGGCGTCGCCGCGCCATGCGGATGCGATATACCTTACCGGGCCTGTATCCAAGAACATGCAGTTGGCGCTCGACAAGACGTATGCCGCCGCTCCATATCCGAAGTTCCTGATTGCGGCTGGCGCGTGCGCGATATCGGGCGGACTTTATGCGCAGGGCAAGCTTCCTGCGGTGCCTTCACTGTTCATTCCTGGCTGTCCGCCACATCCAGCGACGACACTGGATGCGCTTTTGCGTTTCACGGGCCGTCGCGCTTGACTCTTTGCCCCGTTTTTTGGTATCATATTGCTTGATTTCGGCGATTCGAGTGGATCGCCCGTGGTTTACTATTGGCTCTTTCTGACACTCAGGAGATATATAATGGCGATTAACAACCAGTTGCTGGCAGTTGTCCAGAACATAGAAAACGAACGCGGCGTGAGTCGCGAGATCGTCCTTACCGCTATTGAGCAGGCTATAATGCAGGCCGCTCGTAAGAATCAAGCGGTTACGAACGACTTTCGTGTTTTCATTAATCGCCAGGATCTTTCAATCCACATCTTCGACACATTCGTCTGCTCGGACGAGGATACTGGTCCTGGTTTCATCTCCCTTTCGATGGCTCGCCGCGTGAAGCCCGACATCAAGGAGGGCGAGGCTCTTGAGGTGGAGATGCCTCCGGCTAAGCTCGGCCGCATAGCGGCGCAGATGTCGCGTCAGATGATCATGCAGAAGATCCGCGACGCCGAACGCAGCAACACATTTACCGAGTACCGCGACCGCATCGGCGACATCGTCTCCGGAACGGTTACGGCGATTGCCCATCGAGATGTCTACATCATGGTCGGTAAGACTGAGATGCTTCTTCCAGGCCGCCACCGCATCCCGGGCGAGGACTACCAGATCGGCGACTCGATCCGTGCGGTTGTTGAGCGCGTCGACACTGACGACCACAAGGGGCCGTCCGTCCTTGTCAGCCGTACGTCGCCGAAGTTCCTGGAGGCGCTTTTCCGCCTTGAGGTCTCCGAGATACAGGATGGTGTAGTTGAAATAGTTTCGGTCAGCCGTGATCCTGGTTACCGCGCTAAGATTGCGGTCAGGACGTCCAACGAGAACATAGATCCAGTCGGTGCGTGCGTCGGCCAGAAGGGCTCCCGCGTCCGCACCATTGTCAACGAGCTTGGCGGCGAAAAGATTGACATTGTCCGCTGGAGCGACGACATCCGCCAGTTCGTCACGCAGGCGCTTTCGCCCGCGAAGCTCGAGTCCGTTACTGTCGATCCAGCTGAGCCGAATACAGTCCACATCGTTGTTTCCCCCGACCAGTATTCACTCGCGATCGGCAAGCGCGGGCAGAACGTCCGCCTCACGACGAAGCTCACGGGCTGGCACATCGAGGTCAAGAAGTCTTTGGCTACGGCGAGCTTCGACGAGCTCAAGGCCGAGGCCATCAAGGAACTGGCGGAGACGTTCAGTGTTTCGACGGCTGTCGCCAAGCAGATGGCGGAAGCCGGATTCCTTACGGTCGACGGGATCGTCGCGGCCGACGAGGCGACGTTCATCGCGTCGACGGGACTTGACGAAGTCACTGCCAAGGGTGTCTATGCGGCGGCGCTGGCCGTTTCCGAACTCACCGCGAACAATGAGAAATGACAGAGCGTGATTCGTCAGAGAGAAGCTTTCAGGAGTAAAATATGCGAGTATACGAGTTGGCAAACGAGATAGGTGTTTCTAGCGCAGAGGTTTTGCGCGCAGCTTCCGGTTGCGATGTTGAGGCCGTCAGCGCAATCAGCGCCATCGGCGGTTTGGATGTTGAGAAGCTGCGCGAGGCGCTCAATGGCGCAGACGCATCTGCTCTCCTCTCCAGGCGCGACGCCAAGCGCCGCCGTGCAGGCGAGATCGCACGGTCGGCTGTCGAGTCGGAAAGGGAATCGCTTTTTCGCCATCTCTCAGTAGCCAAGGAGGCGCAGGCCCTTAAGCCCGCCGCCAAGCCCGGCGACGACATCTCCGCAGCCAAGGCGGCCGCTCGCGCAAAGGCAGAGGTCGCCGCCAGCGAAGCTCCTGCTCAGGTTCCCGAGAAACCGGTAGAGGCGAAGCAGGATTCCGCGGATGCGGCAGTCCCCGCAAAGCCGACATTCACCCCCATTACGATTTCCGGCAAGCCCTCTGTCAAGCGTCCAGAAGTCCCCGCTCCAAAGATTTCGATTTCAGTCGCATCGCCGTCTTCGGCTAAGCAGCCCATACGCATGGCCCCTGGCGTGAAGCCGAAGGTCGTCGGAACGACTAACGCCAGCAAGCTTGGACTGTCGGTCCATCCTGGTTTCAAGCCGCTTCAGAGGGCCGTTCCTCCGGGGGCGACCGCAATCAAGATCACCGTCGCTGCCCAGCCGAAGGTACGCCCCCCGAAGGTCGTCGACTACGATGACGACGGCACGAAGAAGGGCCGCAAGGGCAAGGACGGCATGAAGGCGTTCGAGCGCAGCCGTCTGCCGCACGCGCAGGCTGCGGCCACGCCTTCCGCAAACACCGGCATCCGCGTCAACGAGGAGGCCAAGGAGATTTCGATCCGCGGCGCAGTGGTCGTCAAAGATCTTGCAGCGAAGCTTAATGTCAAGCCAAACAGGCTTATCGCGGACCTTATGGGTCTCAAGATACTCGCTTCTATCAACCAGCGCGTCGAACCAGATGTCGCGACGAAGGTTGCCGAGAAGTATGGCTTCAAGGTCACGATTGAAAAGGCGCGCGACAAGGCGGCGGCGAAGCCCGTCCTCAAGTCGATCGACGCAGACGACCTGATACCGGAAGACGCGCCCGAGACCCTGAAGCCGCGCGCGCCAGTCGTCACTTTCCTTGGACACGTAGACCACGGCAAGACGACGTTGATGGACTGGATCCGCAAGGAGCACGTCGCCGCCGGAGAAGCTGGTGGCATCACCCAGCAGATTTCCGCGTACCAGGTTGAAGTCGCTGGACGCAAGATCACTTTCCTCGACACCCCCGGGCACGCGGCGTTCAGCTCGATGCGCGCACGCGGCGCTCAGCTTACGGATATCGCGGTACTCATCATCGCAGCCGACGACGGCATAATGCCGCAGACGGAGGAGTGCATCAAGGTCGCGCGTCAGACAGGCGTACAGATCATGGTTGCCATCACGAAGGCCGACAAGCCCACGGCCAACGTCGACCGTGTAAAGCAGCAGTTGCAGAAGCGAGGACTCACGCCTGAGGACTGGGGTGGCGACATCATCTGCTGTCCCGTCTCCGGCATCACGGGAGAGGGCGTTGACTCGCTTCTTGAGAACATCCTTGTTCAGGCCGAGGTTCTCGAGCTGATGGCGAACCCCAACCGCCGCGCAAACGGCTTCGTCATCGAATCCGAACTCCAGCAGGGGCTCGGACCGTGCGCCACGCTGCTAGTCACTGGCGGCACGCTGAAGGTAGGCGACGCGATTCTCATCGGCGAGCACTTCGGCAAGGTCCGTGCGCTGATTGACGACCATGGACGCCGCATCAAGGAGGCTCCGCCCTCGACCCCGGTCAAGGCGACGGGCCTTTCCGGCGTCCCCGAAGCGGGCGCGGAGTTCCGCGTAATGCTCGACGAGAAACGTGCACGCACGCTTGCCGAGCAGACGGCCCAGGAGCGCAAGGAACAGGAGCTATCAACATCCAAGGCCGCTTCTCTCGACGCGCTCATGAGTCGCATGGCCGCAGAGGGAAGGCGCGAACTCAATGTCATCGTGAAGTCCGACACACAGGGCTCGCTTGAGGCGATCGTCCAGGCGCTTCAGGAAATCAAGTCCGAGAAGGTCGGCCTCAACGTTATCGGCACAGGTACAGGCAACGTCTCGCTGACGGACGTCAAGTCCGCTGCCGCAGGCAAGGCCATCGTCGTCGGTTTTGACATCGGAAACGACTCCGGCGTTCAGCAGCAGGCGCGCCACGACGGCGTCCGCATCAACTCATTCCGAATCATCTACGAGCTAATCGACCACGTCAAGCAGTCCATGCTCGATCTCCTTCCGCCCGAGTACAAGGAGAACGTCCTCGGTCATGCCGAGATCAAGGCAATATACGACATCGGCAGGCTTGGCAAGATCGCCGGCTCGCAAATGCTCGACGGCAAGCTCTCCGCAAAGGAGAAGTACCGCATCATGCGTCGCGGCGAACAGGTCTGGGACGGCAAGGTCCAGACCCTCCGCCACTTCAAGGACGAGGTCAAGGAAGTCACCGGACAGCAGGAGTGCGGCGTTTGCTTCGCGAACTACGAAGGATTCGAGGTTGGCGACGTAATCGAGTGCTACTCGCTCGAGGAGCTTCCCAGGAGCCTCTAAGGAGACTTGCAAGTCATGTCCGTCGACAGGCTGGAAAGAATCAACTCGCTTCTGAAGCGCGTCATCGCCGAGGGAATGTTCCAGGTGATGCAGGGCGACTCAGTCCCTGCCGGAATGATAACCGTCACCGGCGTTCAGTGCGGCAAGGATCTCCGCGATGCTTCGGTATGCGTTTCCGTATTCGGAGACGACGAGCTTAAGGAACGCGCCGTTCGCCACCTTAAGGCAAAGGCGCGCGAATTCCAGTCGCTCATAAACCGTCAGGTGCGGATGAAGTTTACCCCGCGTCTTACTTTCAAGCTCGATCTCTCGCTTGAGAAGGGCGATGAGGTTCTTGCGCTTCTCGACAAGTTGGAGCACAATGACAGCAATAGTTGATTACAGGGCCGGCAACCTGACAAGCGTGCGCCTTGCGTTCGAGGCGCTTGGCGAGGATGCCGTAGTAACTTCAGATCCCAATGTCGTAGCAAAGTCGGATCGGGTTGTTTTCCCCGGCGTTGGTGCCGCGGCTAGTGCGATGGCGAATCTGCGCGAGCTCCGCCTTGTCGACGCCGTAAAGTCAGTTGCCGCGGATAAGCCGTTCCTCGGCATCTGCCTGGGTATGCAGATTCTCTTTGAGCATTCCGAGGAAGATGGCGGAGTCGATACGCTTGGCATAATCCCCGGACGCGTCCGCAGGTTCGCAGATGTCCCTGGATTCAAGATCCCGCAGATAGGCTGGAACGACGTCGAGACGGTCAATGGCTGCAACGTTTGTCCGTCGGGCGAGTTCTTCTATTTCGTCCACTCGTACTACGCTGAGCTGTGTCCGTTCACCTCAGGCGTGACTGAATACGCCGGTGTTAAGTTCACGGCGATGGTGAAAAGGGGACGACTCCTCGCCTGCCAGTTCCACCCGGAGAAGTCCGGCAAGGCTGGCCTTGCGCTTCTGAAAGGATGGCTTGAATCATGCTGACAAAACGCGTCATTCCATGTCTAGACGTGCGCAGCGGACGCGTCACCAAAGGCGTTAAGTTCAAGAACAACATCGACCTCGGCGACCCCGTCGAGATGGCAGTGCGCTATTCAGACGGCGGTGCCGACGAACTAGTCTTCTACGACATCACGGCTTCGGCCGAGCGCCGCCCGATCGACATCGGAATGGTAGAGTCTGTCGCTAAGGCGATCCGCATTCCGTTCGCCGTAGGCGGCGGAATATCTTGCGTTGCCGACATGGAGCGCGTGATACTCGCAGGCGCGGAGAAGATATCCGTCAATTCGCTCGCCGTCAGGAACCCGGGCATCATTGCCGAAGGCGCGAAGGCGTTTGGCCGACAGTGCATCGTCCTTGGAATGGACCCCGTGAAGTCCGAGAACCCGGCATGTCCATCTGGCTATGAGATAACCACGCGTGGTTTTCGCGAGTTCACAGGAATGGACGCCGTTGAATGGGCGAAGAGGGCTGCGGACCTCGGAGCAGGTGAAATCGTCGTCAATTCCGTAGACGCCGACGGTACTCGCGCAGGTTTTGAGCTTACAATCACGAAGATGATCGCTGACTCGGTAGGCGTTCCTGTTGTCGCTTCCGGCGGCGCTGGCAGGCCTGAGCATCTCGTGACGGTTTTTCGCGATGCCGATGCGGACGCAGCGATCGTCGCAGGCATGATCCACACAGGCGATTATACGATCGCCCAGATCAAGGATGTCATGCACGCGTCCGGAGTCCCAACCCGTATCACATTCTGACTATGCACCAACTCTGGCCTTCGCTCGCGTACATCGCGCTTCTTGCGTACCTTCCCGTCGCGTATGCGGCGCAGAAGGGCGCGGCCGGAGGAAGGTGGCGCAACCTGACCTTCGCAAGGGCCGTCTCAAAGGACTTCCTTCGGACGTTCCCGATGGTCGCGCTGATGTGGATTCCCATTTTCCTTTTCCCCGCTGCGGCACGTTGGTACACGCTTGGCGTCCATGCAGTCTTTGCCCCTCTTGCAATTTTCGAGCTTGTCCACATCAAGTACTTCGGCGCACGTGTTGGAGTCAACACATTCTATTCGATTTTCGTCACCAACGCGCGCGAAGTCGGTGACTACATTCGCCAGTCGGTTACGGTTCTGAACATCGTTTCGCTCGTGGCGATATATGTTCTGCCTGGCGTTGCGATCGGCGTGTTCATGCCGAACGGGGCCATTGAGCCCGCCTGGCTTAGATGGACTCTCGCCGCGGCCGCCTTTTTTGCCTTTCTGCCTTTCCCTCGCAACCTGACAAAGAAAGGCTCGCGCTTCAAGATCGGATATGTCCTCAATCCATATTCGAACCTTGTCTACCATTGGTTTGTCTTCAAGCGCAGCTACGGAGAACTCAAGCGCAACATCGCCGCGCATTCCGCGCCGCCGTTTGCGAAGATCGCATCGTCCGTCTCCCCCGAAGAGAAGGAAACATACGTGATCTGCATCGGGGAAAGCGCAAGCGCGCTTCACCATTCGTACTGTGGATACGCACGCAACACGAACGAGTTTACCGACGCGTTTGGAGATTCGATCCGCAGGCTCCCCGGCGTCCGCTCGCAGTTCGCGCAGACGCTTCCGTCTCTTGAAAAGGTCCTTACCTTTGCCGACTGCGCCAACCCCGACAGGCTCTGGACGCAAGGTTCGATGATTGACTATTTCAAGGAAGCGGGGTTCAAGACTTTCTGGCTTTCCAACCAGTATGCGCTGGACGACACGGCGATAACGGCGATGGCCGGTCACGCGGACGAGATGAAGTGCTTCAACTTCGGCGACATGAAGCGGTTCGAGCGCACTGGGCTCGACGGCGACATGCTGCCCGAAATCGAAAAGGCGTTGGCTTCGCCCGAGAGGAAGAAGGCCATCTTCATCCACATGATCGGCTCCCACGCAGCCTACGTCAACCGCTATCCCGCGGAGTTCCGCCACTTTGATGGGGCCGCACCAGGGAAAGAGCATCTTTCGGCCATCAAGAACCAGATGATAAACACTTACGACGATTCCATACGCTATACGGACTATGTCGTCTCGCGCTTCATCAAGGCCCTCGATTCCGTCGGCGGCATGTCTTTCCTCCTCTATTTCTCAGACCACGGCGAAGACATATACGACACGCGCGAGGACAAGCCGCTTGGTCATTCCCAGCTGGCGAATCTTCCGATGACTGCCGTTCCTTTCATGTTCTGGACGAGCGAGCGCTACCGCGAGCTGCGGCCAGACGTCGCCAAGCGCCAGGCGAAGGAATCGTATCGTCTCGAGGACGCGATTCACACCGTCATCGACCTCGCGTCGCTCTCAAACCCCGACTTCGTCAAGTCGAAGAGCATACTGTCCTAGCGTTGGAGGGCCAGGGCCTTTTCAACGGCCTTGAGTCCGTTCTCGGCGTATGATTCGTCGCTGGGGAGTTTTTCCGCCGACTTGATCTTGTACTCCTCGAATGAGTGAAGTCGCTTTATGATGTTTCCGTTTCCAGTCGAGAGCTGTTTGAGTCCGTTGTTGTAGTCGTCGGCAAGTTTCGCCATCGCCTTGCCTAGCTTTTCGTAGGTGCAAAGGAAAGTCTCGACCTTGTCGCAGAGAGCCTCGCAGGCCTCGCGTATCTTTTCGGCCTTCTTGTCGCTCTCCTGTCGGGCCCAAGTGGCGGAGACGAGGTGAAGGGTAGGCAACAGACTCGTCGCGTTGACGAAGATGATGTTTGCGTTGCGCGCGTATTCGCGCAGGAGTATCCTCTCGCCGCATACCTTTACCTCCTCCTTCATGGCGATCAGATAGACCTCCTCGAAGGGAATGTACATAAACGCGTAGTCGAAGGCCTGCTTGATGTTCTTCTGGTAGGCGGCGGACTTCATTTCGTCGACGTGGTTCTTCAGCGACTCAACGATTTTCCTCTTGGCGTCTTCGTGCTTAGATTCGTCTCCGCTGGCGTAGTCCACGTATGCGTCCATCGTGTTCTTCGAGTCGATGACGAAGTATTTGTCCCTGGAAATCTTGACGAGTACGTCTGTCCTCAAATCGCGGCGTAGCGACTCCGCGCTTGCGAATGTCTCCTGGTACGTGTAGTCGACTCCTTCGACAAGTCCGGCGAGGTCGAGGACCCTTCGCAGCTGAATCTCTCCCCATGCGCCCGTAACCTGCGCCTCGCCTCGTATCGCATTAGCAAGCTCGTTTGCCTGCGCCGAGACTGTATTCGTCGTCTCGGCCAGCATCTTGATCTTCTCCTCCATCTTACCGCTCTGCTTCAGCGCGGCGTCGTTGATCAGCTCCATCTTTTCGCGGAAGGCCTTGATGTCCCTGAGAAGGGGGGCTATCGCCGCGTTGAGGTGTTCCGTTCCTTCCCTCTTGAGACGTTCGCTGCGATCCTCGAATATTTTCTGCGACAGGGCGCGGAACCTGTTTTCGGTCTCTGCGAGCATCGAGTCGAAGTAGTGTTCCTGACGCTTGAGCATGGCTTCTCGTTCTTCGGCGAGACCGCTCCTTATGCGGGATTCAATTTCGGCGTCTGACGGACCCTGCGGCGCCCTCTTGCGGCTCATCAGGGCTATCACGAGTCCGATGCATGTTGCTGTCAGTATTCCGAGAATGATATAACACGCGATTTCCATCTCAGCCTACCTGTCTATGAACACACATTCTACGCGAAGTTCACGCTTCATTTCCCGCATGAGCGCCTTGACGCCGTACGTCTCTGTTTCATAGTGGCCGCGGAGCGTCATTTTCATTCCGACGTTTTCCGCTGCGATCGTCTCGCCCCAGTCGGCTTCCCCGGTGATGAACTCGTCGCAGCGAAGTTCCTTTGCCTCTGGCGCAAAGCACGCGGCGCCGCCGGAGCACACGCCGATTTTACGTCCCTTGGCATCGAAACCGATCACTCCGATGACGTTGCCGTGGTAGTTGAAAGCCTTCGATATGCGCCGGAGCCCGAGTTCTCGCGCGATCTCCCAGTTGTTGCCGCATTTCCTGGATGCGTCGAGCGGCAGGTGAGCAGCGTAAAGTGCGAGATCGCCATCTATCGCAGCCTTTACGACGTTGTACGCCCCGCCTGTAATCGTCTTGATTCCGCCGCCCCAGCTGATGCCGTGATGGACGACGAGAAGCTGTGCGCCGGCGTCAACGGCCTTCTGAATGCTTGCGAGCGACCCGTCGACCGCGAATGCCACCTTGCGGACGCTTCCGCCGCTGCGAGCGATCTGGATTCCGTTGTTCGACACATCGTCGAACCTGTCCAGCTCCAGTGTCTTGTCAAGCCAGCAAACGATCTTTTCGAGTTTCATTAATGGATTCCTTTTTTGGCGCGTTGTGCAGGCCTACGCCATGCGTCGCGCCGCTGCCATTGAAAGCGTGACGGAGAGGAATACGAGAATCGCGCCCGCGACGAGAAAACCTGCGAAGTGCTCGTCCCATCTGTTCCATGCGTCCGCCTCGAGTTTTGTCGTCTCGAGCTTGTCGATTTCGTCGAGTGCCTTTTCGAGTGAATCCCTGTCGTTGACCGGGAAGTACATTCCACCCGTCTTTGAGGCAATCGACTTGAGCTGCCTCTCGTCGAAGGTCATGTCGGTATACTGGATGACACGGCGCCCGAAGATGTCCGTTGCGTAGAACGGCGTTCGCTTGGACTTCGTTCCGACTCCAATCGCATACACCTTGACGCCGAGCTTGGCTGCGGCGTCCGCAGCGTCCTCTGGCTCAACCGCGCCGACATTGGACACGCCGTCGGAGAGAAGAATCACGACCTTAGAAGTCGGCTTTGCGTCCTTTAGGCGCGCGATTGCCGTGGCGAGTCCGTCGCCTATCGCAGTCATCTGCTCATCTCGGGCTATGGGGCGTCCCTGCTCGTCGAAGACGGTCTGCGGAATCTCCACGCCCTTGAGGACGTTGAGGAGCGCCTCGTGGTCGGCCGTCAGCGGAGAGCGCGTCGCAGCGTAGCCAGCGAAAGTGACGAGCCCGATCAAGTCGTCGGGGCGCTTTTCTACGAAGTTCGCGAAGAGCTTCTTGACGACAGCTAGGCGCGTAGTGTCCTTTGAGAACTTCTCGCCGAGCGGCGTGAGGTCCAGCGCATCCATAGAGCCAGATACGTCTACCGTCATAGCAATCGCAATTGCGTCCACGCTTCGGGACTCGTGCGCAATCGGCGAGCGAGGCCGCGCGGCTGCGACGACTGCGAGGGCAAGTCCCGCCAGGAGGATGAAGGGCGAGAGCGACGCGAGAAGGGCTCGCAGACCTCCGTTCTTCCTGGGAAGGCGGGAGACGGCGGAGAACCTTATGCCGGCGCGGCGGCTCCTCCTGAAAAGGCGCCATGCGGCGAATGCAAGCGGAACCAGCAGAAGGAATGAAAGGGGAGTTGCGAAGTTCATGCGTTCGCTCCTTTCGACGTCGCGTCGTCGTCGCGAAGATACGTGCGCGCAGCCCCTGTCGCCTCGTCCGCCATCTCGGGCGTGGCCTCGATGCCGGCGAACTTTACCATGTCGGCGGACTCCAGGAAGCGAGCGAGTGATTCGGACTGAGCGCGCGCTCCGAGTCCGAGTTCGCCCAGGCGTTTGAGGAACTCCTCGGTCGTCATGTGAGGCGCCTTGATGCCGTAGCGGCGCTGGACGTATCTCCTCACAACCATTGTCAGCTCGACGTAGAAGTCCTTGTACCTTCCCCGCCCGGGGAGACCTTTCTTCAGCAGGCGGTCAAGCTCCACCCAGGCGCGTTCGATGGGGCTCATCATGTGTTCGTGTATGCGGCGTGAAACGTATTTGACGAGCACAACGACTAAGAACACCGCAAGGGCCGCAAGAGCGAGAATTCCTAGCGCGACGCCTGCGAGCTTCCAGCTGAGGGGCGGAAGGTCCTTGCGGGGATTTATCTCCATTCCACCAGTGACGGGTTCGCGGGGATCTGGCGGTTCAAACTCGATTGGCCCGGCGACGAAGAACTCGCCGACGGAAAAGGGCGCTATCCTGTAGCGCTCTGCGTATGGCTCGGGTACAAGCTTCCACGTCACGACCTGGCGGACGCGTCCATCCTTCATTGTCTCAGGCTCCGAAGCAAAGTCCTCGGCCAGGGAGAAGCCGCGCACGCGGTCGCGCAAATCGGGCGGCGCGGCGGAAATGCCGCGGTCGGTGGTGAGCGTCAGTTCGAGGTTGATGTTGCGCGCCGGATCGACCTTCTGTGCGTCGCAGTCGATTGACAATTCAACTCCGCCCTTGGCGATCGAGAGAACCGTCGCCGCAAGAACAATGAAACTGTGCATTATGATCCTATGGCCTTCCTGTTATTTCTTCGCTGCCTTGTGTGCCTTCTGCGCTGCGGCGAACTCCTTTGCCGCGGCCGTGACTTCGGGTATCTGTTCCTTGTATTCCGCACCTTCCTCGGGGAATGTCACCATGTACGCCTTGATGGCGGCGAGCGCCTTTGGAGGGTTCTTCTTCTTTAGATATTCGATTTCGTCCTTTACGTCTGTCTTGGCGGACTTGATGGCATCGAGTATTTCCTTCGCCTCTTCGGCCATGGCCTTTGCCATGGGGCTTGCCGACTTGGATTCAGCCTTCTTGATGTCGGCTTCGAGCTTCTTCAGGTGGTTCTTGATGTTCTTTCCGAGGACGAGCTGTTTTTCCAATGCCTTGTATTTCGCGAGGACTACGTCGCCGAGGATGGACGGCGGAGCGTCGATTGCGGCAAGCGCATTGACAACAGCTTCGGTCGCGGCGCGCTCGTCGCGTCCAAAGAATACGACTTTGCCGCGATGGTTGACGACGTAGAGAAAAGGTATGGCGTTGAAGCTCGGTTCGCCTTGGGCCAGTCCGAAGTTCTGGTACATTGGATATGAGAGCTTGTTCTCCTTGACGAGTTCGGCAACGCGGTCGACGGAACGTGCCTGGCAATGGCTTCCGACAAGAACGAATGGTTTGTGCTTGAAACTTTGCCAAATCTGCTCAATGCGGGGCAATAGCGCACGGCAAGGCGGACAGTTGACGCCCCAGCAATCGACAAGGACTACCTTTCCTTCCAAATAGTTTTCCGTGAGCTTGGGACCCGAATAGTGGTTTGATTCGTCTAGACCTCTCCATGTTTCGGCCAGGCCGGTTATGCAGGATGCGCAGAGTGCAGCTGCTAGAAAGCTTTTATTCATTGTCTTCTCCACTTTTCTTTTTACTTTGAAAGTGTTGCGGATGCCCATTTCAGTTCGGCGAGGGCGTTCTTCGCCTCCTGGACGACGTTTGGATCGCGGCATTGCTTTAGCGGCTCGTACTTTTCTATCAGAATTTCAATCTTGTCCTTCGTCACCTTCTGGGACGCAGCCGAGTTGGGGTCACGATCCTTGACCAACTTTGCCGCCGCGACCAGCTTCGAAAGCTTCTTTATTTCGGGTCGATTTTCGAGCTTCTCCATGACTTCGCCGTAGGCCTCCTTCGCCTCGGCCGGATGCTGAGCCTCGAAGTCCTTGAGCCTCAGGTACGCGCGCCCCGGGATGTTCTTTGTCTCCCAGTCGAGGAAGTGCTTCCACTCCTTGACGCTGCGCGGCGCCGCCATGTTCATCAGCGACGAACCGACAACGCCCATGGCCGCTCGGTCATCCGTTCCGAAGTAGGCGACCTTGCCCGTTTCGTCAAGGACGTAGATAAACGAATTCAGCTCTTCGTCGACCTTGCGTCCTTTTTCGACGGACGCCACCCCGAAGTCGCGGTATACCGGGAATGTAAGGCCCATCTTCTCCATCAACTTTCCTATCTTGCCGTCGGCGGTTTGGCCGCGGTGGGAGCCGACTAGGATGAAGGGCTTGGACTTGTAGGCGGACCAGATGGACTGAAGGCGGGGAAGGACGTCTTTGTTCGCCTTCGAGCCGTAGTCACGGCAGTCGACCATTACGACCTTGCCGCGCAGGTATCCAGAAGAAATCATACGTCCACCGATGCGATTGTCGTCGCTGGTGCCATGCCATTCTATCTCGCCCGCAGCCAAAGCAACGGGAAACGACAGCAGAATGCCCAATAGAGTAATAGTTCTCATTACTAATATTGTATCAAAAGCCGCATGAAAAGGGCAACTGGCTTAGGACTGAAGGATGGAGGCGATTCGTCGCGTGGCGTCCACTGCGGCGCGGTGTCCGTCAGGGCCGACAGGGTGCAGCGTCCCGCGCCAGTCGAGTGAAATCCTGATCGTGTGTTCGCCCATGTCGTGCCAGGGCTGTCCCTTCGCCAGGACAACCGGTTCGTATGCTATGCGAAACGCTTCGATGTCTGACCTGGACGCGAGAGCGAGCCTCGCCGCGCCGCGGTGGAACTTGTCCCCGCCGCGTGTGCCCTGCGGGAAGACGACGACGTTGATGCCGGATTCAAGGAATCGCACACCTTCCCTTATCGCTGCGTCCGCGCCGAGGTCGTTCGAGATGAAAAGCTTCTTCACGACGGCGGCGAGGAAGGGGTTGCGCTTTGTCGCAGACTTCGCGATGCAGACGGAGTCCGGAAGATGCGCCAGGATGATGCAGATGTCAATCAGAGATACGTGGTTCATCACGACGACGCGTCCGCGGATGGTCGCCAGACGCTCCCTTGTCGCTTGCGGCATTGAGACGGCGTAGAGTCCTGTCAGCCGAGCCGAGAGGACGAACGCCCTGTAGAATATCCGCACGACAGCGCGCCCGACCTTCGGCGGAACGAGCGGCGTCGGAAGGACGAGCGCGAAGGGGAGAGCGAAGAGTCCGTAGAGGACGAAGAACGCGCCGGAGAGCGCGGCGCGCGCGATGCGGACGGTTCTGCTCGGCATCATTTCCTTCCAGCTGCGAGCGCGAGTCGGATTACGGTTTCCGCATCCGACGCCTCGGGGTGTTCCTGCACGACCGAGGAGACCATCTTGTTCGCGACCTCGTCGCTGAATCCGAGCGCGGTAAGCGCAAGGATCGCGTCCTGCAGCACGGGCGCGGCAGATTTGCCGCGCTCGTCGCGCGAAGTCGCGGCAAGTGCCTCGATGGCGTTGATCTTGTCCTTCAGCTCGACGCAAATCTTCTCTGCCGTCTTCTTGCCGACGCCCTTGATGGAGGCGAGACGCTTGTGGTTGGAGCTGGAGATAGCAAGCGAGAGCTCGCCTATCGAGCCGCCGGACAGAATCGCGAGGGCGATCTTCGGTCCGACGCCCGAAACCGCTGTGAGCTTTGCGAACAGTTCGCGTTCTGCGGGCGTCGCGAATCCGTACAGTACCTCGTCGTCCTCGCGCACGGAGTGGTACGCGAGGAGCTTCGTTTCGTCGCCCGTATGTGGCAGGCGGTCGAACGTCGATATCGGGATGAGCAGTTCATATCCGATGCCCGCGGCCTCCACGACCGCGCGCATCGGAGCTTTCTCCACAAGTGTCCCTCGGATGTATGCTATCATTTCAGCAGGTGGCTCCTTCCATTGTTCAGACGACCTGTTCGCCCAGAGCATCGGCAGGAGGCGTGTCGAACACAGGGATGTCCGCGTACGGATCGGGTGAATTGTCCGACGGGAGGGACTTCATGTAGGCGTCCATCGCCTCTGCGACCTTCTTTGCGCTAGCGACCGCCTCCACGACGGTGCGCGCACCTGCGACTGCATCGCCGCCCGCGAACACGCCAGGGCGCGTCGTAGCTCCATTTTCATCGACGGATAGGAGCCCCTTGGCGCTGCGTGTCATTGCGCAGGAGCCATCAGAGCCCGTGTCGACCTCGTAGGAGCTTCCCTGGGAGACGGAGACTATCACGCCGGTGTGCGGGTAGAGCTTCTCGGTTCCCGGGATTGTCGACCACTTGCCGTCGTCGCCAAGTCTGTTATCAATGCAGATGATGCCGTTGTGCCTGATCTCGACGGGCTGGAGTCCCCAGCGGAAGCCGACTCCTTCGAGCTTCGCGTAGCTCATCTCGTACGCGCTGGCAGTGGCGTCCTTCTCGGTGCGGCGCCCGTAGCAGGTGACGTGCCTTGCGCCATTGCGGATTGCCGTGCGCGCGCAGTCCATCGCCGAGTTGCCAACGCCTATGACGGCAATGTCGTTGCCAAGGCTCTTGAAGCCCGTCGGGTTGGCGAGGTAGTCGATTCCGAACGCGACGTTTCCGAGGGTTTCGCCCTTGATGTTCATCGCGTTCGCCTTCCAGAGGCCCGCGCCGATGAAAACGGACTTGTATCCGTCCCGGAAAAGGTCGTCGATTGTGATCGTCTTCCCGATCGTTGTGTTCGTCCTGACCTTTATGTCCTTGAGCTGCAGGTGGCGGTACTGGAAGTCGTCGAGCACGGCGTCCGGCAGGCGGAAGTTGGGTATGCCGTAACGCATCATTCCGCCGATCCTGTCGCGTGCCTCGAAGATCGTGACGTCATATCCCCAGCGTGCGAGCAGGACTGCGATGGTGAGCCCTGCGGGGCCGGAACCCACGACGGCGGCCTTCATTCCATTTGGCTTTGCGGGCCCCTTGACCATTTTGTTGGCAAACGTCGTCGAGATGTAGCTCTCAATCACGCTGAAGTGGACGGGCGAGCCATTGATGCCGCGCACGCAGTGCCCCTCGCACTGTTTCCCGTGGTTGCAGACGAGCGCGCAGACAGTTGTGAGGGGGTTGTTTTCGAAAAGCTTCCATCCAGCGGCGTCAAGGTCGCCTGCCTTGAGAAGTTTGATGACGTTCGGGATGTCAGTCTTTATCGGACATCCCTCCTGGCACCTCGGCCGGGGGCATCCAAGGCACATCTTTGCTTCATCCATTACATGTAGTGCCATATTGTCTCCTTTAATCCTCTTTTTTCCACAAGGTATCTTTAAATCGCATCATTGGCGAGAAGGGGGCTAAGCTAACTGAAGAAGATGCTTGGCGTTGGCGGAGAAAACGCATTCCAAGTCTTCGGTTGGGCGAATAGACTCCACCCACGCAGCGGAGCGCACCGGACTAGTCCACGGGAAGTCGGTTCCGAAAAGCAGCTGTTCCCTAGGCCATTCGCGGAGGACCCGCTGTTGCTCTGGTTTGCCGTGGTCGCGCTCCAAGGCACTCGTATCGGCGTAGCATCCTAGGTCGATCAGCTCGTCGGTTGCGTGTGGCTCGTACCCAGCGCATCCGCCTAGGTGAGCGGCAATGAACTTAAGACCCTTGACGTTTTTAAGGAGCGTGGCGACTTCCTTTGGGCCGCATGCGTCAAATCTGTCGGGATAGCCGATGTCGAAGCCACAGTGACACTGGACGACAAGCCCGAGGTCGGCGATTTTCCGGAACATTGGCCAGACGGACGGATCGTCAAGCGAGAAATTCTGGTAGTAGGGATGGAACTTGATTCCCTTGATTCCATGGGATGAAATTTCGTCCAAATGAGCGTCGAGTTTCGGGTCCAGAGGATGCGCGGACGCGAACGGCACAATCATTCGAGGACTGCGCTCGTCAAGCGAACCGTCCATAAGAGCCAACGCATTCTGAAGGATGACTTCGTGGTGGCTTGGCTTCGTGGCGATTGGCAGCATGAACGAAACATCTATTCCGTCGCGCTGCATCGTGTCTAGGAGATTCTTTAGCGTACCGTCGCCATTGGGCTCAATGATTCCCTTGACGGATGACGTCATCATGGCCATGGCGCGAAAAGCCACGGAATCGGGTATAAAACAGTGAGCGTGAACGTCAATCTTCATAACTAGTCTGTAATCCCTAAAATGCGCATAATGGGCGTTATGTCAACTAGATTTAAGGGCGGCCATTCTCTTGGCTATCGTCGCCTCATAGCCCTGCTCTGTCGGACGATAATAGTTCTTCGGAACGTTCATGTAGACTTGCTCCACGAAATGGTTTGCAAACGAATGCGGATACTTGTATTCCGTAACCCGCTCGGACCCAATCGCCTTGACGTGCTTGTTCTTCAGGTGCTCGGGAATCGGCTGGATGGCACCCGATTCGACGTCGGCCATAGCTTCGCTTATGGCCATGCAGCTTGCGTTGGACTTTGGAGCCGTCGCAAGGTAGGTAGTTGCCTGGGCGAGGTTGATTGCGCATTCGGGCATGCCTACAAACTCGCACGCCTGCATCGCAGCGACTGCGACTGAGATCCCGCGCGGGTCTGCGTTGCCTATGTCCTCGCTTGCGCTGATGACAAGGCGGCGGGCGATGAAACGGGGATCCTCGCCGGCAGTCAGCATCTTGCCGAGCCAGTAGATCGCGGCATCTGGATCACTCCCGCGGATCGACTTGATGAATGCAGAGATGGTGTCGTAGTGTCCGTCTTCCTTCTTGTCGTATCTCACCTGGCGTCGCTGCACGCATTCCTGGATTACGTCCAAGGTCAGATGGATCTTTCCGTCCTCGCTGTAAGGCGTCGAACGCATTGCGATTTCCAATGCGGTCAGCGCGTGGCGCGCATCGCCGTCGCAGATCGTCGAAAGGAACTCCTTGGCGTCGTCGTCGAAAACCGTCGGCATCTTTCCGAAGCCTCGGACAGAGTCGCCTAGCGCCCTTTCCAGCAGCTTAGCGATGTCTGGCGGCGAAATCGGATGAAGTTCAAATACCAGCGAACGCGATGTCAGCGGCGTGTTGATGAAGAAGTTCGGATTGTGCGTCGTCGCGCCGATTAGAACAACCGTGCCGTCCTCGACATACGGCAGAAGGACATCCTGCTGGCTTTTGTTGAAGCGATGGATTTCGTCGATAAAGAGGATCGTGCCCTTTCCGCCAAGCTCGTTACGCGCACGATCGCAAATCTTGCGGATATCGGCGACGCCTGAAACAACTCCCGAGAGGCGTGTGAAATTTCTCTTTGTCGACTGCGCGATGACTTCGGCCAGCGTCGTCTTGCCGCAACCGGGCGGACCGTAGAAAATGACGTTGGTCAGCCGGTCCGCCTCGATTACCCTTCTCAGCAGCTTGCCCTCGCCGAGTATATGCGACTGCCCGACGACCTCTTCGATCGTCTGCGGCCTCATGCGGGCGGCAAGCGGAGAAGAGTCGTCCGTCATTGTTCAGTGTAGACGTACCAGTTCAGAATGAACCTGCCAATTGCCTTGCGCAGCGCGTAGATTCGATTTAGCTGGGTCGCAGGAGCCGCGTACACAAGGACGGTCTGGGTCTTTTCGGAGAGATCGCCGATCTTGGCTGCCGCTTCTGCGTCGGACTTGAACGGATGCTCTACGATTGTAAGCTTCGGGTCAAGCGTGCCCTCTCCGCTCCAGTCCTCAAGGATTTCCGTTACTACGCACGATCCATCCGCCTTCATGTGCACTTCGGGCGGCTGGCACAGACGTTGCGTACGGTCGCGCCAGCTTTCCTTCGGCAGATATGCCTGGAAAAACAGTTCGCCTTCCTTGTAGCCGTTCATCTTGACCTTGCGCGAGTCCAGAACTGACAGAGCATTGGCCGCGGTGATGGCCTCGGAAAGAGCAAGCTCTCCTGAGAACGTCGGGGTTACGTCGAGTTCGGGCCCTTCCTCGGCGGTCTTTTTGAGCGCGGCAAAGGCCTCGGGGAGTTTGCCAGGTTCGAAGACGGGGGTGACTGGCTTGTTAAGCGACTTGCCCTTCCATTTAAACGTAAACGCGCGGCGCTCGCCCTTGGTGAACTCCGCTGCCGGCCGGAAGCGTCCGTACGTTGCCGACTGGTCGAGCGCATCGTCGAACTGCATCAGCGACTGTGGCATGCTGTAAAGCGCAAAGACGGCGAGCGGCATGTTGGTTGACGCATCGGGGATCCCGCTCGCATCGCGTTTCCCGCCAGTGTACGAAATGGGAACGAGCGGTTCGCCGAACGTCTCTTTGATCAGCGTGTCAAACGCTGGCGTCATCTCAAGTTCGTCGCCGACAGGCCACAGGCGCGCCGACGCCGCGTCTATGGGCTTGCCCGTCGGGATTCCGGCCTTTTCGAACGCCTTGGCGATTTCTCCGACATCGGCGTCTGTCAGAAAGAGCGTTTCGTAGTCGTGGTCGGAATCCTTGCCGGCGAAGAGGAACTCGATCTGCGCGCTCGTCGGCATTCCGACGGCCGTCGCAGTAAACGTGACCGAATGCTCTTCGGCGTTGTAGGAAACGGGGGAGGTTGCGGCGAGCGCAGCAGCAATGAAAAGCGATGTCATTTGAATTTCTCCATTGCGCGTTTGAATCCAGCTGCGCTGCGTGCGATTATCTTCTCGTCGACGCTGCAGCTGAGGCGGACATATCCTGCGAAGCCGAATCCCTTGCCGGTGACGACGAGTATCTTTTCCGCCAAAAGCGCATCAACGAACTTAAGGTCGTCTGCAACAGGGCTCTTGGCGAAGAAGTAGAAAGCGCCCTTCGGCATCTCGAACTCGATACCGGCGTCGGAAAGCACCTTTGCCATGAGCTTGCGGCGACGGTCGTAGATTTCGAGGTCAACGGTTTGGTCAAGAAGCGCAGCCGCGAGACGCTGCCCGATGACAGGCGAATTGACGTAGCCGAGCGTCCTGTTGGTAAGGGTTACGGCCGCAACGAGCTGCGGCTGTCCAGGCATCTGCGGGTTCGCGAGCAGGTATCCCACGCGCTCTCCGGCAAGCGAGAGCGTCTTGGAAAAGCTTCCGAGGACGACAGCCCACTTCGTTAGCGGAAGAACGGCCGGGACCTTTGCGCCGTCATAGGCAAACGCGCGGTAAGGTTCGTCGGAGAGGAGAAAGAGCGGCCTTGCGCCGGGGATTGACTCGCGTTCCGCGTTTACCTTGTCGACAAGCGCGGCAATCGCCTTCATGTCCTCCAGCGAATATATCGCGCCAGTCGGATTGTTCGGTGAATTGACGATGATGGCGCGGGTCTTCGGCGTTATCGCCTTCTCGATTCCGGCCACGTCGGGACGGAACGTCGGAGGAAGCGAAGGAACCGCCTTGAGAACGCCGCCGAAGTGTCCGCAGTAGGCGCCGTATTCAACGAAGTACGGCGCAGGAGTGATGACCTCATCCCCCTTCTCGATGACCGCGCGGAAGAAGGAGACGAGCGCTCCTGCGGCGCCGACGGTCATTACGACGTCCTTGGACGCGACGGGCGTTTCCTGCTGCGTGGAAAGATAGCTCGCCATCGCATCGCGGACGGCTGGAATGCCGGCGTTGGGACAATACCCCAGGCCCAGTGGACGCACCGCGCTTTCGGCTATAGAGGCAAGCACCTCGCGCGTCTTTGCCGGCGGCGGCACGTCAGGGTTGCCGAGCGAAAAATCGCACACCGCGTCCTCGCCGAACTCACGCTTGAGCTCGAGGCCCTTTTCAAACATCTTGCGAATCCAGGAGCTGGAGCTCATGGAACTTTCAATTTCAGGTGTAACCGTTGTCATAGCTGCCTATTATTATACCACAAATGGCGCGGATAATGGGTGCGCTGCCTTCGTCAGATGATCGCCAAAAGCGCTGCGAGAAGAATTATGAGGAAAGCGGCAAAGCGGCGAAGTCCGCTGACGGGCTTTCCGTCGTCTTGCGCGGCTGGCGCGCCTGCGTCCCTGCGGAGCATCCGCGCCAGCCCGCGGACGGCCAGCGGAAGCCGTCCCTTCGGAGTGACAAGAACAGCCGCCCAGACTACTAGTCCGATGACGGCTGCGACCCTTGCTATTTGAATCAAGGCACTGAACATCGTCAGCTACTTGTCAGCTTTGGCCATTACTTCATCTCTACGACTACAAGGCTGCAAGCCGGGAGCGCAACGGATCCTTCGAGTACGGATTCCGCCACGACAGGCTTCACAACCTCAGCGCCGCGCGCGTTGACGTCAAGCTTCGCGCCGGACAGCGTCGTTACCTTCGCTGCGCCGCGGAGGTCAATCTTCACATCACGAACTTCCTCGGATGTGTTGACGAGCTTGACGATGCGCTTGCCGCCTCTGACGCCTGCCGAGGCATAGACGTCTGATGCACCTTCAACCTTCACGGGGAGGGTGCGGTCGGGTCGGTTAAGCGAGAACAGCTGCTGGACGTAGTAGTTCGGCGTTGCCCAGCTCTCGGTTCCGTTGAACCAGATCAGGTCGGGCGTCCACTGGGCATGTCCCTCGCGAGCAAAAAGCGGGGCGTAGCTGGCCATCTTGACGACGTCGCAGTTGCGCTCGAAGCCTGTCATTGCGACAGCCTCGCAGATTGCGCTCCAAAGGGAATTGGGCTTGCGCTTGTTGACATGGTGATGGCAGGCGTACTCGCCGGCATATACCGGCGGCCTCTTGCGGTCGTAACCGTCGTAGCGCGTTGCGGCGCGCAGGAACCATTCCGGATCGCGATAGTAGTGTTCATCGACGAAATCGGCCGTTTCCGCTGTAATGCGGCCCCACGCGTAGCGGTAATGTCCGTCATCTGGACCAGGGCCCGACGAACCGATTATCTTTATCTCAGGGTGCTTTTCACGAAGCGCCTTGGCGATTGGCTCGCAGCGGTCGAAGAACGGGGCATCCCAGTTCTCGTTGCCGACTCCGACCATCTTGAGGTTGAATGGAGCAGGATGCCCCATCTCGGCGCGGACGCGGCCCCACTTTGTGTCTACACCACCATTGGCAAATTCGATTAGGTCGAAGATGCACTGCGTGAAGAAGTCTATGTCCCTCACGTCGCACATGAGCGCAGGCTTCTGGAACTGGCAGGTAAGCCCGGCCAGACAGATCGGAAGCGGTTCGGCGCCAAGCTCCTCGCAAAGGAGGAAATACTCGTAGAAGCCGACGTCAAACGTCTCCCAATAGGGTCTGTAGCCCTCGTGGTGGGTCCAGCGGTTGAGAATGCACTCGCGGCGCTCGCGCGGTCCAACCGTCCTGCGCCAGTCGTACCAGTGCTGGAAGTCGCCTTCTTCGACGATGCATCCTCCTGGGAAGCGCACAAAAGTGGGCTTGAGTCCAGCAAGCATGTCGACGAGGTCCTTGCGAAGTCCGGCACGCACGAGATTCTTTCCCGTAGGCTTGAGGCTCACGTTGTCGAACTCAAACGTACGGCGTCCGGAGACGAGGATGGAGAAAGTCACGCGATCCTTGTCGCTCTCAACTACGACTTTTCCGAAGGGCATGTCGATCGACAAGCCTTTCTCGTCGCCAGTGAACGACGTTTCGAAGCGGGACCACTTGCCAAGCTCGAAGTCTATTCCCGTCCTGGAAATCTCGCGCCAGTCGAATACGAGCCTGTACGGTTCGCCCTTCTTGATCCACATTCCGTCCAGGCCGCGGTTGCGCACTCCTGCCAGACCATGCCCGAACGCCTCGATGCGGAGGTGCTTTGCGGTGTTGGGATGGACGGGCGCGCCGTACTGGAACGAGAGACGCGCCATACCCCCTTCACGGTAGTCCGGCTCCCATCCGTCTTCGGTGCAGTTCCACTTCTCGTGGTCAGCCTGCTGCCAGTCAAATCCGCCGTTGGCGAGCATTTCGACGCTTAGGCCGCCATCTGCGGCCCAGTTGATGTCTTCGAAGAATATGCCCCAAAGTCCCTTTGGCACATCGTGTCCGTCGGCTTCGTTGCCGAACGTGACGACTGCGGGATCGGCGGCGGACGCCGCTGCTGCGAATGACAGGGCCGAAACAAGTGTTATCACATTTCTCATTTATTGTGTTCCAATTAGATTGTGCTATTACATTCCTTCGACAAGGACCTTGAGTTCATAGGAGCCGACGGAAGGCATGTATTCGCCGTGCGGCGTTGCGCCCCAGCTGTTGTCGCCACCAACGCCCATCTGAACCGCGTCAAGGACAACGGTGATTGCCCCTTCGTCCTTCAGGTCGAACTGGTGCCGTGCCTTTTCGAGCGTTTCCTGGGAATATGGCCAGGCGTTGAACCCGAACGGCGCGTTCAGCGCGGTTATGCGAATCTTTTTGCCTTCTGCGTTCGAGAACTCCACCCAGCGGCAGCCACCCCTATGACCCTGTTCGCCAGGTTCGATGTAGTTGTCGGGATTAAGTCCCTCAAGGACATACGGGATGCCCTTGTCGCCGTCGGCAAGACCAGAAGATACGCCGATTGTCGCTGCGTAGGTGTCCAGAAACGCCCCGGAAGAGCGGTCGGAGTAGTTTTCCCACGGTCCGAGTCCGTACCACTTGACGTTGACATAGTCCTTCGGCAGCTTGAACGAAACGCCGACGCGTGGGATTCTTGGCAGCTTGCCGTCTTTTACGTCAAGTTTGAGGTCGACTACAAGCCCCTTTTCTGCGCAGGTGACGTCAAGAGCGGCCTCGGCGCCTTCAGGCGCCTTCTGGTTCGCCGTGGCCTCCTTCCATATCCTGCATTTTCCGCCCATGCCCCAGCCGCGGTCGTTGTCAGTAGGCGCACGCCAGAACTCCATCTTGAAGGCGTTCATCCTGACAATGTCGAAAAGCGGGCACTTCGCCGGGACGGACTCGACGGTGATGGGCGAGAACGGCTTCGTGAACTGGTCCACAGCCGCCGGCTTTATGGAGTCGGGCTTGCCGAATCCGAAGATGATCATGTCGCCGTCTGGAGCGGCGGGGATCTTGACTTCCGCAACCGTGTCGGGCTGTATGCCGGAGACGTCAACATCGCCTTCCGCCACGGGCTTGCCGTCCTTCTCCACGCGCCACCTGGCCCTCATGCCGTCAAGCGACGTGAAGCGGTATGCGTTGTAGATCTTGGCTGTCTTCGTCTCCCAGTCCCATGAGTCGACGTGGACGGGCTGGTAGGCGTGCTTGACCTCCCAGCATCCGGGGTGGTACGTGCGGTCAGCCGCGACAATGCCGTTGCAGTTGAAGTTGTCGTCGTTCGGCTTGTCCCCGAAGTCGCCGCCGTATGCAAGCCACTTGCCGCGCGAGTCCTTCTTCCAGACAGCCTGGTCGACGAAGTCCCAGATGAAGCCGCCCTGCGCGCTCGGATACTTGCGCACGATGTCCCAGTACTTCTGGATGCCACCGTTGGAGTTGCCCATCGCGTGCGTGTACTCGCACAGGATGTAGGGCTTCCTGGGATTGTCCTTGACGTACTTCTCGACGTCCCACGGACGCGCGTACATCGGACACTTCACGTCGCTATGGTCGCTGTCCTGCGCGCACTCGTACTGGACCGGCCGCGTCGAGTCGATGGACTTGATCGCAGCATAGGCGTCAACCATCGCAGGGCCGTCCCCGGACTCGTTTCCGAGCGACCATGTAATGACGGACGGATGGTTGCGGAACACCTTGACCATGTTTGTGTTGCGCTCGACGATAGCATCGTGATAGAGAGGGTTCTTGGGGAGGTGCTCGCCGTTGCCGCTGTAGTAGCCCTTCACGCCATGAGCCTCGACGTTCGCCTCGCAGACGACGTAGATTCCCTCGCGATCGCAGAGCTCGTACCACGTCGGGTCGTTCGGGTAGTGGCACGTACGGACCGCATTGATGTTCAGGTCATGGAATATCTCGATATCCTTCTGCATGCCCGCAAGGGTTACCGCATATCCAGTTTCCGGCTCCATCTCGTGGCGGTCGGTTCCCATGAACAGAGCGCGCTTGCCGTTGATGTACATGACTGCGTCCTTGATCTCGACCTTGCGGAAGCCGAACGCGACGGCTCGGTAGTCCCCGGCAAACTCAACAATCTCGTAGTACATGTTCGGCGTCTCGCAGCTCCACAGCTTCGGGTTGTCGTACTTCTTCTCGAGAAGCGCCTTGCCGTTCTCGTCGCGGACAACGAGCGTGCCCGTGGCATAGTCGTCGGAGAGCGTCGTCTCGACAACGATATCCTTGGCTGCGTCGGCACCTTCGGAGACTAGCCAGACGTCACGGAAGATGCCGGAGAAGCGCCAAAAGTCCTGGTCTTCGAGGAAAGATCCATCGCAGTGCTTAAGCACCTCGACTTCGAGCGAGTTCTCGCCGTCTACCAGATAGGGCGTCAGGTCGAACTCGGCGGGCAGACGGCTGTCCTCGGAATAGCCGACATCCTTGCCGTTGACGCGAACATACATGGCGGAGCTGACCCCGCCGAAGTGGATGACCGTACGGCGGCCCTTCCACCCCTCAGGGAGAGTAAATGTCCTCGAATAGAGCCCAACAGGATTGCGGAAGTAGTGGCTTGTGAAATCCTTCGGCGGCTCCATCATCGGGTCGCCTTCCTTGTATCCGGCGATCGGATACGTCACGTTCGTGTAGAGCGCGGGATCGTAGTCGCCCTGGAGCTGCCAGCAGCCGGGGACTGCGATCTCGCCCGTCTTCTCCCATTCAGCAGCGTCTATCGTGTGCTTCCACTTGAAGCCCCACGTGCCGTTGAGAGTCTGGAGCCACTTGGATTCGGTTCTGGGCATCTCGCCCTTTGCTATCGCGAGCGCGACTTCGGCGCTTTCGCAGGGAACTGCAACGGTTCGCGCAGGAAGCCTGTTGATGGATGAAACCTTGGGGTTGCGCCAAGGCGGAAGCTCATCTGCTGCGGCAAGAAGCGCAATAGATGCACTAATGATGAATATAGTAGTTTTTTTCATGTTCATTAGTATATCAAAAGGCCTAGTGGATGTGCAATCACACATTTGGGGGAAAGGCAACTCGGGGTCGCTTGGCAATTGCAGTACGTCGGCAGATTGTGGTAAAATTAGGACAGAACGCTGCAAGGAGCGGAGGACTGGACATGCTTTCAAAAAAGGCCGGATTCGTTCTTCTAATCGCCACGCTGCTCGCCGGCGCCGTCAACGCGGCGCCAGGCGCGAAGCGTCCAAACGTCATCTTTATCCTGGCCGACGACCTTGGCTGGGGCGATCTCGGCTTCATGTGGCAGAATGCGCGCGCGGCAGAACTGCCGCGGATCCGCACGCCCAACATCGACAAGCTCGCCTGCGGCGGGACCGCCCTTTCCAACCACTACTGCGCGGCGCCCGTCTGCGCGCCCAGCCGTGCCTCGATCCTCACGGGACGTCCCCAAGGAGAATGCTCGCTCAGGGACAACTGCTTCGACAGGCCGTTCTCCGAGACGAAGACACTTGGGACCGTCATGCGCGACGCTGGGTACGCGACGTGGGCGGTCGGCAAATGGGGAATCGCCGGCGGAGGAGAGTCTGGACAGCCGGTCTCGTCGCATCCCCTTGATCGCGGGTTCGACTACTTCTACGGATTTTTGGACCACATGGCAGGTCATACCTACTACCACTACGAGGGCCATGTGCGCGGCGCATTCATGGGCATCACCGAAAACCGCACGAATGCGACCGCATCTGCCGAAGGAATATATTCTACGGACCTCTTCGCCGCGAAAACGAAGCAGCTTATCAGCGACCATATGTCACGCTCGCCCGAAAAGCCCTTCTTCTTGTACCTTGCCGTTAACACGATACACGGCTCCGGTTTCTGTGGAGAAGACTTGAAGTGCAAAACGCCCCTTCACGTGCCGGGACGTCCGTACCCGCAGGACGGCGTATCCTGGCCTCTTGCGCCAGAGCCAGCCGCCTCGCGCAACACGTGGATAAACCCCTGCTACGCCACCCTTCCTCCCGCCGCTGCGCGCTATGCCACGGCGATCACGCGCATGGACGACGCAATCGGCGACATCGTCCGCCATTTGGAACAAACTGGAATTGCGGAAAACACGCTTATAATCTTCACTTCGGACAACGGACCGGCAGACGAATACGGCGCAGACCCGCGCACATTTGGCTCGTCGGGTCCATTCGACGGACTCAAACGCGACGTCTTCGAGGGGGGCATGCGCGTCCCCGCGCTGATCCACTGGCCAGGGAAGGCCCCGGAAGGCGCTACGGACGCAACCCCATCGCAGTCGCACGCTTGGATGAAGTTCCTTTCTGCGGCTGTCGATGGACGCTACGAGCCGATGAGGTCCCTTGTCTACACGCAATACGAGTTCCCATGGGGCGGCGGAACCGAGGCGTTCAAGGAGTTCAAGTCACGCAAGGATCCAGTTCGCGGCTTCCAGCAGATGGTGCGCGACGGGGACTACGTTGCGCTGCGGACCAGGATGCGCGAAGGCGGAGCAAGGGTCCGTCTCTACAACGTCGCAAAAGACCCCTTCCAGACGCGCGACCTTTCCGACGACGAAGAACAGCAATCTCGTCTCAAAAATCTCACCACAACGCTTGATGCGCGGTTCAGGGAATAGCGCTGTCCCCGTTCGCTAAGCTGCCGACGACATTGCGTGTTATGTCGAAAGATGATAAATATTAAGAAAGGAGAATAATGAAAAAACTAATATCTGCGATACTCGTTGTCGCCGTCTTCACGGTTATCGCCGCAGACAAGACTAAGGTCGCGTGCGTAGGCGATTCAATTACGTTCGGCCTAGGCCTTCCCGACCGGCCGAATGAATCTTATCCCGCGCAGCTCCAGAAGATGCTCGACGAGGCGGAGCCAGGCAAGTACGAGGTTCGCAACTTCGGCAACTCCGGACGCGGCATCTACCTCGACTCGATGCGCGGCAGCGAGAAGCGCGGCTTCCGCTACATGCCCGAACACAAGGCGGCCCTAGAATGGAAGCCCGACGTCGTCATCTGCAACCTCGGCATCAACGACAACGGCGAATACATCAAGGAATACACCGGCGGACGGAAACGCGGACAGTTTGAAGGCGACTACCTCGCGCTTCTCGAGGATTACCGCAAGGCGAATCCAAAGGCGAAATTCGCCATTTGGACGAAGCTCTCGCCGCTCGCGGAAGGACAGAAATTCTACCGCAGCCCCGAGCCGTTCTTGATGCAGGCCGACCTTGAGGCGGTTGCCAAGAAGATGAACGCAACGGGCATCGACATGCAGGACCCTCTTCGCGAGAAGATGGACGAAATATTCGCCCGCGACAAGATCCACCCCAACGCCGAAGGGGCGCGCATCATCGCAGAGACGACGTTCAAGGCGCTGACGAAGGGCCCTGAAGCCAAGACGGTAAATCGGCTAGAGACGAAAATGCAGGGCGAGACGTGGCTCTGCGCCGGCCAGTCGAATATGCAAAAAGGCTGGGGGGAGTTCAATGCTTCGCCTGCAGAAAAGGAGAGGGTCGAAAACGAGCTGAAGCGGCTCGACAAGGTTGATGTCCGGTTCTGGGACTTCAACACTGGCGAGTGGAGAAAGCTTACGCGTGCCAACGCCCTCCGGAAGAGTGCGTTCGGCGTCTCCTTCGCGATCCGTCGCGCCGAGGCGATCAAGGGCCAGGTTCGCATGCTCTACGTCGCTGCGGGCGGCGCGCCCACTGAATCGTTCCTCTCCGAGCAGACGATGTGCGCCATGGGCAAGGACGGCAAGCCACTTTATCCGCATCTCGCCGCGATCGCGACGAACCGCCACCGCCTCGACCAGAACAGGGACTTCCCGTGCGCGTGGGTCGCGCGCGAGTATCCACGCCGCCGCGCAAACAAGGAAGAAGCCTATTGGTGGCCCGTGTCGAAGATGTATGACGAAGGTGTCAAGCGCATAAAGGAAAGCGAAGTAAATATCGACGGGATCCTATGGTATCAGGGCGAGTCGAACGCGACGACATGCGTCGCGCCTGATACGCCGACCGACCGCGACTACCAGCTCGAGACGCTGCGCGCCCTCGTCTCGGAGCTGCGCGGCGACAAGAAGATTCCTTTCATCATGATGGGACTTCCGAGAATGAACCGTCCGTGGGAGCAGTACCGCGACGTGCAGCACGAGGTCTGCGACGAGACTGGCGCGATCTTCGTAGACACGTTCGCGGCGGGGCTCGGCGAGATGCACGACGTCCATCCGCGCGACAAGACAGTGTTCGCGGACCTTGCTGCCAAGGCGGCCGCGAAGTAACCTACACTCTGAGAATTTCCTTT
Source organism: Lentisphaerota bacterium (assembly GCA_015061665.1). GTDB lineage: Bacteria > Verrucomicrobiota > Kiritimatiellia > RFP12 > UBA1067 > UBA1067. The sequence goes on from SUWC01000006.1 coordinate 72,181, forward strand.
AGCTTTTCGACGGTAACCGGCTTTAGCTGGATGCCGTCGAACCCCTTCTCGGCGAATGTCATCGACAGTTCGACGTCGGCGGTGATTACGTAGACGGGAATTTTTGCGAACCGTTCTTCGGCCCTGATTCGCTTTGCAAGCCCTTCTCCGTCTAGTTTCGGCATCCACATGTCCGTAAGGACGATATCAAATGCCGGGGCGCCTTCTTCGGTCATTTTCTTCCATGCCTCCTCGCCGTCCTCAGCCATTACGATTGTAGGCTTGCCGAGTCGCATAAGCATCGCCTTCAGCACCATAAGGTTCATCTTCGAATCGTCTGCGATAAGGATGCGAAGTCCCTCCAATGTGCCTGTAGGCGCAGGCGACTTTGGCGTCGACTCTCCTTCCGCAACAGTGGATACAGGTGGCGTCAGCTCGATAGATGCCTGCGGATGGACAGATGGCCTTGGATCTGCAGAGCTAATTTTGACATTAGGGATCTTAACAGTAAAAGTGGAGCCTTTCCCGAGTTGCGAAACGAGGGAAAGCGATCCGCCCATAGCGGCCGACAATTGCTTGCAGATTGCAAGCCCGAGTCCGGTTCCTCCATGGCGAGCGGTCTTTGCGCTGACCTGGACGTAGGGCGACGCTATGCGCTTCTGATCAAGCTCGCTTATGCCGACTCCAGTATCCTCCACCTCAAACTTCAGCGTTCCCGACTCCAAGTAGTCCGATCCGCTGAAGGAAAGACGAGCCTCGATAAACCCTGATTCCGTGAACTTGAGCGCATTGCCAATCAGGTTTACGGCAATTTGCCTCAGGCGATGGGAGTCAATAAGGAGGGTGGGAATCGGATCAGGGTTAAGCTTGCAGCGGAGCTCGACGGCTTTGTTGGAATTGCCTATCCGGAATGTCGTCGTGATTTCACGCAGAAGGCGCGAGCAGTCCGTCGGTTCAGGATCGATTTCCACACGTCCAGCCTCCAGCTTGGAGAGGTCGAGGATGTCGTTGATGAGGCCCAGCAAGGTGTTGCCGCTTGACAAAATGGAATCAACGGCCTGGTCCTGCTCCTCCTTCGACTTGAACCCGGCCTTCAGCATCTGCGAAAAGCCGATGATGGCATTGAGCGGAGTTCGTATGTCGTGGCTTACTGTCGAGAAGAAATAGCTCTTCGCGCGGGCCGCGAGCATCTCCTTGCGAGACATCGTGTTGTAGATGTTGAACATTATAGCCAGCGTAATGACGACAAGGCTCATCTGGACAAGATTGTAGCGCGTCAGCGCGTCATCGATCACGTCCTTCTGCTCTTTCAGGTACACTGCGTCGTCGTCTGACTGGGCGTTTTGGGGATTGTAGTTCTTCTCGTAGTGGCAACCTACTTCGCTTACGACTTTCCCCGTGAGTCCGTGGGTAGCCTGGCGAACCCACATAAGCGAGGCGAAAAAGACAAGGAAGAGTAGCACTAGCCAGACAACGGTCGACTTTCCGAAGCGGTCATGCTGGTCGACTCGGAAAATCTTCCTGAAAGACATAAACCCAAGAATGCCCCATGCAGCGAGGATGAGGTAGGACTCCGTCGCAAAGGCGCTGACAGACCAAAAGTTCGGCACCATGAAGTATATGACGAATGTTACGGAAATCACAAGACCGATGATGCCCGTTGCCTTGACAAAGCGCTTCTTCTCTCTTTTCGCGCGAACAAAGGCGCAGTAGGAGACGTAACCGTATACTATGCCCGCGCCCACTGACGTAACGTCCACGATCCATCCGATGGCCGTTCGCCCGAAAAGAAGCACTCCGCAAGACAGAAGGACCATTGCGATTACGACGTTGACCGGCACTAGGTCGCGTTTGGAGACCGCAAACGGTCTGGGAAGGAGACCGTCCTTGGCCATGGAGTGGACGAGGCGGCTTGCCGCTATCAGGTTCCCGATGATCCCTGTAAAAATAGCCGCTAGCGCAGCTATGCCGAGAACTACAAGCCCCGCCCTGCCCATCGCGCCCTCAACCGAGTAGAATACAGGCAGACCCTCCAGCCGCCCCTCGTACTGCCAAAGGTCGGCGACGTAGCCAATCCAGTCGTAGAACCTGTCCGGACGGCGCGCAACCGCAATAAGCGTCAAGGCGACATAGGCAAAGGCACTCGTCACGAGCGATGCAATTATCACCCAAATAGTCTTCCGTCGCTTAAAGCTAAAATCTTCGACTGTGTGGGATATCGACTCGAAACCGACGAACGCCCATGGCGCAAGCCCCACAATGCTCAGAATCTGAAGCGCAGAGCTGTTGCCGGAGGATTCGAAAGCAGGGCCCAGCGAAGCAAGCCCTTCTTTATGCCCGAGCATCACAGCTGCAAAGGCAATTGCGACGCCGCCAAGGAGAAGTATGGCAAGAAACGCCTGAAGACGCGAGACGGTTGCCGTGCCGAAGCGGCAGAAGATGAACGCGACAAGCGCAAGTGAAGCAACAGCCACCAGAAACTCGCCAAGGTATATGTCGTAGTGAAGGACATTGTAGTGGAAGCCGAACTTGAACAGCCCGCCTAGGAGGTTCCGCCCGATAAGCGCGATTGCAGTCGCATTGCTCCAGGTAATCGCAATGTATACGAGCACAAGGAACCATGCGCACAGGAAGCCGTGGTCGTAGTTGCATATCCGCTTGACGAATCCGTATGCGCCGCCAGAGTCAGGATATCGCTGCATCAGGAAATTGTAGTTGATCCCGATGAGAAGCATTACCAGCGCACCAAGCAAGATGCCGAGCAGTGTTCCTAGCGGACCCGCAACAGGAAGAAACGTCGTTCCAGGCATGACAAACGCCCCCCATCCGACCGCACAGCCAAATGACAGGCCCCAGGCGGAAAGAAAACCTATGCCACCACGAACTGGAATATTGTTTCCCTCTTTCATGCCCTAATTATAGCACAAACCCGACTTTTTGTCCAATGGACAAAAAAAGCGCAAGAATCGCGTGGAAGGAGCCTGACGCGAACCTTCCGCACAAATTCTCGCGCTTCTAAGACTTCGTCCTAGACGAAGCCTGTATGACCATTACTTGTCGTTGAGAGCCGCAACGCCAGGAAGGACCTTGCCCTCGAGGAACTCGAGGCTCGCGCCGCCGCCGGTGGAGACATGGCTCATCTCGGGCGCCTTGCCGGACTTCTTGACAGCGCTGACGGAGTCACCGCCGCCGATGATCGAGATGCCGCCGTTGGCCTTGACCGTCGCAACCGCCTCGCAGACGCCGTATGTGCCCTTGGAGAGCGGAGCGAACTCGAAGCAGCCCATAGGCCCGTTCCAGACAACCGTCTTTGCGCCCTTGACCGCATCGGCGAAAAGCTCAACGGACTTCGGTCCGATGTCGAGGCCCATCCAGCCGTCCGGAATGTCGCCCTCGCAGGTCTTCATCTGGATGTCGCTGGCGTCCTTCGTCTCGGGGAACTTGTCGGCGATAACGTTGTCGACGGGGAGGAGGATCTTGATGCCCTTCGCGGAAGCAGCCTCAAGCATCTCCTTGCAGTAGGCGACCTGATCGTCCTCGCAGAGGGAAGTGCCGATCTTGAGGCCCTGAGCCTTCTTGAACGTGTAGGCCATGCCGCCGCCGATGATGAGCGTGTCAACCTTGTTGAGCAGGCTCTTGACGACTGCGAGCTTGTCGGACACCTTGGCGCCGCCGAGGATCGCGACGAAGGGACGGACAGGATTCTCGACAGCATCACCGAGGAACTTGATCTCCTTCTCAAGGAGGAAGCCGCTGACGGCGGGCTGGAGGTAGTCTGCGACAACGGCCGTGGAGGCATGGGCGCGGTGAGCCGTGCCAAATGCGTCATTGCAGTATATCTCGCCGTAGGAAGCGAGCTTCTTGGCCATCTCCTGGCGGGACGCCTTCAGCTCTGCCTTCTTGGCCGCGAACTCCTCGTCGGTGAGGTGGATGCCCTTCTTCTCGTCATCCTTCTTGACCTTGCCGTCCTCAGCCTTGTAGAAACGGGTGTTCTCAAGAAGAGCGACTTCGCCCGGCTTGAGCGCCTTGACGACATCGTCAGCGGCCATGCAGTCCGGAACGAACTTGACTTCGATGCCGAGCTTCTTGGAAAGATCCTCGGCAACGGGCTTGAGCGTGAACGCCGCGTTGTCGGGATTCGCCGCTGCGCCGAGCTTGACGCCCTTCGGACGGCCGAGGTGGCTCATGAGAACAAGGCTGCCGCCCTGCTCGAGAACGTACTTGATGGACGGGAGAGCCGCTACGATGCGGGTGTCGTCCGTAATCTTGCCGGAACCGTCCTTAGCCATGGGCACGTTGAAGTCAACGCGCATAAGAACGCGCTTGCCCTTGATCTCGACGTCACGGAGTGTCTTCTTTGCCATTGTATTTTTCCTTTCTTGTGAAAATTCACTTGCAAAATGGGGTTTTCAAAATCGCAAAGGGCACCCAAGTTCGACTTAGATGCCCTTTTGCATTCACATTCCCGTCTTTTTCTCTGTGTTGGGTTACTTTGCGGCCGCTGCTGCCATCTTGTTCAGCTTGAGCTGAGCGCGGGATTTCTTGCGGTCCGCGGTATTCTTGGAAATGATGCCCTTCTTCGCGGCCTTGTCGAGACCAGCGACGAATTCCTTGAACTTCTTCTCGGCTTCCTCACGGCTGCCGGCGTCGGCTGCCTTGAAGAGCTTCTTGTGCGCATCGTGAAGCTTAGCCTTGGCGACGGAATTGCGCTTGTTCGCCTTGGCGTTCTGACGGTCACGTTTCCTGGCGGCGCGGCCGCCCTTGATATTAGCCATTTTCTTTTTCCTTCTTTGGGAATGTTCGCCGTATATTTTACCGAATTTCGGTGAAAATTACAAGGGGGTGAATTGTATGGATATCTAGTGCGACCCTAGGACATACTAGGGGCAACAAATCGGCCGCGCCCGATCATCTTTTGTGCGTAGGCATCGAGCCTACGCTCCGATGGCTTTTCCATGCATGCGGGCCGAGGCAGTGCTGATGCTCTTGCCGATCATGAGAAGCAGTTCCCGCGACTCGGCCTGCAGCGACTCGACGGCGTCGCCAGGAAACAGCCTTGCAGCGAAGAGCAGCCAGGCCCTGGATTCCTTCGCAGACTTTCCTGGAGGTGGGACTTTTGGGGACAGACCCCCGCAGACTGTCAGCCGCGTATAATACAGCCAACTGACAATCCCAACGCGGCAAGATGCCGCGTCTCCATAACTCGCGCACCCACTCACACCACAGACCTTCGCAGACAGGCTTAGCTAACGCTCGCCAATCAATCCGGCAGCTCCGATTCGGGATATGCGACAAGCTCATTGATGGCGTTGGTGACGTAGTTGGTCAAAGTTTGGTTGATGCAGTTCATCTGAGCCGCACGCATCACGGCAAGCCGCCTTTTGCTGTACCTGTACGACGGGTCTGCGCCAACAAGTGCTTCATCCA
>SUWC01000084.1 GCA_015061665.1 Lentisphaerota bacterium
ACGTAGGGCTTGCCAGTGAAGAATGGGGAATGGGGAACGGGGAATGGGGAACGGGAAGATTCGCCTGACGAGTTGACGGATAAATCTTCTCCAAACGCAGTGAGTGCTGCGGCGGAGTATTTGCCGTCCTTCTTCGCGCCGACCGTGGTGCCAAGCGCGTCGTTGAAGACAAGGTTCTCGTCGGTAGTTGTTGGGAACAACCGAAACAACTTCGAGGACATCCTGCAAGAGGACGACTCGCAACCGCAAGCCGGCTTCCGCCGCGCAAATCGAAGCGGCGTCCTTCTTATGTTGTTTTTCACGTTGTTCATGTTATTGGCAGCTATTATATCAAATTTTGCCAATACAAACCTCGTCGCAATTCTTTGGAGGTTCCCCAATTTTACTTTGGGCTGCCGAACCTTTGCGACCCCTGCGCGGTTTTGGGAAAACTCCGACGGTTGATGTTCTCGCGCAGACGCTTGCGCGCCCTGCGGGTTCGGCTTCGCCGAATCTACCCTCCGCTCCGCGACAGGCGCATTCCCGCTTCACTGCTCCGCGCTTTTCAACCACAATCAGGTGTTGCTGTTTTCAAGTGATTAGAGCGGCCTACGGCTGATTTATGCGACGCAGTCGCATCCCAAAACACCCCTGCCGGCACATATACAGTCGTTGTCAGGTGCGAAGCTGCGGAGCGTTAGCGGGAGCCCAAACGCTCGGAGTTGACTTTCTTGCTTTTACTTTCAAAACTTGCGTTTACTTTTGAACGCAACGCCCTTATCCCGCATTTGGACTTACGCGGGGCAGCGCGCATCTCTAACTGGACAGCCTTTTTGCGATGCGGCACAAAACACCCGATTTGACGCGCCTCGGAAGAAGATTTCACCCGCATCGCAGATTGCGGCGAGGCAGTTGGATCGCTCTTGCCTCCCGCATAGGCCTCGGGAAGGACCATGGGCGCGGAGCAATTCCTTATTTCCACTGCGGTCGAACAGCAAAAAGGACGTGGAGCAGTCGACTTCTCAGTCGCTACCCATTCGCCTTCTTCGCGCGATACCGAGCCAAGACACCAAAAACCCTTTCCATCTTTCATTTTGTGTCTTCGCGACAGTGGCATCGTCTCTTTCATCGGCGGAGTTGAAATCCATCAGGCTATATACCGCAACTACAACAAGCACCGCCGAGCAGATACCGACAAACCAACTTTTATTGATTATGTTACGACTTAATTTCATGCAACTGATCAATCAGTAAAATATCTCTCACTAATTAATCCCGCGCCTCCCCAGAACCCGATTGCGCAACAATATTCATTATAACGTTCCTCGTCGCATGATCCATCAGTAGATTGTTATCCAAAAGATGCTGCAACCCCTCTATATCGGGAAGAGCCTCGTTGCAATATTCAAATGAAACAACTGCCCCTTTTTGTTCCACGACTTGAAACGAGGAAGTTAAAAATCCCAACACGGGACGTGAAAAACATCCTTGCACACATGGCCTTAAAGCAAAACCACCTGAATCCCAAAATCTGCAGCATCCAGACACAATGTCAAATGGCTCAATTTTCTTTGTAATGGAAGATTCTTCTTGGATAAGAAAAACTTCTTCCTCATATTCCACTATGATTGGATATTGCATTAGAACCTATCCCAAAAAGAAGTGTCAGACGGTTTCGTTTCCCATGGTCTATGCCGCCCTATTCCTTGCCCCGACCTTGTCGCACCATTGGCATCAAGGCCCCACCTATGATAATGTGGAAGTTCACCTAAGGAATTGCCTGTTCGATTGCCATTAGGTGCTATCCTTAGATTCTTGCCGAACGAAATTTCTCGACCTTCATTCAAGAATCGAACTGTCTTAATCCCTATAGCGGTCGTAAAACATCCCAAGCTAATGGCTCCAGATATCTTACTGACATCATAAACACTATCATAGTTTCCACACTCGTCCGAGTAGACGCTTTCAAACGGGTCACAAAAAGGCAAGAACCCATCAGCAGTTGCCGCCAAGCCTTTCTGCAATTCACCATCATTTATCGCCTCCACAAAGCCTTCTCCAAAGGCGGCAATCAACACACGTATCTCTTCGACAGAGATTTGTCCACTAGGATCTCTGAAGATTGATGGACAATTTTGACAAAATGCATACAGATTCAATCCACCTCTCAACCCAATCGGGTCCTTGGATAGCCAGCGGCCCGTCTCGGGATCGTACCAGCGCATGCGGATGTTGACGAGGCCAGTTGCAGCCGACCATTCGCGGCCTTGGAAGCGGTAGCGGATGTTTGCGAGTGCCGCTGCGGACGAGGCAATTTCTGCGCCAACGACATTGCCCCATGCATCGTACTGCCAGCGGGCGACGACGTTGTTCTGAGAGTCGACATAGCCCCAGACGGTTCCCTGTATATCGGTAAGCGGGTAATAAGTCGCGCCGCGAATGCTGACCGAGAGCAAGTTGTCGATCCCGTCGCCCCAAGTATAGGATGCGATGACATCGCCGGCTTCATCCAAGTCAGCAATCACCTGCCAGTTGTCGTCGTATACGTGGCGCGTCGTTCCTTCCAGTGTCCTAGTCGAGACGCGGCGGCAAAGCGCGTCGTATGCATAGCCCTCCGCAAACACGCCGTTCGTGGATACAGACACAAGCTGATACTGGCTGTTCCATATCAGGTCGAGCGTCGGCCTGCCGTCGCGCTCGATGTGCGTGACATTGCCCGCTGCGTCGTACGAATACGCGCCGCCGTTCCAAGATGCGAGCCTGTCGCCGACGCCGAGAGTGTATGTTATTGTCTCGCCATCCTCGGTGCGCGTCATGCGGTTGCCAGCCGCGTCGTACGTATAGGAAACATCGCCATCGGATGCAAGGCGGTCGAGGTCATCGTAGGCGTAGTTCTTCTGGGACGTCTGGGACATTTGGGGCATCTGGGACGGATCGCCAATCTCTTGACGACGCGAGACGATGCGCCCTGCGGCGTCGTACTCGTATTCAAAGCCGCCGAGCGTCGCGCCACTTGTCGTGTGCCATGATATGTTCGTCACTCGATCCATGATGTCGTACATATATTCTACCACAAATCCGCTTCCGTTTGTGACTGCGGAGAGACGACCGTTCCAGTCGCAGTAGCCGAACCCGAACTGTGCGGACGAATTTTCAAGAAACCCCTTAGACTTACAACTGCACGACACATGCATCATACATGCGCATACCTGTAGACTTTGAAAACCGACAAATCCTCACTGCAACCCCTATACACATTACTCAATGTTTGATCCGAAAGGACATCACGCAAAAACATCTCCGCCGCTTCACGCGTTACAAACAAACCGTATTCGTTTAAGAATCTCTTGTATCCGGCAATGCTTGGAGCAGAGCATCGGTGCAGCTCATTTAAGATCAAAGAGAAATTGTCAATCTCATTTGAATAGAAGCCACAGTCGAACCCAACAAGAGAAAATCCATCGTACGGAGGCTGTTCCCCAAAATAGAGCAACTGCGCATGCTCAAAGCCATCAACCTTCATTATACCACGCCAATACGCAACAGACAATTCAAATTCATCTGCTGATGCAAGGCCGTGCTCTATTGTCGGCATGCCAGGCAAGTCAACAGGCCAGCCTTCACCTTCGATACCAATGTACCGCCTGTCATTCCTGCCCCTGGATGATAGTGCTGACATATTGACTACAAAACCGCACGGAACAGTCTCTACCTCTGCCTTCTCAAGCACGGCCATTAAGCAGTCACTCAGGCGCATGCTATCCGCTAACACCAACCTTGCCCATTCTTCATGTGCCGTCGAGATTAAGATTGGCGACCTGTCTGGAGCCAAGAAGCATAAATCTTCCGGCTCGTCTGGCCATCGCCATGAAAACAGAGAATCGACATGATTAGCAAGGAATCTCAAGGATTCCTCATTCACATGAAATGAATGAAGGCGGGCTGTATTACAACATGACAATCTTGTCCCATGCCATTCCGAAACTTCCGCTATTTCCTCGCCTAATTTCGCAAGCATGGACAACGTTTCCTTACATGTCTGGGCCATCGGCTCATGATGCGACACCAGCTGGCAAGTAGCGGCATACCTACCAACCATACCTATAAGGTCTTTATAAGCTCTACCTTTAACGTCATTTATAATATTAAAAAATTTCATATCATGGGTCTATTCGTATATGATCAACAGGTCCTATGTGTATATGCCGATCAGTAAAGTTACGATTCAAGTGCTGTTCTGGTCCATGAGCCGGAACTTGATACTCACGAGCCCATTGCAATAAAGTTTGCGCATTATCCTCCGTCACACCGCTTCTTTTTGCCTGCTTAGAAATTTCATCAATGCCGAGGCATCATCAGTATAACGCATACTATTTTCCCAGCAAAACCAACCACCGACACAGCGGCTTTACCATCTTGAAATATTTTCGTCCCTTTGGCTGCATACTTAACGCCTTTAGCTGCGTCTCCAACATATGGCAGCATTGCGATAACCGAGATACCTGCGTCTGTCCACTTGCCTCTGCACAAGTAAATTACGGCATTGGCACCGTCTGAAATCGGTGTAGGATCAAAGACGCCTATTCCATCAATACCAGTTTGCACCCAGTCAATCCATGAAGCTTCATCATCTTCGTCCGAGCACAATCCAATCCAATCTGATTTGCAAATTGGATTGCCATCGCAAAACACATACAGATTGATGCCGCCCATCAGCCGTATTGGGTGCTTGGATAGCCAGCGGCCTGTCTCGGCATCATACCAACGCATGCGGAAGTTGACGAGGCCAGTCGCGGCAGACCACTCGCGCCCCTGGAAACGATAGCGGAGCGCAGCGAGCGCCGAAGCCGATGGTACAATCTCCTCATCAACGACATTGCCCCAGGCGTCGTAGGTGTAAGCGCGTACCACGGATCGCGGCGCGCTCGGTGATCGCGCCCTACCGTATGACGCGAGCCTGTCGACGACGCCAATCGCATGGGAACGCGAGACAATGCGCCCTGCGGCGTCGTACTCGTATTCAAAGCCGCCGAGCGTCGCGCCGCTTGTCGTGCGCCATGATATGTTCGTCACCCTATCCATGATGTCGTACGCATATATTCTACCATAAATCCGATTCCGTTTGCTATCTAGCGAGCAGCACACCATATATGATCAACACACCCAACACCGCGAAGATAGCGTAGAGAGCATTGGAAAACAACTTTTAATGTTTTTACTTTAGCCGTAGAACGTGTAGATCATGTAGAACTTTTGAGAAACTCCGACGGTTGAAATTATAGGCGACTATTATATCAAATTCGCCGCGTTCAAAAGTAAACGCGGCGGCCTCACAATCGACCGGACCTGGGTCACCGCATCAAGCGCCTCTGCGACCTCATCGACGCGCTAAGCGGACGCATGTAAGGCGAGCTGATTTTATCCCGACCCTTATCCTACTATCCTTTTTGAGATGGTCTCCTTGTCTTATACCATGTCCTCAAGAATTGAGACGACGGGGAATGCCGGATTGTAGTGGCGCTGGATGAAGAGAGCGTTGCGCTCGGCGTAGAGCTTCTCCGCGAGACGGTCCGCGAGCGGTATCACGTGCCGCTCGTGCTCGCAGAAAAACGGCGGAACTTCGTCGAGCGACCCGGTCGTGGAGACGTTGAGGCACCCGCACCTGTTGTTGCAGCGCCCCTCGAGCGCGCACCCCGCGCACGACGGCTTCGCCCGTTCGTTCCGCGCGAAGATGCATTCGCGGCACGGCTCGTCGAGTCCCTTTCCGACGCGGCCGATCTCGTAGCCCGCGCGCCCCACGAACTGGACGCATGGATAGTACGTGCCGTCCGGCGCGACGGATATCTGTCGCCGCCCGAGCTGGCACGACGCGCCGCGCCCTTCCCAGATGCGCGTCGCGATACGCTTGTCGAACGCGGCGAAATAGACCTTCTCCTCTCGTCGGTAGACGTCAAGGTACCAGTCCGCGAGGCGGCTGTACGCCTTCCAGAGCCGACGCCGCGCCTTGGCATCCCAGTCCGCCTGGAAGTTCACCGTCGAAACGATGTACTTCGCGCCTCGTGCGCACAATTCCGCGACGCCATCCGCGAAGTCGCCCGCTGTGTCGGGGTTCACCGTCATCATCACGGGAGCGTAGGGTTGGTCTGCGAGGACGAGTCCGAGTCCTCGCAGGACGTCGGACGACGAGCCCGAGCCGTCCTCCCGCACGCGGTGCCGGTCGTGCGCGGCGGCGAGTCCGTCGCAGCTCACGGCGACGTGGAGCCGCACGCTCCGCGCACGCTCGACGAACTGCGGCGTCACGAGCGTGCCGTTCGTCGTCACCTTGTAGTGGTAGGCGTGCGGACGCCGCCGCTCGCAGTCCGCGATCACGTTGAAGATCATCTCTTCGCGCAGCAGCGGCTCGCCGCCGAAGAAGATGATGCCGCAGTTCTCCTCTCCGGCCGTGCACTCCTCGATCGCCGCGAGCGCGGTCTCGAGCGACATGTCGCTCGTCCCGTGCCGAGCGTAGCAGTACCGGCAGGCGAGGTTGCAGCGGTCAGTTAGATGAAGCGTCAGGTGCATCGGACTTCGCGGGGAGCTTCCCCTTCTTGGCGAGGTAGTCGAAGAAGGACTCAATCTGGGCCTTCAGCTTCTCGTGCGCGATCCGCTTCCCCGCCGCCGTGCGCTCCTTCCACCGGGTCTCGCTGCTTGCCTTTTCGTCGGAAGGCTTCCAGTCCTTCGGAAGATAGACGAACGGATCGTAGAAGACGCCCACCGAAACGCGCTCGCCACCCTTTCGCGCCGAAATCGCGTTCACGGCGTTGGTCGCCGCCGCACGGGTGTCGTAGACATTGAAGGACGAAAAGACCATGGAGTCGTCGCGCTTATTCCAGCGGCGGACATCGCCCCACGATATGAACTCCACCATGACGTCGCCCTTCTCCGTTCCGAAGTCGAGCATCACTGGACGCTTCCTCTCCGGGTCGGACGGCAGCGACACGCCGTCCAGCTCGGGGCAGTCCTTCAGCTTGACGCCGCGAGCGAGGAACTCCTTCTCGATGATCTCCAGCGCCTCCGCCTCGCCGAGCATCACCGGGGGATTCATGGCTACGCAGCCAAAACCACCCCTTCCCTCGCCGGCGACGGCAACGGCGGCAAGCGGACAGACGTCCGTCGGCGACGCGTCGTTGACTTCGTGCCGTGCGGCGTCGGCGACGCGCTTCGGCGCTTCGGCGCTCGGCGCGGCGGGCGCGGCTTCCGCATTCGCCTCCAGTGCGAGCGACTTCAGCGCCATTGCCGCCGTGCCAATGGAGGCGACGACGGACTTCAGGTTCGCCCAGCGCGAAGGGACCCTGGACAAGTCCGCATTCCCGATTTCGCGGATGGTGGGATAGGCCGGCGTCTGGAGTTTCCTCAACGGTGTGACTTTATTCATCATCGTCAACATCATCGTCAACGCTCCCTTTCTTGTTCTTTTCCCTAGGGTCGAGCGACTTCTCAAGCCAGGTCTTGAAGTCGGGATAGTCCTTCTTGGCCTCCCTCACCTTCGCCAGAAGCGAGGTGAACGCGGCGGAAGCCGCGTCTGGCCGCAGCTTGAGGGCGTCGAACAGCGACTGGGCCTCCTCGGCATATCCGGCCTGGTGGACATGAAGCGCAAACGCAAGAGCAAAGCGGTCTGCCCCCTCTACGCGCCAGCTGCTATATCGGAAGTCGTCCGAACTTTCCGCTGCGTCGCGCAGATAGGCGCGCACCTTTGCAATGTCGCGCGACAGCCGCGCCTTTTGGGGCTCGTGGAATCCTTCAGAGCCGTCGCTCGGCCACCAGGAGCAGTCAAACGCAAGCGTCTCGCGGCGGCCGTCCGCTGTCGTGCGGATCCACCCGTCGCCAGTCAGGACATAATCGCCAATGGAAAATTCGAAAGGCAACTCGCCGACCGGCGACTCCGCTTCGGGCTTTGTGTCGCGCCGCCAGAAGGAAACCTCGGCGTACTGCGTACCGGCAACGGAGGCGAATCCGGCCTTTTCCAGAACGCGGAGCCGTCCCTGAAGCGAATCGTCGGCGAGGTCGGCATCCGAGAGCCACGCCGAAACGACAACGTTCGTTCCGTCAACCTTAAATTCGCATCCGTTCTTTTCGCACACATCCGCCAGCGCATCGAAGACATTTGGGAGAGCCCACGAGACCCTCACCTTCCGAGCGGCGGCTGTCGAGTCAACCGACAACTTGTAATGCCTCCGTCCGCATCCGACGCAGACCGCCGCCTCATCAAGATACTTTGCGAAGTCCCCGAGTGTCTTCACCCCGAGAATCCGGTTGTAGACACGGCACGGCATCCACTTGAACTTCAGCAGAGTCAGGTCGTCTAGACCTTCCTCGGCATTCTGGACAGTGCAGAATTCACCGGCATCCGACGGCCCCGGCGAACGATCCCCTGGACTCGCAAACCAGGCATCGCGCCAATAGTCCGGATTGGCCCCCTCGGACGCCGTCCAGACCTCGACCTTGATGCCGCTCGAATAATCTGGGAAATCTCCGTACAGCCCCGTAATTCCATTGCGCGTCGCTATGAATTTGGCAAGCGTGTGCTCGCCATACTGGACGGCCAACCCCGCAGCGGCCTCGCCGGGCCGCAAATCCGCCGCGCGCTTGTTGAGCGAGAAACGTGAGTCCCTGGACATACTTCGGCAGACACTCGGAGAATCCGTAAAAATCTCCGTACTCCGCGTGAACGGCGGATAGGGGAGAACTGGCCAGACGCGCCGGATGCGCAGCGCACCGTCGGTCCGGCACAGAGCGACCCCAAGCGTCATGCCACGATAGAACGGCCAGACTTCATAAAGCGACGGATGAATCGACGGATCGACGACAAACGCCAGACGCTCATACGGGAACGCCCCTTTTTCAACTCGCCTCACGAGGAGCTCGACGCGGTATGTCGCAACAGGCGATATTGAGGCATATGAATCCGGCGTCACATTCTTGACGCAGGAAGGATTCATGTTTCGGACAGAATCGAAGAACACACTTTCGACATCGGCGACCGCGATCACCTCCGGAACACCTTCCGAAATGACTGGTTCCTTGTCGTCATGTATGTATGTGACAAGTTCTGGAACGCGGACCTGGGCCTCAAGCTTGCGGTTCCTGAAAGGCAGCAACTGCCCTTCACGAACGGCGTCTCCTTTGTCCCCAATAAAGAAATCGAGACGGCGCCCGTCCGCCTTTGAGAGAACGACATAATCGGCATAGTCCGTGCCCCTCAAACCAATCATAACGCGCGGCGGATTCGACATGACGTCGAACCAGCTGAACACGCGCGGCTGGAACACATAGACGGAAATGTCTCCGGACACCTTTTCCTTTGCGTCAGATTCCAGACTGCCCGCCGACGTTGAAAACGAATAGACAAAGGCGAATTCGTTCTCCAGCAGGTGCTTCATCCGCCTGAGGCGACGCGCCGGATCCGGGCATTTCTCCTTGGGCGTAGGCGCAAAATACCGGTCGACCAGCGGCACCGCCTCGTCCGACGCATAGACCCGCACATCCGATACGGCCGCATGCAGCGTATCGGTGAGATAGTCCGTAACGGTCTCGACATCCGTCCACGCAACGCCAGCGGGAGCTCGCTTCTCGTCGATTTCCGCCGCAACGGCGGCGAAGCAATGGGCCACTACAATCAAAGCGGCGACCAGCGCCTTGCGTTTCCCTAGAAAAACGCCCCTTCCGCGGGGTCTGTCCCCGCAATTCCCCGCGCTTCCACGCTGCTTGTCGCTTTTCATTCCCCCAGCCCTCACTGGTTCACTGCTGTGGCAACAGATCCGTGTTCAGAATGACGTTGCCGCGCTTGAGATCAAACGCCAACTTGCGACCGACGACCTGCTGCAGATCTTCTACGTGGAAAACACGGCCTGAAAGCCCCGACAACGGAATGGTCCGCAGCCCGAGCACGCGCCTCTCGAGCACAGACCCGGCCGGCAAATCCGCCATGACAACCAGGGCTTCTACCTTCCCATATCGCAACTCAAGCTCCGCCTGGGCCTGTGACTTCGCCTTTTCAGCCGACAGCCCTGCGTTGCACCGCCCAAGGAGATACCCGCCAATGCCAACGACAGCCAGAAGAATCCCGACCACCATGCAGAAAATATCTCGTTTCATTTATCTCCAATTTGTATCTTATTTCTTGGTGGCTGCGGGGGCCTTCTTCAGCGTCTTGAGGGTAAGGCCCGTGAGGTCCTTGCCCTTTTCATTCAGGACAAGCGACGCGACAAGCGCAACGGCGACGCAGACGACAAGCCCGATTCCGCCCAGGAGGAACGGGTGGAACTTGAGGCCGAACACGTCGCAGTGAAGTATCTCGCAGCTGAAGCAGACGAAATAGTTCGCGGCCAGGCCCATAACGGCGGCCATTCCCTTGATGCGCGGCATGAACACGCCCATGAAGAAGAGGCCCGTGAGGCCCGCCGTGAGCATGGCTATGTACTTGTTGAAGTTGTCGAAGAGCGCGCTCGACTCCATGCGCGAAAGCGTCAGCGCCGCCAGAATGCCGACAATGCCCACGACGTAGGTGCAGGCCTGCCCGCACCTGATCTGCGCCTTTCCGCTGATGTCGGGCTTGAACCGCTTCACGAAGTCCGTAACAACCGCGGTCGACGCGGAGCTGAGGTTCGCGGACAGCGTCGATATCGTTGCGGCGAAAACCGCCGCGATGACGAGTCCCGCAAGCCACGGCGGCATCTCGGTCGCCATGAAGATCGGCAGCACGGAGTCGCCCTTGGGCATAGTGACGTCCATCGCCTGCGGATTGGTGTGGTAGAACGCGAAGAGAGCCATGCCGATTCCGTAGAACACCACCTGCGCGAACACGCTCATGCATCCGTTGAACCAGAGCGAGCGCTTCGTCGCGTTCTCGTCGGGCGTCGCGATGTAGCGCTGGATTACGCACTGGTCGGACGTGTAGCTGGAGAGGTTGGAGATCAGCCCCTGGACCGCCACGACCCAGAACACGGGCTGGGTGAGGATGAACCGGAAGTCCCACATCGTGTTCTTGTCGTAGGTCGACGCGACGTTCCAGAACGTCGAGAAGTGCGCGCCGGAGCCACCCGTCTTGAGGATCAGGAGGACAAGCACCGACACCGCGCCGCCCATTAAGACGATTCCCTGCACGAAGTCGGACCAGATGACGGCCTCGAGTCCGCCGAGCGAACAGTAGATCATCGTCAGGATGCCGCAGATGAGGATGCAGGCGTCTATCGAAACGCCCGTGACCGCGTTGAGCGCGATCGCCGGGAGGAGCGTAACGACAGCCACGCGGCAGACCATGAAGACGACGAACGCCGCCGAACCGAAGAGACGCACCCCGAGGTTGAAGCGCTTTTCAAGGTACTCGTACGCGGAGGTAATGCCGAGGCGGCAGAAGAACGGCAGGTAGTAGTAGATCGCGACGGGAGCCATGCCGATGATGAAGAACGCCATCACGAAGTAGCGCCAGTCCTGCAGATACGCCTGCGTCGGAATCGCGATGAAAGTGATGGACGATAGCATCGTCGCGAAGATGGACATGCCGGCGACGTACCAGGGAATCTTGTTGCCTCCACGGAAGTAGTCGTTCTCGTCCTTCTTCTTGAAGATGAAGAAGCACGCCATGCCGACCATGAGAAGCGCATACACGCCGACGACAGCCCACGCCGTCGCGCCAAACTTGCCAGTCTTGCGGAAGCTCGCGACGGAAACCGCGTCCGTGCGCGTCGCGGGAGCGATCTCGCCGCCCGCAAGGATTAGCGTGTACTGCTCGGGCGTCTTGCCCGGCTTGATGCCCGCAGCCGCGCCGCAGCGCGGAGAATCTTCAGCGGCAATCTCGCCGTAGTCGCACCACGCATCGGTCACGCAGTTGTAGGCGAGGACGTTGCGCTGCCACCCGAGCTTCACGGGATCGGTTTCCGTC
Organism: Lentisphaerota bacterium; assembly: GCA_015061665.1. Lineage (GTDB taxonomy): Bacteria > Verrucomicrobiota > Kiritimatiellia > RFP12 > UBA1067 > UBA1067. The sequence goes on from SUWC01000084.1 coordinate 11,900, forward strand.
GAGCCGTTGATCGCACGGTCGACCCACCCCTTCTCGCCGAACCCGCCGACGAGCAGGACGTGCTGGTGTCCGCTCGGCAGAAACGCCGCGCCGATCGTCGTCGTGTTCTCAGGAAGCGGCGAAAGCTTGCGCCAAAGCTGGTCCTGGGACATCTGGGACGACTGGGACAGCCGGGACAGAACAAGCGCGTAGCCATCGTGGAGCGGCTGCTTTGTCGCGGCGTCGTAACCTCCGTAGACGACGAGCATCTTCTCCTTCTGGTCGCCGTTCTGTATCGCCGCGACCATCTGCGCACGCGCAGGGCCGGGAATCTCGCCTGCAAGCTGCCATTTCTCCGTATAAGACGCGTCGGAAAGCTCGGACAGCGCCGTGTACCTGAACCGGTACACCTTCTTCGCCGCGACCACATAGACGTAGGTGTCGTCCGCAGCCGCCGCGCCCATCGCGACAGGCTCGGGCAGGGACGGCGGGAGCGGCGTGACGCGGGCCGCGCCGTTTTCGACCGTCAGCAGGAAGGCGTCGTCGAACACCTTTGTCCCGTCCGTTCCGCCCGCGCAGAAAATGCCCTTCGGAGTCTCACAGCAAACGCCTTCGGCGACTGGATGCGGCAGTTCGCCGACTTTCGTCCAGGTGCCGTCCGGCGTGCGAACGCATACGTCCTTCTCGTAGACCTTCGTTCCGCCGACGAAATCGCTGCCGCCTGCCACAACGAACCGCCCGTCGGGGAGGAACCCCGCAAAGGGTCGTGCGGACTTCACAGGCAGGTTTTCCTGCGCTTTCCACTCAATGCTCACTGGAGTTGCGCGTGCCGTCGGCACATACAGGGCCCAGGAGGCGGCCGTAGCCGCGATTGCAAGCAAAAGCCTGCCTGAAGTCGATCTGGCGTTTCTCTTTTTCATTGGCGTTCCCTTCTTATGAAACCATTATATCATATTTCCAGCATCTTTGGACTAACATCCTAATAAGTAAGCGCCGGGGAATGGGGAAGAGGGAAGAGGGAGGGGGTCCGTCGCTCCGCGACGGACTTTCACATTTCTGGCTCGGAGTTAACTTTCTTGTGTTTACTTTCAGAACGTGCGTTTACTTTTGAACGCGGCGCCAACATTCTCGCGAACAAGACGGACGGCATCATTCAGCTCGTCTGCGACGCGCGACGGCGAGTTGCAGGAGGCCACGATCTTTTCGGGGGTGATCATGCTGCCAACCCGCCACACGGCG
>SUWC01000085.1 GCA_015061665.1 Lentisphaerota bacterium
GACCGAACCACCGAACCACCGAACTGCCGTTGGTCGACAACGGCTCGCCTAAATAGTTCTTCCAGGAGGCCGTGGAAGGCGATGCGGGCGGAGTTGGGGATGTAGCTGAAGAAGATATCGGAGAGATCGGCTTCAGCCGATTTGAGGATCTGCGGCACGAGCGCTGCGCCGAGAGCCTTGCGCTCGCGGTGGATGTCGGCGTCGTTCGCGCGCGAGAAGTAGATGCGCTCGAAGGAGCAGGGACGGGGTGAAGATTGTGCTATTGTGCCATTGTGAGATTGTGAAATTGTGGAAATGTCCAATTGGTGAAAAGACACTTCGCCGGTAGGCGAGATGATGAGCGCGTGGCCGGGCGGCAACTCCGTGACGGCCTCGGGCGGCACGTCGAAGGCCGCCTGGATGGCGGGGCGTTCGCTTGCGACGACGGCCACGTCGTCGTCGATGTAGCAGTAGCCGGGCCGAATGCCGTGCGGGTCGCGCGTGGCGAATGCCCAGCCGTCACCGGTCATCCCGCAGAGAGTCCATGCGCCGTCGGCGTTGGCGAGGGCCTTGGAAAGGGCGGCGGACAAATTGCTTTCTCCGCTGGGAGTCTTGGAGACTTGGAGATCGGGAGGTCTCTCCTGGGTCAGTTCATGCGCGATCATCTCGCAAATGAGGTACCCATCGGCCTTGCTCGTGGGGAACGCGCCGCACTTGCTGTAGTCGGCGAAGAGTTCGGGCGTGTTCGTGAGGTTGAAGTTTCCCGCAAGGAAGAGCGTGTGCGAAAGCTCGCTGGCTTCGTGCAGGAATGGATGGCAAAACGCCACCTCGTTTCGTCCGAAGGTGGCGTAGCGCAGATGGCCGAGGAAGATTCTTTCGCGTGCGATGACTTGGCGCCTCGAGATGGCCGCGAGCACGTCGGCGAGGGCGGTCGAGGAGGCCGATTTGCTGATCCAATAGGGCAGGGTTCCCAGCTCGGGATGGTCGGAGAGGATTGCCACGCCGGCGCCGTCCTGCCCCCTGTTGTGCTGCTTCTCCAGAAGGAGCGAGAGCTTTGTGCCGCCGAAGTCGACCGACTGGGGCGCGGAACCGCCATCGTGGTGCGGCGGCTTCCTCAGGACCACCATCGCCACGGCGCATTCATGCTTGAGTTCGTCAGACATGTAAAATCCATTAGCATAATGCGTGCCACTTACTTATATCTTCATTTCTGTGAGATACTGGCAAGAAGCGGAATATTTGCGATGCCACGGAATGAAACCAAAGCGGGGGCTCCGTTACAAAAAGTGTAAGGCGGAGGGTTGAAAGCGATGATTGCGGGCTTTGGCACGGGTTGTGCTAAACGCTTGGCGTCGCCCCAAAGAATGCGACAGCAAGGAAAAACAAATGAAACTGATCATAGCCTACATCCAGCCCGAGCGGCTGAATGCCGTCAAGCAGGCGTTGTTCGCCCGCGAAATCTACAAGATGTCCGTCACGAATGCACTCGGCTGCGGCAAGCAGGGAGGATTTCTGCATCTCTACCGCGGCGCGGTGGAGGAAGTGACGCTCCACAAGAAAATGCGCCTCGCGATTGGCGTCAACGACGACTACATCGAGAAAACGATCGAGGCGATCATCGAGGGCGCACGCACGGGCGACATCGGCGACGGAAAGATCTTTGTCCTGCCGATGGACGAATGTGTGCGAATACGAACCGGCGAACGAGGTCCGAGCGCGATAGGATAGAAGAGAAATGAAGAATGAAGAATGACGAATGAAGAATGAATGAGGACAGATGACAGAAGACAGATGACAAAGGGGTGATTCACAATCCTTTGTCTTATGTCTTACGTCTTTCGTCCTCAACACAGAAAGGAAAAACCAATGACACCTGAAATCACGACAACTGCAGTGCAAACCAACCTGAACGTCGTCTGGACGCTCATCGCGGCCATCCTCGTCTTCATGATGCAGGCGGGCTTCGCGCTCGTCGAGACGGGTTTCACGCGCGCCAAGAACGCGGCGAACATCATGATGAAGAACCTCATGGACTTCGCCGCCGGCTCGCTCGCGTTCTACATCCTCGGCGCGGCGCTGATGTTCGGCGCCACGAAGGCGGCGGGGTGGCTCGGCTGGGGCGGACTCGGCATGCCGACCCTTGCCAACGGCGAGGGGGCCTGGGACTGGACGTTCCTCTTCTTCCAGACCATGTTCGCCGCGACGGCCGCGACGATCGTCTCCGGCGCGGTCGCCGAGCGCATCGAGTTCAAGAGCTACCTCATCTACTCGGTCATCATCTCGGCGATCGTCTATCCCGTGAGCGGACACTGGATGTGGGGCGGACTCGCGGGCGAGGCGTCGCAGGGCTGGCTTGAGAAGCTCGGCTTCCACGACTTCGCCGGCTCCACGGTCGTCCACTCCGTCGGCGGCTGGATCGCCCTCGCGGGCGCCATCGCGCTCGGACCGCGCATCGGCAAGTACCGCCACGACGGCAAGGCGAACCCGATTCCTGGGCACAGCCTCGTCCTCGGCACGCTCGGCGTGTTCCTCCTGTGGATCGGCTGGTTTGGGTTCAACCCGGGCAGCTATACGGCCGGCGTCGGCTCGATCGGACGCGTCGCCATGACCACGAACCTCGCCGCCTGCGCCGGCACCTGCGCCGCGCTCGTCACCGCGTGGATCATCATGGGCAAGCCCGACCTCACGATGGCGCTCAACGGCTCGCTCGCGGGACTCGTCGCGATCACTGCGCCCTGTGACCTCGTGACGGCCAATGCCGCGATCGTCATCGGTCTCGTCGCGGGCGTGCTCGTGGTGCTCTCCGTATTCGCGCTCGACAAGGCGCACATCGACGATCCCGTCGGCGCGGTCTCTGTCCACTGCGTGAACGGCGTGTGGGGCACGCTCGCCGTCGGGCTCTTCGCAGCGCCGACAGCCAGCGGCTACGGCAACGAGCTCGCGGGCCTGTTCTACGGCGGCGGCTTCAAGTTCCTGGGCGTCCAGCTGCTCGGCGCCGGCGCGACGGCGGTCTGGGCGTTCGGCATGGGCGCGGGTATTTTCTTCGCGCTGAAGAAGTTCGGCATCCTGCGCGTCAGCGCCACGACCGAGCTGAAGGGCCTCGACATCACCGAACACGGGCAAGACGCCTACGCATCCTTTCAGTTCTTCAGCAACATCTAAGAAATGCTGCCAATATTACCAATGTTGCCAGTTTCAATCACCAATACCAATTGGAAATTGGCAACATTGGGACTGGCAACACTTCCACATTGGCAACATTACCCAACCATCAAGCATCGAGCAAACTCCAATGAAAACCAAAACCATAACCTCTCTTCTCGCTTCTGCAGCACTCGCTTTCTCGGCCGGCGCGGCCGAGACGAACGAACTGGAGAAGACCGACGACGGCGGCCTGAAAATCGAGGCGTCCATGGACGTGCTCAGCGACTACGTCTGGCGCGGGACGATCTGCAACGGCAATCCCGTCTGGCAGCCGTCGGTCACGCTTGGCTACGACGCGGGCGACCTCGGTTCCGTCTCGGCAAACGTCTGGTCCAGCTACGATCTCACGCACAAGCGCGGGACGTCCAACAACAGCCGCCGGTCGTGCGGGCTGCAGGAGATCGACTGCACGCTCGCCTACGCCAACACGCTTGGCCCCGTCGGCGTTGAAGCCGGTCACGTCTGGTACACGTTCCCGAACAACAACGGGCACAGCGACCAGGACCTGTACGGAACCGTGTCGTACAACAACGACTACGTGACGCCATCGGCATCGGCCTACTGGAACTATTCCGATTCGGCCGGTACGGATTCCTCCGCCGTCTACTTCCTGTTCGCCCTCTCGCGGGACTTCACGCCGATGGACGCCCTCACCGTCACGCCGAAGGCGTCACTTGGATTCGGCGACCACGCCTATACGGACTCGTCCGGCGGCACGGAACTGACCGACCAGACCGTCGGCCTTTCGGCCAGCTACGCGATCACGGAGTGGTTTTCCGTTGGCGCGCAGATCAACTACACCTGGACGCCCTCGCACACCCTGCGCCACGAGGGCTACATGGGTGACGGCAAGCACCAGCTCCTCTGGGGCGGCATCAACGCAACGATTTCTTTCTAGCCAAAGAAAATCCTGGCCTGCGGCGGCGGTTTTTCGTATTTGCACCGTCGCCGCAGGCCTTAACCCTCAGCCGCAGGCCCCCGTCCCCTGACAATTAAGGCATTTCCACCTTCACCTTGAAGAATCGGTGAAGGGAGTTTGTTGGATATTGCCAGTCGCCGCCATCCTCCAACGTTTCGCTGCCATAGACTTTGTAGGTGCGCATGATGCCGTTGGTGTTGAGGTCTGGTTCCCATGTCACAATCGGAGCACCATTCTTCATCTCGATCTTCGCCATGAATTGCGCCGTTGCATTCGTCGGGCTGATTCCCGCAACATAGCATTCCCATACCTTGTTGCGTCCGTTCAAGGCTGTAGCGAACGCCGTTACCTCGTAGTCGCCTCCGTATTCCGCAAGCAGTGTTGGACAATTCATGTCAAAATACGAATACGGTACCGGTTCGGGTGTCGTAACCGTATGGTCAACCGTACCCCCCGTCCAGGACACTTGATCGAGATAGGCGCAGTCGGATATCGTCGCCGTAGTCCCGGCGTTCCAAAACTCGAAGCGGACGATATGTTCTCCATTGCCGACAATATCAACAGATGCTGACGCCCAATCTGAGGCAGAATCAAGCGACTCCACAAACACCCCATCAACAAACACATCCACCCCGACGCAATCAGCCATGTCAAGTTTCCACCACCACGACAACGTCCCCGGACCAACCACGACGGTTGAAAGCGTGCTGACATCATCGCCGGTCACTTCGCCGCTCCGTACGGCGTCCTGCCCGTCATGTGACACTGCACCCTGCGGAACCCAGTTAGCCGTGCCGCCGGCCATCCACGGCAACGATCCGCTATCCAAAGCCGTACCGTAAGCGTATTCGGTCACGTTCAGCACGATTGAACGCGGCGAGGTTATGGGAACCGTAATGCTGCCGTCCCCGATGACAGCCTCTTCCGCATCGCCAGAAAGCGACAGTGAGTAGAACGGCGTATTCACGGAGAACGGAATCACGAGATCCGTCCCATCGGCAACCCATTGCGCCTCAAACGAAGTCGCTCCCTTGCCGACAACGGAACACTCGACCCAGTAGTTCGTCGTCCAATCCCACGTGACCTGCATCGTTTCTGTGTCAACTCGCAAACCCATGGTGAGATTACGGACTTGCCCTTTGTCTTCACCTGCTGCCGCTGTGGACCCTTTCACATAGTCGAACCTCACGACATGCTCGCCATCCGGGACAGAAGCGGCGACCGACGCCCAATCTGTTTCACCACGAATACGTGCCTGTTCCACACCATCAATGAACCACGCCAAATAGTGCCCACGCGTATTGCACGAAACCTTCCAGTCGAACGAGAACGATGCAGGGCCTATAATAGTGGTCTCCATCCACGAGTTGGTGTTGTTTCCGATTTGACCGCTACGGAGAATCACATCATCGCCAATTCCTGAATCAACAAACCATCCTGTCTCAGCGTTATCACGAAGCCAGAAATCATTACCCGGGATGACAGTTTTGCTTTCATCCAAACGCCACTGCGCTACATACGTTACATCGTTCATCGGAACCGTGTTTGCCAAAGAGGGCACCCAACCTGAGAAAGTATAGCCTAGACGTGTCACAATCGGGGCAGTGAGACTTGTGCCATAATCCATCGCAGTACTTGTCCCTCCTGTACCCCCATTTGCATCAAATGTCACCGTATATTGCCTAGCTTTCCATTGTGCCTTGTACGTCACGTTGCTCGCCGGGACAGTTACCGCCACATTAGGCGCCCACCCGTTGAACACATAGCCATCACGTGTCACAGTTGGTACGGTAATCGTTGTCCCATATTCCAACGTCATGCTTGTTCCACCCGTACCTCCATTGGCGTCGAACGTTACAGAATACAAACCGTTATAGTATTTAACCGCCATCCCCTGCCATTCACCATTTGTCACGGTATAGGTTGTATTGCCGTTTGGCAACCATGCTTTGCATCCCCAGCCAATGTCGTAGAACGCAGATGTTCCAATGCTCGGACAATCACCCTTCATCGTCACGTTCGTTATCCCACTACAGCCGCTGAACGACGACTTTCCGATCGTCGTCACAGAGACGGGTATTGTCATGTTCGTTATGCGCGAACAACCGTAGAACGCATACGCTCCAATACTAGTCACTCCGTTATTGATTGTGACATTCCTCAGATAATCACAACTATAGAATGCATGTGGACCTATATTTGCTACAGAACTCGGTATCGTAACATTACTTATTCCATCGCAATCTCTGAACGCAGAGTCACCTATGCTTTGTACAAAGTTTGGGATTATCACACTAGTCGGTCTAACGACGCTATCATACCATCCCCAACCATTGAACACAAAATTTTTGACACTTGTTATAGAATCGGGGATCGTCAATTCCTTCACAAGCGTTCCGTTTAGGTAAAGGTTATGGGCGCAACTAAGAGGATTGGCAGAACTACCACCAAATGATATCCGACACCATGCCGCCAAATCTGTAATATACACGCTCTTCAGACTGTCGCAACTTAAGAATGCGTATTTCCCGATGCTTGTAACAGAGCTGGGTATATTTACGCTTGTCAAGCTGTCGCAGTCTGAGAACGCTCCATTTCCGATATTCGTTACAGAAGAAGAGAATGTTATGTTCGTCAGACTGCGACAATACTCGAATGTGCCATTCCCGATATTCATTACAGAATCAGGAATAGCTACATTCTGTAGGCTCTCGCACCAATAGAATGCATTATCCCCAATATTCATTACGGAATCAGGGATGGCCACAATCCAGAGGCTAGTGCATCTGTAGAACGCATTGGATCCAATACTTGTCACAGTATCGGGTATTGTTACTTTCTTAAGGTTTTGGCACTCTTTAAACGCATTCGCCCCGATATGCGTCACTGGGTAGCCACCAAGTTCCGAGGGAACCGTGATTGTGCTGGATTCTAAATATGGGGATATCGCAGAATATGTGCCGTTACCTATTGACGCCTTACCGTTTGTGACGGTATAAGTCCAACTGATACCATTTACAGTCTCTGTCTTGGCGAGGCAGAGAAAAGGTATGATAATCGACGTCACCGTCATTATCAATTTGACGATTTTCATTGCGTTCATAATGACCTCATTCATCATTGGTGATTTTACTGATAGTGAATCACTGCCGCATATTGTCATGTCCTGCCTAAGCAATCAATGACAACATGCGGCAACTCGTGATTAGCCCGCCGCTTTGATTAAGGCCGTAATCTGATTCAAGATGTCAATTCGTTCTTTTGTAAGGGCAGCTGAAATTGCGGCATCAGCACCATAGTTAATTTCGATAGCTTTATGAACAATGCTCAATATCATCAAGGTATCGGATTGTGTGTTTGTCAATTTGAACAGACCCGAATTCATAACGATAAGTACCGGGTCTTTGCATTGAGAGGGTGGCGGAATCTTTCCAAATACCGCATCTTTGAATTCGCTCCAGCATCGTAGGAACTCTTCACCTAACTTTTCCATTTTCGTTTTCCTTTTCTGCGCTGCTCGTTTACACATTCACTTGTGGCGCAGTTGCCAAGTGGAGTGCTTTATGCTTCTGCCACTTAACAATCGGAACGAAAAGAAAGCCTCTCTTCGTATCTCGTGAGAGGCTGTAGGATGCCTAAATGGGAATACGAAGAGAGGCAAGCGCGTTTGCGCTTTCCTCTGCTTGTATCGCCCATTTTGAACTTCCTACATTCTCACGACGACTGCAGCAGCATTGCAAGATGCTGTTGGCGGATTTCTCCCCGCCTTATCGCTTTAACTGTCTATGGGCTTGTTCCTTTCATTTCCAGTTTCCACGATTTGAGATTGGTGTTAGAGAGCGGCGATTTCGTCAACGGTGAGACCCGTCGCCGCCGCAATCTGCTCGTTGGTAAGATTCATGGCCTTTAGGTTGCGGGCTGTCTGAAGCTTGTCTTCTCGTATCTTCTCTATCGCCGCGTTGGCTCGCGCAACCGCCGCGTCGGCTCTGGCATTTGCCGCGTCGCGCTCCGCAAATGCCCTGTCCACGTAGGCTTTTTTCGTGGCCTCGATGCTGACCCGATCCCAGAAGCCTTCGTATGCGGCGCGTTCCTCGTCATTGAGACCGGATTCCCTGACTAGCTCCAGAGCCTCCCCTGTCTGCGGGTTGTCGAGAAGGTCTTGCGAAACCTCGTCCGCTCCGTCCGGGGCGATTTCCGTCAGGAAGCGAAGCCAGAGAACCTGCATCTTCTTCTCGGTGAGGTTTTTCGCCTTGAACTTCGGGAGTTCCACAAACACGAGGTGTAGTCCGTCAAGTACCTTTTCTGTGTGAAGGTCGTGCACAAGATGGTAGTAGTGGTAATATCCGTCCAATTCAGGTTCAAACGTGTGGTTCACCAGGCTAAGAGAATAGACTGGCTGGAGCAGATTGTAGTCGTTGCCTTTCGGCAACTGTCTCACGTACGCCTTTGACGCATTGAGAAGCACCCTCTGCATAAAATCGGGGAACCACTCCATCTGCATCTCGACGATGAACTTGCGGCCGCCCGTCTCCTCGCAGCGAACATCGACAATGGAGTTCTTGCCGAGTGGCGTCTCCGGCACCATCTCCGGCGTCATGTATTCTATCGACTCCACCTGCTTACCATCGTCAAGGGGCAGCAAGGCGTTGAGAAGGCTTATGACGAGATTCTTGTGCTCGCCGAAAACCTTCTTGAAGGTCACGTCCGCCTTTGGATCAAGGTATTTTGCCATGTCAAGCCTCCTTCCTCACCTCGCACTTTTCAATCTCTACGCCGAAAAGGAGAAGGGTTTGGATAATCGGGTCCGAAAGGTACTCGCCGCACCTTTCTCATGCCATCGACGCCTGAAGCTTCTTGACCTGCGCAAGCGAAAGACCGGTGCATTCTGCGATTTCCCGCAGCATGAGTTTACCATTGGCGAGCAACCGCTTCGCAGTCGCGAGCATGTTCGCGCGCTTGCCCTCGCGCTTGCCTTCGCGCTTGCCGCGCGCCTCGCCCCGAGCCTCGCCCCGAGCTTCGATTCTTTCCATTATTTCGCACATATAGTGCCTCCCTTCTTCTGAATTCTTGAAATTGCTCACTTGTTTCTTGAGAACGTCGAAATACATCTCCGCCGCGTCGCGGCACAACAGATCATGCACCAACCTGCCTATCTCTGTTGCGCTTCGCGTCGCACCATTCACATAGATGATGTGCGTTCCGTCGTGAAGTTGTTTACCGCTGTTTTCTTCCGTCCGCAGATACGAGTACGCATCCTGCCCATCTCCCATCACATCGTTTTCGGTGATGAAGATAACGTATGTGTCGCGCAACTTTCCAATACTCTCGCCCGGCTTCAGCGCGTTCGCGTCCATGAGCGCGGAATTGTACCTCGCCCGCTTCGGCTCCGCGCCCTTGTTGGCGCGCTGGATCTCGATGTCATATTCCCTGCCCTTCGAATCCCGCGCAAACACGTCGAAACGCACGCCGCGCCCCTGGAGACTCTTGATCGGGTACTCGGTCTGAGACTTGACGACCTTCAGGTCTTTCTTGCCGAGGATGATCCGCAGCATCAGCTCAATGCACTCTGGCGCGTTCTCAAGGCACTTCGACATGAAGTTGTCGTCCATGAGACGGAAGCGCTTTATCTCCGCAAGATACTCAGGTTTCACGACGTACGCAGCGCGCCCCGCCCTCGCCTTGCCGAGGGCGGACGTTTTCCGCCTGCCGTCATGTATTGACTTCACCATGTAGTTTCACGCTTCTCTGGTTCTGCGCCAAGGACTCCATGCCCTTGAACGGCCGCTATTATACACTATCTCGCATTTTGCCGTCAAGGTATCGCCGCTATTGATGCGTTTTACATGATTCTCATGCCTTAATTTGGCTTTATTTCATGAATTGTAAGATGAGGGCATGAAATACTGTTTTGCGGCGTTGGCACGCGTCGTGCTAAATGTGTTGTGCCGTCGCAATGGTTGCGCCGGTAAGAAAAAAGATAGAGATGCAGGGATACTACAGAATCGCAGCCGCCGCGCCGCGCCTCCATTTGGGCAATCCGGCAACGAATGCGAAGGAACTTGTGCGGCTTGCCAAGGAGGCTGCCAAGGACGGCGTCGCCGCGATCGTGTTCCCCGAACTGTGCCTGACGGGCTATACCTGCGGCGACATGTTCTTCCGCGACGAGCTCCTCGACGCGGCGTTTGCGGCGGCGGAGAACTTCGCGGCAAAAACTGCGAACCTGCCGCTCGTCTCCATCGTCGGCCTGCCGGTCGCGGAAGGCCCCGCCATCTACAACGCGGCGGCCGTCGTCCACGGCGGCAAGATTGTGGGCATCATCCGCAAGCGCGCGCTGCCGAACTACGGCGAATACTACGAGCGCCGACAGTTCACGCCGGCGCCAACCGACGAACCGCTCTCCATTTTCGACGTCGGCGCGTTCCGGTTCGGCGTCGAGATCTGCGAGGACCTCTGGACGCCGGTGCCGCCGAGTTCCCTCATGGCGGAAGGCGGCGTCGACGTGGTGTTCAACCTCTCCGCCAGCACGGACTTCCTCGGCAAGTCGCAGCGGCGTCAGTCGCTCGTCGAGCAGCAGAGCCTGCGACTCGGCTGCGCCTACGCGATGGCGTGCGCCGGTTCGGGCGAGTCGAGTTCCGACGCAGTCTACGGCGGATGTCCCGTCATTGCCGTGGAAGGGCGGACCGTTGCCGCGGGCAAGTTGTTTAGCGGCGCGCCGCAGATCGTCGCGGCGGACGTCGATGTCGCCGCCGCGCGGCACCGCAGGAGAAGCACGTCGTCCGTCTATTGCTCGCATCCCGTCCCTGGCGTCCGCCGGCAGCTGGTCGCCCTCGCCGCCAAACTGCCCGAGGCGACACCGTCCGCCGTCTCCCGCTCGCCCTTTCTGGACGAATACGGGGAAGACCGCTGGTGGCGGAAGCTACTCGACATCCAGGCGGCGGGACTCTCGCGGCGGATGGCGAGCGCAGCCATCGGACGGCTTGTTGTCGGCGTGTCGGGCGGCGCAGACTCCGCGCTCGCGCTTCTGGGCGCCTCGGCGGCGCTCGACAGGCTGGGGCTTGAGCGCGACAACCTCCTCGCCGTCGTCATGCCGGGGTTTGGCTCGACGAAGACCACGCAGGACCGAGCCGTCGCGCTGTCGGAAGCCGTCGGCGCGGACGTGCGCGTCGTCGACATCCGCGAATCGTGCCGCAAGCATCTCTCCGACATCGGACACGTCAAGGGCGTCCACGACATCGCGTACGAGAACGCGCAGGCGCGGGAGCGGACGCAGGTCCTGATGGACCTCGCGAACATGGAGCGCGCGCTCGTCGTCGGCACGGGCGACCTCTCCGAGATCGCGCTCGGGTGGAACACCTACAACGGCGACCACATGAGCATGTACCAGATCAACGCCTCCGTGCCGAAGACGATGGTCCTCGCTGCGCTCCGCCTTCTGGCAAACGACTCGGAGGGAGCGCTCGGCGACTTGCTCCGACGGATTTCCTCCGCGCCGATCACCCCCGAGCTCCTCCCCGGTGCCGCCGCGAACGACTCGGAGGCGAGGCTCGGGCCGTACGAACTCCACGACTTCTTCCTCTACCATTATCTGGTCGACGGCGCCTCGGCCGCGACGCTCCGCGAATTGGCGGAGATCGCCTTTGCCGGCGAGTATTCGCGCGACGTAGTCGAAGAAACACTGACCAAGTTCCTCCGCCGGTTCCGCACCGCGCAGTACAAGCGCAACTGCGTGCCGGACGGCCCGAAGATCACGCTCTCGCTCTCTCCCCGCGCCGACTGGCGCATGCCCAGTGACTTGTCATGACGCGGAAGATATGAGATAATATCATACATGCTCGTTACCTACATCATCGGTTCGCTCGCGCTCATCATCAAGCCGGGACCTGATTTGACGTGCGTCATCGCCACCGCGCTCGCGGACGGCAAGGCGCGCGCCACGACATTGATGGCCGGCCTCATCCTCGGATGCTGGCTGTGGATCCTCATTCTCGCCGCAGGCGTCGCGACGGTCTTCACGCACCATCCCGCCGTCATGCTCTCAATCCAGGCCGTGGGCACGGTGTACATTGCCTATCTCGCATTCGGAGCATTCAGAGAGGCGTGGGCGAGTTTCAAGTCTACGGAGTCAGGTCTTGTCGGTGGCGCGACGGCGCGGGGCTGGCGGCTCGTCGGACGCGGCATCCTCATGTCCATGTCGAACCCGCTGACGATCCTCTTCTTCCTCGCGTTCCTGCCGAACTTCACGCACGAGGGCGCATCGCTCCCGCCGTCCGTCCAAACGCTTCTCCTCGGTACGCTCTTCTGTGCGCTTGTTCCAATCGTCTATCTGCCTTTCATCTTCGCGTGCGATTACTTCCGTACGCGTCTCCTTGGCTCGCCGAAGGCCACAGCCTGTCTCAAGCTCGTCTCCGCAATCATGCTCGCGGCAGTCGTGATGATTCTCGCACGGGCATTGTGGAAGTAGGTATTTTGTAAAATCTTTGTTGCCAGAGCGCGACGGCCTTACAATAATTGTAAAGGCCAGGTCGGTTTTGCCGTTGGCACGGGTTGTGCTATGTTGCATCTGATATGCAACGAATACACGACATCTACCGCCCGATGGAGGAGCGCAAAGGCGACTGGCACGAGGTCGAACGCGCGCTTTCCGATGAGGAGCTGAAGGAACAGACCTCGCGCTGCATGAACTGCGGCCAGCCGTTCTGCCATGCCTACGGGTGTCCGCTCGGCAACCTCGTGCCCGACCAGAACCGCGCCGTCGCGCAAGA
>SUWC01000086.1 GCA_015061665.1 Lentisphaerota bacterium
CGCGCAGGTCGTCTCGACGACGATGCGCCTCTCGCCTCCGTCGGCCTTCGTCATCACGCAGATTTTCGTGGTGCGGTCGCTCACGTCGGCCCCGATTGTGGTACAATACTCCATGTCAGCCCCTCCTGGGGTTTTGTTGTTTTTGTTTTTGCACCTCCCACCGTGGAAGAGTGCGGTTCTCAAATCAATTATAGCAGAGTCGGGGAGGGGCTGGCTTTGCCTTTGGCGGGAAGACTTGTGAACATGTCAACGCGCGCGATGCGCCTCAAAACGCAAGCGCGCGTGTTGGCATGTTTGCAAGTCGTCTATCCTACACTCTCGGTTGTCAAAGAACAATCCCTCTCCGCAAGCCTGGTATGGCTTGAAAAAGAATTGTTCCCATTATATCTGTAAAACGCGCATTTCGCGGGGTCTTGTCCCCACCCGTTTCATAATGCGATTATGGTGCGGACGAAATATTCTTGGCACGCCACAGGAGTCGGCAATTATCCACGCAGATGTCGCACAACCGCGTGATGTTCGTTACCTTGCCCGCGCCGACCTGCTCGCTCCTAATCGCCCGACCCTAACCGTCCTTAACCAACGCTAATCGACCCTATACAATCCCGCGCCTGTTTCAGCGCTCGTCCGAAAACAGCCGCTTCACGTTCTACCGCATTCCACGCATAAACCGTCCGATGTCCACAAGCGCATCGAAGTACCCGCTTCTCTTGACGGATGGGGAAAGTTCGCCTTCGTAGATTACGCCTTTGCGTATCGACATGCCGCGTGGCTTGCGGAGGGCCATAACCTTCTCCTTTACGTCATCGATTATTCCGGCATCGATCTGTCTGCGGCGCTTGACTTCCACCACATACTACGAAATTGGCACGAAATGAACATCAATGTCCTCTCGTGCCAAGCGGCGGACGCGCGAAGATGACGCATATTGGACTCGCTGAAGAAACGATCTTGGGTGCCATTCCACAATATCAGGGAATTACTTCAGCGTTTGGCAAACGGCGAAATGATTTTTCACACGAAAGCACGGATATACATACGCACTAGCACGGAAGTATCAAGCGCATACTTCATACTGGATCAACCCGTTCGACCGCTTTCACGGACTCGCGAATCGAAGTCATGTCATGCGGGCCGTCAATATTCCTGGTCATGGCGCTCTCGCAAAGTCCAGCCCACGCCGGAAGCGCCTCGTCTTGTTCACGAACGGGAACGAGCATAATCTCAAAAGAATATGAGCGATATTCTCTCGGTATGCTGAGCGTCAACATATCGTTTACCGGTCTTGCAAATGTTCTTATCGCTGGCATGGCTTCGATCTCCAATCGCTTCAACACCGCATATTATACCACATATCGGCGTGTCAGTGGCGAACGGCGCCGCCCCTACGCCCTGCCTTGAACCGCCCCGCCCGTCATTCGGCCCGGTTCCGACAGCCCATCCCGCCCTCAGCCGAGGCCCCCTATGATTCCTTGATTTCATAATGCGATTATGGTGCGGACGAAATTTATCGCGGCGGATTCGCACCCCGCATAGCGCCAGCTTCGCGGCTCGCCTTCGGATATGCGCCCGTTTCACCGTCTGCCCGGAAATAGCCGTTTCACGTGGTTTCTACCCGATTCCGAGGTCATTCAAAGGGTTGAAATCGCGGAAAGCCCCGTAAAACGCGCGTTTCGCGGGGTCTGTCCCCACCCGTTCTGACCCCTCGCTCTATGTCCCCTCCAAACCCTGCACAATCAGAGAAGTAGCCTTTTACGCCTGGGCCGAAAATGTACGGCTTGTCGGCATTGCGCCCGCGAATGCGGTTTCCCTCTATAACCACCCTCCCGGTGAATGGTACGCGCAAATCGAAGAACGTCTGCCTCATGTCGGTGCAGTCGTTGTTGCGGGCCGTTAAGTTATGGACAGGGCCGCACTCGCCCCAGTATCCCGTGAGGTCGTCAACCAGCATCACGCTCTGGCCATTGGAGAGCCTGTTGCCCTCGAAGAGAATGTCGGCGAATGCTGAAAGGCGGATGTGCAGATAGTCGTGGAAATGATTTCCATGGATCCATACTGTCGGCGCATGGGACACGTTCGCCACGTCGCATCCCATCCATTCTGACGGTATGATGCGATCAAACACAATGGAAGCCTCCGTGGCATCTCGTCCAGGAGAAGGGAACGCCGCGATGACGGCCCGCCCCAGCGTCTTCTTCGCCGTCCCCTTCCCCCGCGTGAACTCCACCTTCTCGCCGACGCGGTACGGAAAGTACCCTCCGTAGAAAAGGTGCTGTATCTTCAGCGTGGCGTTGCACCCGTCGACTTTCGCAAGCGTCGTGTAATTGCCGTGGATGTTCACCACGTCGTCAAGCGCCCAGCCGACTTCGGAGTCCGCGATTTCTATTCGCCCCTTTGTGTCCACGAGATAGAGGGTGTCGGCGGTTAGCGAGACGCAGCTTCCTTCGTCAGGCAGCACCTTGTAACGGAGAATGCTGACGTTCTCGCACATGTCTGCGACAACGCCCATGCCCGACCCGCTGCGCACGACTACGTCGGAAACCTCCACGTCGCGGCAGTCCGAAATCGACATCAGCGAACGATCTCGCTTGCAGGCAAGCAGGATGCACAGCGGCTCCCCCACGGGATAGCTGCACGTGCCCGCATTCTTGGGATGTGAGTCCTTGAAGTAGCGGAAGAAGACCCTGCCGTCTCCTCGACCCTCGGCGGCGACGGGATAGAACGTCGAGGCGAGCGTGTCCTTGTTGCGCTTGCACCCGGGCGTCGCGAGATACTGCGTCTGGCAAAAGCGGATCGCGTGAACCGACAGCACCTGTTCGCGCGAGTCGATGCGGCCTTCGTCCGCGGCGAAGACGATAGAGCCATCCGCCCCCGTCTCGTAAGGTGGATGCCCCTTGCCGAACTGGCAAAGGAAGCCGTCGGTGCCCTTCTCAATTATGGAGAACTCGACGATGGGAAGCTGGGAGACGCGCGAAGTGAAGTTTCGAATCACCAGGCCGTCGCACCTCCGGGCCACGAGGGGGAACGTGTCACCGTGAAAGACAAAACTCGCGCCGCCGCCGTCAACCGTCACGTCACGCAGTCCTTCAAGGTACAGGACGACCTTCTTCATTCCCGTAGAGCTGCCCGGCGAAGACAGGAACTGGCTTTTCGCGCCGTCAGCGTGGAAGTGGTACTCGCCGTGTGCGAACCGAAGCGTGTCGCCGTCGCGAAGCCGCGCTGCCGCAGACACAACGGTCGGCGTCGCATTGCCGTCGCACGGCCCGACTTCTACGACTGCGGCGCAAAGTTCGCCTTCCACCATCGCGACGACACCCGCCGCAAGAATTACTACGCCCAAAATTCTCATTTGGCCCTTCTATTCTGCGAGCTTTAAAACAGCGCTTGCACCTGAACTCGCCGGCTTGCCAAGTTTTCTGGAAAGGACAGCCATCTCCTTTTCCGAGAAGCCGCCGATGGAATTGTCGCGCCAGACCAGTTCGCCGGCCTTTTCGCCACAGGAATAAAGCGTCGCATTGGGCGAACACTTGGAAAACTGCCCGCCAGTGACGACAAGACGCCCGTACTCGTGGCGAAACACCGTGGGGTTGTCCATCCTGAAAACCCAGTTGTTGAAGTAGCTGCAATTGAATACGCGAGCAGCGTTCTTGACGAGAAACCCCGTCATCGAAGTGTCCGCGTAGCAATCCGTCAAAACAGCGTCCGCTCCGCGCAAATCAAATGCCACCGAATTTTTAAGTACCTCCGGCTTTGCGCCCCATACGTGACAACGAGTAAACCTATTAGACCACTTCATGTCTCGGATACCCGTCGTATAGTCCACCACGACAATGTCAGTGAAGTGCGAGTCGCCTATGTACGTTAAAAGCCCGACGTTTCCGGCGAGACCTTGCTTGTAGCATATGAAGTAGAGATTGCAGGCCACGATCTCATAGCCGCAGTCGACAGTCGGGTCTCCGCATTGCAGACCCACACCCTTCCCGTTTCGGAACGTTGTGTCTGACATGGTGAAGTGTCGAAATCCAGACACATGCGCACATCCGGCGAGGCCGTTTCCGTCGACATCGCCTCCCTTTATGAAAAGGTTGTGGTCACCTGGGGTGCGTCCCTCGTATTTCAGGACAAACGGCATTTCACTAACGGCTTTCAAATGCGCCGACTTGTGAAGCAGGAGCGACGACGAGTTGGTGACGACGAGCATGGAGCCTATGTCGTATTCTCCGCGAGGGAACCACACGACACCGCCCTTGCCAGCCGCATTGACCGCCCGCATAATGCGCGACGAATCGCCTGTCTCGCCGTCGAGACGGGGAAAATCGCCCACAGATGCATCCACCATGCCGAGCAACTGCGTCGCCAATGCAATTGCCGTTGCGAACATTGCCATTAGATTCCCTTTCTGATCTATTGTGACGTCATCACCTAAAAATGATCGCGAGACCGCCGCTTACGTTGATAGTAGCCGCAAGTGTCGGATAGCCGTCCGCAGCAAGCGTCACTGTCCAAGCGCCAGCACCAAACCTGAAGGGCGTCGTTCCTGTTCCGTCAAGGGCAAGCACCGTCGCCTCGCCGACAGAAGGAGAAATCGTCAACGTCGCAGTCTTCGCCGCGCTGCCGCCCCATCCG
This sequence comes from Lentisphaerota bacterium, assembly GCA_015061665.1. Taxonomy (GTDB): domain Bacteria; phylum Verrucomicrobiota; class Kiritimatiellia; order RFP12; family UBA1067; genus UBA1067. The sequence continues at coordinate 4,627 of SUWC01000086.1, forward strand.
TCGCCGCTGTACGAAATGGGCGGAGCATCGGACGTAGATGTTTTCCTGTCAGGCCCTGGCAGCCGTGAATCCACAATGTAACCAGACAGCGCGGAAGCCGTCGATGCGATTGTGTCGCCGACCTCGCCGAACACGGTATAGGGAATGCAAACCTGTGCCGAACCCCACACTGAATCGGCAAATTCGTAGATCCCGCCCGCACCAAGCGACGCGAGATAGACCGACCCCGTGGTGGATGCATCCGACGCGAGGACTGTGACGATGCCAGCTGGCGATGTCTGCGTCACGGTATCCCCCTCAAGCCACACGACGGGCGGAAGAGCCGCAATTTCCGCAACGCTGACGGCACTATACGTCGTGCCGTCGGTCGTGTACAGGGAAAACGCCGGTGACTCAGACGAACTCGCAAGCACGTCGCCGACATCGGCGCAAAGCGCGGACGGCAGTCCCGCGATAGCCGCAACAATCGTAGCCCTTCCGATAAATTCTATAAAACTCGTTTTCATCTCCTGCCCTCCTTGCGGTGGCCTGTCAGTCAACAACTATCGCCACGCGGAAACCAACGGCACCGCTCGTGCTAACAGCCTTCTGTGTGCTTCGCTCTGACGATCTCCGATTTTTGACATCACTCCCAGTAGCCCATTGAGAATAATGCAACGGTCTGCTCTCCCTACGAGCGTCAGAAGTCGCCGTACCGCCTCCCCAGGCCGGCACAAACGGATCAGAAGCGTTTGCACGATTAGGAAGACTGTTGTCATCCAACAGCATTTGCATCACATTGCCAACCATGTCGTATAGCCCCCAGTCGTTCGGCTTCTTGGAACCAACGGCCATCGGTCCCTTACGAGTTACATCGTTTTTACTGCAAACGACATAGTCCCAGTAATTGTCATTTCCATAAGGGAATACTGTTATCGTGCCAGCACGCAAGGCTATTTCGTTCATGATTGCCGTAGGAAGGTCAAAGTAAAGGCCTGTCTTGTAATTGAGCCGCTGGAAGAATGTGCCGGTATTGGAGGATACGGACGGGATCTTGGAAGTGGATGCAAAATCGCTCGAATCGTCAGTTGGACGCCTCAATAGATACCACGATATATCTCCTTCCACAGGTCGGTGAGCAGCTAGGTTGCCTTCCTCTTCGGCCTTGTACCAAGACGGATTCGATCCGGTGATGTTTTGATATTGGTTCTGCGTAACTGGGAAAATGCCGATATAGTAGGCGCGCTTCGTAACCCAGTTCGTCTCAGAGTTTGTATCTGGATAGTTTGTGTTGTCTCCTGTCGGATAGCCGGCGGCAGGGAGCGAGGCGGCATTCGGGAGCGCGGCGCGGTCGGCCCAGCGCGGCACCTTGCGGAGCACCATCTTGCCTGTTTTGTATTCCGCCGTATTGTAGCGGTCGTTCGAATCATCCTGCGAGGCAAGAAGCCCTTCGTATGTGACCGCGCCCGAGGAGAGATTAACGATCATGTAGTCGTCGCCGCTCGGTGCATCGGATGCGATAAGCCGCGCCGTCATCGTGCAGTCCGACGCCCTCAGGCCTGCAGGCGCGGTCCATGTGGCAACGTGTTCGCCATCAGAGGCCGACGCACCAATCGCGTTGCCGTCTATGGTCTTCTCCGATCCGCCGATGTTCGCTGTGAACTCAATGCGGGCGAAGGTGCTTCCCTCGACATTCTGACCGCCATGTACGGTGTAGTATATGTCGACCTTGTTGTTCCATGGCCAGCGTTGCGCCACCCTGTCGACGGTGATGCTCGCCGCCGATGCGACCGTCGCCGCAAAAGCCGCGATTGCAGCCATGACACCATGTTTCGCTCTCATCTTTCTTTTCCTTTCTTTTGCTTGTTTATGTTTGTTTATTCTGCAAATAGTTCTATTGTCTCTAACGGCGCAAGGGTTCGCGTCTCTACGCGGCCGTCGGCACGGGTGATCTTGAGTTCCGACGGTTCGCGCCGCCAGTTGGACGCGAAGCCGATGCGCTCGCCCTTCGCATTTTCCCAGAACGACGTCAAGACCTCGGTTGTTTCAACGCTCCCGCTCCGCCATCCCTCGAAATCCACCACTGCGGGACGCGATTCGCATTTGAGGAACGGACAGATCATCTTGCCTTCCAAGAGGAACGAAGGATGCTTCTTCCTTATTGCGTTCAATTCCCTCAGCACGGAGACGAGCGCATCCCGTTCCGGGAGTGGCCCATCACTCCAGAGGGCTGGCCATCCGCAGACGACCTCGCCACGATCATTGAGGACGAGCGAGAACATGTCGCCGTTGTGAAAGCCGCTCATCCACCGCCAGAAAGCGTCCATCCGCTTGATCATGCCGCATTGGTTGCCCGTGAAGTTGCACATCCATTCATGGAACACGAACGCCGACCCCGGCACGGGGCGACCGAAGAACATAAGCCCCGGCATTGGTCTCACATCGCTGTAGGGGAGTGTCGGCACATACGGCGTCGCGGCGGTCTGCTCGCAGCCGAAGACCATTCCGTTCCCTGCCGCGACGAGCCGCTTCTGGAGGGTGCGCATCGCCTCGACCGCCCATGCACCGGGAATCGGCGGATGCTTGTGGTGCTTCGCGTAGCAGAGAAGCCATCCGCCGCCCATGTTCTGGTCGAAGAACTGACTGTAGTCGATTCCGAAACGCGAGAGTTTCGCCGCCTCCGCCACAATTTCCCAGGCGCACCAGTCCTCGGCAAGGCACATGTCGTATCCAAGCTTCTGGGAGTCGAATCCATTGCAGACGCATGCGGTGATCTCGCCCTTCGGCCCGCGCATCATGTGTCGCCCAAGATGCTCGTCCTCGAAACGCTGCTCCAGCGAATACGTCGGCACGATGGCGCTTACCTGCGTCCATGCAGTGCCAGAGCAATAGACGCCGAGAAGATCGCCGCGAGCGTGGAGCGCATCGCGGAACTTGGCGAGTTCCTCTTCTCCGCCAAATGGCGGCCATACGTATGGCGGCGCCCAGGGAGCCGTCCCTTCCCAATGCACGAGAAGAGCCATGATGCGCGAATCAAGGAGCCTGCCGTACTTTTCAACAGCCGGCATTGCATTGACATACGGGAAAAAGCGGTTTGGCTTCATGTCGCGCCCGCAGTCGTTCCCGGTTCCACGCACTGGATAGATAAGATTGACAGGCGAGTCGTACATCCACTTCGGGCGATTGGGCTTGTGCTGGAAGTCAGGAAGCGTCCGCACCCAGTCACGGTAGACTTCGCAGGCCTCCATCCAGCCACCATCGTATGGACGGAGCGAATAGTGGAAATTCGGCCGCCATGCGCCGTCCGCATCAAGGTCGCCGCAGAAGGTTTGAAGTGTAAGACGTATAGACTTGCCGTCCTGCTGGTCCCAATCAACGGCCTTCGGCGTGTGTCGGTCGTCGACGGCGGAGAAATAAACGCCCTTCCCGTCCTTGTACGCCGCCATGAACTGCATCTGGGCGAGTCCGGGATACAGCGAACTGCCGAAACCGGGCGTGAACCGCTTTCTGTATGCGATGGGGCGATACGGTCGCGAGTTGTAGTTGGTCACCTCTATTCCGTCCCAGTCCGGCCAGAAGAGTTTCCTGTCCGGTGAAATGCACACCTGCGGGCCGTCGAACCATTCCAGCAGCATCCCGGCTGGGATGTTCTCGACCGAAGGCGTGAAGCGGAACTCGCCGTTCGTGGCGGTTACTGACATGCGGACGACAAGGCCGTTTGCGTGGCTCCACACGAAGCAAGCTTCGTCGGACGGCGATGGAACGCCGTCCCTACCTGTTTCAAACGCAAACTCCGATGACCTGAGGAGCGTCGGCTCGCCCTTTCCGTCGAGAAGCTGGAGCGTAAACGCCTCGGCGGAGGGCGCGAGGCGCGCTGCGCCATCGGCGGCGACGAGCGACTCAATCGCTCCGCGCTTTTCCGAAAGACGGAGCGACGCGCCCGCAGTCTCGAATTCAATCGCAGCGAAAACCGACAACGACGCAAACATCGCCGCGGCTATAGCCACTGACATTCTGTACTTCCTATCATTCATTGCGCGGCTATTTTACCACGCACCGAAGAAATTAGTCAACGAAATGAGGTTATCTATAGCGCAACAAAAAGGTTGACTTTTAAGAATGATACATTTTCTGACGAGGCGAATGTCCCTTATTCTGCTGATGGCTGGGATGATGTAAAACGGCACTAGTCAGTGGATCTTTCCTGAAGGAGATTAGAGAAAGCTATCCACCCTGCACGAAAAGAACATTTCCGGAGGCATGCCCTGCCCTCCTATCAGATATGGCTTTGCTCGAGCATACCTGGTCTTGAACTCCTTCATTCCCGAAACGCTGTCCGCATCTGCGGTCTTGACCTCCATCGCGACGAGTCTATCGCCTTTGCTTAGGACGAAATCGACCTCCTTGTTGCCAACATTCCAATAGCGAAGCTGAATGTCGTTCCCTCGGCAACTTGGTATGAGACGCGCGCCAACGGCAGACTCAAAGAGATGTCCCCATAATTCATGTCTCGAACGGAGCTCATCGAATCCGTATGGCAGCATTGCTGTCATCAACGCCGTGTTGCAGACCGCCAGTTTAGGGCTGGACGCCTTGACACGAACTACCTCTTCGTAGTATTTCTCTATTCCCATGACCAGCCCCGCCTCGCCAAGGAGCTCAAGGTAATGCGCAAGCGTAGTGGCGTTTCCAGCGTCTTGAAGCTGTCCAAGCATTTTCTGATAAGAGAGAATCTTACCCGAATACGAGCAGGCCAACGCAAAGAGCTGACGAAGAAGAGCCGGCTTTGAAATGCGCTCGAGTTGAATTATGTCACGACTTATACTCGGTTCTATGATTGACTCCTTCAGATAAGCCCTCCAGCGCTCCTCGTCTCGGATGTATGGAACTGCGCCGGGATACCCCCCGAACATCACAAAATCGTCAACAGAAAAACCAAAGGCCTCATGCATCTGCTCGTAAGACCAATGCCATGCCTCAACAAGCTCGAATCTCCCCTCAAGACTCTCATTCAATCCCTTCTGGAGCAGGAGGCGGGAACTTCCAAGAATCAAAACCTTTAATGGGACATCTTCAAACGTGTCTTCGTCCCAAAGTCGTTTAACGACCTCTGACCATCCGACAATCTTTTGTATTTCATCGACAACAAGGAGATATTCCCCAAGAGAATTTGCCTGAAGTCGGGCTTGTTGCCACTCGCTCTCCAGCCAGGCAAGGGGATTTACGCCCAACCCCTCCGCAAGTCGGTATGTAAACGGTTTTCCATAATGCTTCAGGGCTTGCTTGACGGCAGTCGTCTTGCCAACCTGTCGCGGTCCGGCAACAACTTGAATCCGAAGCCGTTTCTCGTTCAGACGACTTGCTATAATCTTCACTAAAGGCAATTCATACATAACTATTCACCTCACTGAACAAATTTGTTCACTACGGTGAGAAGTATACAATATAAGAGCACACACTGTCAAGGGACACCATAGTGCGGTGCAGCGTCTCTGGTTGACTTTCGCGCAAGGGTTATGGTATTCTTTTCAGCAATGAAGCGCATAAGGAGAGTTGCAATAGTCCTGAGGATGTCGGGGTCGGCTGGCCGCGACATCCTTTCAGGCGTGTTCCACTTCACGCGGATGCACCCGAACTGGCACACGAGGCTCTTCCAGATGCCGAGCGAGTTCACGCCCGACGCCTTTCTCGCCGAGAGCGCTGTGGGGCTGGACGGCATAATCGCGAGCGAGCCGGGTCCGGACGAGACGGCGGCGCTCGTGCGCGACTCGAAGATTCCGGTCTCGTTCATCGGCGACCCAGGCCCTGTCCTCTCGGCGCGGCGGAGCGGAATCGCCTTCACGCGCAACGACGACGACCAGATCGGGCGCATCGGCGCGAGATACCTCGTGTCCTTAGGCGCCCACCGCGCTTACGGATTCGTCCCCACGACGTCCCGCCAGTACTGGAGCGATTCGCGCGAGAGGGGTTTCACCGAGGAACTTAAGCTGCGCAAGGCAGAGCCTGTCGTGTTCCGCTCGCCCGGAGCCGCCGGATCGCGCGAAGATCTCGCCGCGCTGAAGGAATGGCTCGCCGCCCTTCCGAAGCCCGCCGCAGTGATGACGGCGTGGGACACCCGCGCAACACAGGTGCTGAATCTCTGCCAAGAGGCCCGCATCAAGGTTCCAAGGCACATCTCCGTTCTCGGCGTGGACAACGACGAGCTTCTGGACGAATCCTGCGTCCCGCCGCTTACAAGCATCCTGCCCGACCACGAGAAGCTTGGCTATGCGGCCGCGCGCGCGCTGGAACGTCTTATGGCGGAGAGAGTCCAGAAGGAATCAAGGCCCTTCCTGATACGTCCGGTGAAAGTCGTCGAGCGAGAGTCGGCCATCGCCTCAACGCCAACGAGCCATCTCCTGTCGAGCGCACTCGAGTTCATCCGCAAGAACGCCGTCAAGGGCATACGTGTGGATGACGTCGCGAAGGCGCTCGGCATTTCGCGCCGTCTCGCGGACCTCAGGTTCCAGCAGTTCAGCGGCGAGACGATCAACGAGGCGATTACGCGCCAGAAGCTCGACGCCGTGAAAAAGCTCCTCGCGACCACGGACCGCCCGATCAAGGTGATATCAGAGGCCTGCGGATACACCGATCTCGCCTACCTGAAGACTCTTTTCAAGCGTCGATTCGGCTGCACCATGCGCGACTGGCGCCGCCAGAACCACGAATAATCCCCGCAAAAACCAGCCACGCTCATGGCACGAATGTGGGATGGTTGTGTCGAAATCGTTCTTGGATTCGACACGAAGGATGGTTGTGATTGGCTCGTGATTGGCTCGCGGTTGCATGGCGGTTGGTTGTGTCCGTGTCGGGTTAGGAAATGGTTGAATTAGCGTTGAGGTTGCCGAAGGGCAGTTGAATGTCCAAACTGCCACTTCTATCTCAAGCCTTAATCCTAAGATTGCACTTTTTACCTGCGGCCGCGCTTTACGCGGCCGCAGGTAGACTTGCCGCCGGCTCGCCTAAAGCACTTCCATCGCAAGCGCTATCACCGGCGGCATCGTGAAGATGCTGAGGAGCGTAGTGCCGCTGACAAGCCCCACGGAAAGATCGACATCTCGCTCGAACTTCGACGCAAACATCGAGACCATCGCGGCGACAGGCGCCGACGCGGCCGTCACAAGCGCAAGCATCATCTCTCGCGGGAAATGCGCGCGCAAGGGGTAAAGCAGCGCGACCATCGCGAGGGGGTAGGCGATAAGGCGAACGGCCGCAGCGAGATAGGCGCTCGGCATGCGGACGACGCGGCGGAAGTCAGCGCCCGCGAGATAGAAGCCGATGACGAGCATGGCAAGCGGAGTGTTGAGCCCGGCGAGAAGACTTATCGGCGTCTTGAGGATGGCTGGGAGCGAGATGGAGGCGAAAAAGAGCGGCAATCCTATCGCGAGACCGACGGTGCCGGGGTTTACGATCATCGGCCGGAGCGAACGCCACCTCTCCTTAAGTTCGAGTTTCGAGTTGGAGTTGGAGAGTGGAACTTTACCCCTCATTTCGTAAAGACCCCAGCTCCACATGAAGAAGTTGAAGACGACTACGTAGACGATTCCGTAGAAGACACCTTCAGCGCCGAGGATCGCCTGCTCAAGCGGAATGCCCATGAAGCCCGCGTTTGAAAACACCATCGCAAGGCGCAGGACCGGACGCGACCTATCGTCGCCGCGCGAAAAGAGGCGGGCGAACAGGATGATTGCAACATGCGCGGAAACGGCGATTGCGAACGCCCAGAAAAAGCCATGCATCATCGACGAGTCGAAAGGCCGCTGAAAGGAGTCGATGATGAGAGATGGCGTGACGACGAGAAGAAGGACGTTCACAATCCCCTTCACGGACGCTTCGTCGACGAGGCGAACGCGGCGGCAGACCGCCCCAACCGCCATAAGGGCGAAGAGCACGCCGACCTGCGCCGCGACTGTAGCCAAATTCTGCATTCCGCGTATTATACCATTTTGATATAATACCGCGCGATGACCAGACAAAGCAA
>SUWC01000087.1 GCA_015061665.1 Lentisphaerota bacterium
ATGCCGAAGACGATGTACGGCATCTTCTTCGAGGACATCAACTATGCCGCCGACGGAGGCATATACCCGGAGCTCCTGGCGAACCGAGGCTTCGACTGGAAGACCAAGGACCTCGAGGGTTGGGAGGCCGACTACCGCGGCGGTGCGATGGCGCGCATCACGGTGCAGGAGAACGCGCCGCTTCACCCCAACACCGCGCGCCACCTGCGCATGGAGTGCTTCGGACCCGGCACTGGTTGCGGCGTCAGGAACAAGGGCTTCCACGGCGTCAGCGTGGAGGCCGGGAAGAAGTACGACCTCACGTTCTACGCACGGGGGCTCGAAGGGTATGCCGGCGGACTCCGCTTTGTGCTCGAGGACGGACAGGAGGTTGTCTGCGAGGCGAAGCTCGCGAACGGCAAGATGTCCGTCGCGCCGAAGTCCGGTGCGCTCGACCCCGCGGCGCCCGAGTGGCGAAGGCACACCTTCGTGTTCGCGCCGCAGAAGACTGTCATGAACGGAACGTTCTCCGTTCTCATGGATGCGCCCGGCACGGTCGAGCTCGAGCAGGTGTCGCTCTTTCCGCAGGAGACGTTCAACGGACGCAGGAACGGACTGCGCAAGGATCTTGTCCAGCTTCTCAAGGACTTGAAGCCCGGCGTGCTGCGCTTCCCGGGCGGATGCGTCGCGGAAGGCGACTGCTTCGAGCGCTGGTTCGACTGGAAGCGCACGGTCGGCGCGCTTGAGCGCCGCGAGACGATCTGGAACATCTGGGGCTACTGGCAGTCGTTCGGACTCGGCTACTACGAGTACTTCTGCCTCGCCGAGGACATCGGCGCGGAGCCGCTCCCCATCTGCCTCGCGGGCATCACGTGCCAGTTCCGCGGACCCAAGCTCGCGCCGCTCGATTCGATGGACTACTTCGCCCAGAGCATCTGCGACCTCATCGACTTCGCGAACGCCGACCCCAAGAAGAACAAGTGGGGCAAGCTCCGCGCCGAGATGGGCCACCCGAAGCCGTTCAACCTCAAGATGGTCGGCGTCGGAAACGAGAACTGGGGTCAGGACTTCCTCGACCGCTACCTCGCGATTGCAAAGATCGTGCGCGAGAAGCATCCCGAGATAAAGCTCGTCTCCACAGCCGGCGCGTCGCCGATCGGCGGAGACCACGACCTCGCGTGGAAGACGCTCACCTGCCAGACGGCCGATATGGTCGACGAGCATTTCTACGCGAACCCCGGATGGATGATGGGGCTCACGCACCAGTTCGACGGATACGACCGATCGAAGCCGAAGGTGTACGCCGGCGAATACGCGTGCCACGTCGAGGACAGGGCGAACAGCCTCTTCTCCGCGCTCTGCGAGGCGGCGTGCATGATGGGCTTCGAGCGCAACTGCGACGTCGTCGAGATGTCCAGCTACGCGCCGCTCTTCGGCAAGATCGGCTGCGAGCAGTGGAAGCCCGACCTCATCTGGTTCGACAACCTCCGCGCATTCACGACGCCCAACTACCACGTGCAGAAGATGTTCGGCAACAACCTTCCGAGCGTGTACATCCCGTCCGCCGCGTCCGACGACGCAAAGGCGCCCGAGACAACGGGTTCCGTCGGCTTCGCGACGTGGGAGAGCACGGCTGAGTTCAAGGACGTCGTCGTGAAGGACGCCGCTGGGAAGACGCTCTTCTCGGGAACGCCCGATCCGTCGGCATGCGACCGCGGGCCCGACGGCGAGTGGATCGTCAAGGATGGCGCGGCGCGGCAGGTCCGCGAGTGGCCGACATACGGCAGCTGGATGAATCTCAACGGCTTCAAGTGGGACGGAGGGTCCATCCGCTTCAAGGCGCGCAAGACGAGCGGCAAAGAGGGCTTCATGGCGAGGTTCTTCGCGGCGGGCTCAAATGTCGTGCAACTCAACATCGGCGGCTGGGGCAACACGCGCTCGGCTCTACAGGGCACGGGCTTCGGAATCAACGGCGGCGACGCTGCATTCTTCGACTTCAAGGTCGAGGACAACCGCTGGTACGACGTCGAAGTCTCGTTCAAGGGCGGCATGGCGTCCGTCTCGATTGACGGCACGGCGCAGCTCAAGGACGTCTCTGTCGGCGGAATTCCTCCGAAGGACTTCCATCAGGTCTGCGGATTCGACAAGGCGACTGGCGAGTACGTCGTGAAGTGCGTCAACCTCGCGGCGGACCATGCGCTTGACATCGTCGTCGACTTCGGCGCGGAGCTTCCCGCAGGCAACATCAAGATCGAGACGCTGACGGGCGACCCCAAGGTCGTCAACGACATGGCGAACCCCGAGCGCTGCAGGCCCGAGGCGAAGTCCGTTGCCTTCGCCGGCGGACGCGAGTTCAAGACGAGTCTCCCCGCCTCCTCGCTCACGATCATCCGGGCGAAGAGATGATGGCGGCCCGAAAATCGACTGACGACGGCTATGCCTTCAGTAGCTGCTTCTTAAGGGCGATCGCAACGGCTTCGGCGCGGTTGGCGGCGTCGAGCTTGGCCAGGATGAGGTTGACGTGTTCCTCGACCGTGTCCGTGCTGATCCTGAGCGATTCGGAGATGTCGCGGTTCGTGAGGCCTCTTATCATGTAGGAGAGAATCTCCAGCTGCCGCGGGGTGAGCTTGGGGACGGGAGGATTGTCGTTGAGCATCTTCTCGATCTCGGGCGATATGAACCGCTCCCCCGCGGCGATCCTGCGGATGACGGCGATCAGCTCTGCGTCCTCCGCGGTCTTGGTGATTGCGCCCGAAGCTCCGGACTCCAGGGCGTGCGCCACTCCGTCCGCTTAGCCGAACCAGAAGAAGGTAAAGGGTCTGCGGCTGTTTCCGGGCGCTGAAACAGCCGCGGCAAATCTGCCGCGCTCGCTCGGCGTGTTGTTCAAAGGGGAGTAGCCGTTATATCCCAGCTGATTAAGAAAGGAACAAACGAGATGACTAGTAGACCTCTTTGCGCAGTGGTTGCGGGGATCATGGCAATTGCCGCAAGTGGCGCGGCGCTGATTGAGGAGAAGGGGCTTGTCACCGAGAAGTCGGCGGACTATAAGCCCGACTGCGTATTCATAGGAGGCATCTCCGGTTGGATACATCCAGAGATGCAGCTCAACGGAGGACCGGCGATAGAGTCCGTCCAGCAGACGTCGACCGCATGGCTCGTGAGCTTCTGAGGCGGTACTGGCAAAGTTGGGGCATGTACGAAAAAATTGCAAAAACATGACCCTGTACGCTCCAAAAAGTTGCAAAAATCTTCTGCGTCAGGGCTTTAAAAGTTGCATGATGGGAGCTGCGTGTTGACATAATGGGTCAAAATATGATAAACTCTTTTTGTTTTCTGCTAAAAACAGCATGGGGACTATATGGCGGAGTTCAGAAGAAAATTCTATGATCGACTGCTTCGGTGGAAGCTCGAAAAACATCAAGAGTGTCTTCTAGTAAAGGGCGCTAGGCAAATTGGCAAGACATTTATCATCGAGAAGTTCGGACATGAGCAATATGAGAGTTTTATAGAATTCAATTTTGTGCTGGATCCTGAAGCCTGTTCAATATTCGACGGCAGTCTGAAAGCTGAAGACCTTTATCGTAAGATATCCGCGTATGACGCGACGCGGCGACTTCTTCCTGGCCGAACGCTGATATTCCTTGATGAAATACAGGAATGTCCAAACGCGCGAACCGCATTGAAGTCGTTTGCCTTGGATGGACGATACGATGTAGTGGCGTCCGGATCGTTGCTTGGCATAAAGCACAAGAACAAGAAGTCGCGCATGAAAAGCGAACCGAAGTCCATCCCCGTCGGGTACGAGCGTCAGGTTGTGATGCATTCCATGGACTTTGAGGAGTTCCTCTGGGCGCGTGGCGTCACAGAGGACGCGATAGCCGCGCTGAAGGAATTCCACGACGCGATGGAACCCGTGCCGGACGCTGTTAACCGCAGGTACACCGATCTTGTCAGGGAGTACATGATTGTCGGCGGCATGCCTGCGGTGGTGAAGGCTTATGTCGAGGCGGGAGACTTCGGCCCCGTGCAGGACGAGCAGAACAAGATACTGGCCTCGTACATCGACGACATCCACAAATACGCAGATTCGACGGACATTCCGAAGATCGAGGCGTGCTACCGCGCGATACCGCGGATTCTTGCAAAGGACAACCGCAAGTTCAAGTATGCCGAAGTCGAGAAGGGCGGAAGCGAGCGCAAGTACGGTGCGTCCGTTGACTGGCTGTGCGACGCGGCCCTGGCTTCGAGGGCGGTGAACGTTACTGTACCTGAGCTGCCTCTGAATGCGCATGTGCTTGACGACCGCTTCAAGCTCTATCTTTCTGATGTCGGGCTTCTTTCTGCCATGTACGGGGCGGAGACCAAGCGTCTTCTGTATTCCGGCAAACTTGTTGGAAACGCCAAGGGCGGGCTGTATGAGAACCTTGTTGCCGGAATGATAGAGCGCGTCGGGCTTCCGCTTTTCTATTTCAAGACAGAGGACGGATCGCGTGAAGTCGAATTTCTCCTGGAACGCGATGGCGGCGTGGTGCCAGTGGAGGTGAAGTCGTCCAACGGCGCGACCGTTTCGCTGAACGAGTTGCTTGACAAGCCAGGCATCCCCCAAGGCTACAAGTTCGTCGACGGAAACGTTGGCGTTGTCGGCAAAAAGCGAACAATGCCGCACTACATGGCAATGTTTGAATTCCAGATTCCGTCCGTTCCGCAGTCAGAAGGCGTTTGACCTCCATTCTTCGCTTTCCACCTTCACCTTGTCTCCCCTCGAGTCATCCACGAGACAGAACTTCGCGTACTTAGCGAACTTGGCGTGAGATATAGTTGTAGGTACACTTTTCCTTCGCCTTCATTTGTTCCGTCGCTCCGCGACGGAACATCATACCCAAATGGACTATTGATGAAATGGCTGCGGATTGCGTATAATGGACGCATGAAAATAAAAAATGCGTTTGTCGTTTCAGCTGCGTGCTTCGTCGCTCTATGCGCTTCCTTCGGGACGGCGCGCGGTGCCGAAAATCCCGCGAACGGGCTTCTCATGAAGACGTTCGAGTTCGGCGACAGCGGCGTATGCGCCGCGAACTTCATCGAGCGCGAACTCGACTGGAGCGGCGCGGAGCGCGTGTCCGGCTTCGGCCGCGTCAATTCCTCCGACGGATGGAAGAAGGGCATGATGGTCGCCTACAAGGGTTGGCTGTGGAATCGCACGGACAAGGACGTCAAGTGGGCGTTCTTCGAGAACTTCGACAACGCGGCGATGATCAAGGTCGACGGGAAGAAGGTGCTCGACGACGGCGAGTACCGCAGCACGACGTCCGCCGCCGTCACGCTCACGCCCGGCGCGCATTTCTTCGAGGCGCGCTTCGCCAACTACTCGGACCACGGAGGCCCGTCGAAGGAAAGCTGGCAGGGCTGGCACGGATGCCCCGCGCTCGGCTTTGCCGTCAACAAGAGCGGCGACACGAACGCCTGGCTCGGAGGCGGCGCGTACGACGGACTTGGCGATGCGGGCGACTTCACGAGCGTGAACCCTGGCGCAAAGGAGCCCAAGGTCGCGCCCGGACCGAAGATCGCCACGTACCCGCGGCGGAAGCGTCCGTCGATAGCAAAAGGCACGATGCTTGCGGACAGCGGACGCCTCCTGCGCGGCTGCTGCATCACGACGACGAACGACGGCAATCCGCCCACGCGCGAGGGCCTCGCGTCGGTGCGCGACGTCGGGCTGAACGTCGTGCACTACTACGCCGAGTGTCCGCATCCCAATTATCCCGCAGAGGGCGCTAAGCCAGGCTACTCCGTTGCTGAAGTAGACCGCGCGGTCAAGCTGACGCGCGAGCTGGGGCTGTACCTCGTCCTCAACCTCTACGAGCCGCCGGGGACGTTTAAGTACGAGTGGACGATGGACTTCTGGAAGTTCTATGCCGCGCGCTACAAGGACGAGACGCACGTCATATACGAAATCCACAACGAGCCAGTCACATGGTCGCCTCCGTACGTCGGCGAAAACGCGAATCCGAAGGGCGCGCTCAAGATGAACGTCGACGCGTACAGGTACATCCGCTCGGTCGCGCCCGATACGCCGCTTCTCGTTTTCTCGTATTCGCAGTTCCGCGACGACATGGGTCCGGAGGCGATGAAGGACATCAAGGCCTTCGAGGAAGGCGTCGGAGGGGATGCGAATGCGATTTGGAAAAACACGTGCATATCGTTCCACGGATACGGCGGGGCGCGCGGCACGGAGAAGGCGGCGAAGTGCCTGATGGAGAAGGGCTATCCGCTTTTCATGACCGAATACTACAGCATGCCGTGGGGCGGAGATTCCAACGGACAGAACGACAGCGAGCTTACCGGATTCTGCGAGGAGAACGGCATCTCGTGGATGACGTTCCTCTTCACGCCGCCCGGACCGTGGGGACACGACGTCACGAATCCCGACCGCTTCAGCGGACTTCTGGACAAGGCTGGCATTGCGTGGAAACCTGACTTCGGCGAGTGGCCCAAGCCGCGCAGGCTCGTCACCGACGGCGGCAAGGCGTACAGGCTCGGAGCGTTTGAAAACGGCAAGGTCACGGGACGCCTTGCGATGAACGCAACAGCTGCAAAGACCGATGAATTTGCGATTGACGTGATAGAGCCAGGCTACTACAGCGTGACCCTTGAAGGCGTCGACGGAAAGGATGGAAGTCCTGTCCGCAAGGAGGCGTTCTTCGACGCGGGTCGAAGGGTCCTGCGCCTTCCGAAAAAAGGCCGCAATGTGAAGTCGGTCGTCATAGAACCCGTCGCGCAGGGTCCGCTTCCGGACGGCGAGTACGCGTTCGTGAACAAGGCGACGGGCCTGCAGCTCGTGTTCAAGGACGGAACTCTCGTGCAGGGCTCGAAGACGGACGCTCCCGAGGGAAGGCTGGTCCTCAAACACCTTGGCGGCGGACAGTATCTCGTGACGAACAAGGTCAACGGACAGGTGCTGATACGCCAGTGGTCCGGCGGCGACGGCGAGGGCTTTGCAACTTGGGGCTGGGAATATCCCGAGACGCACCAGCGCTGGATATTCCGCCGCGAAAAAGGTTCCGCGCACTATCGCTTCGCCTGCATCGACGACGGACACGACTTCACCGTTGCCGAAGGAGGCGAGGGCGCGAAGATGCTGCAGTGCAACAAGAAGTACGCCGGCGAAGACATCCGCCAGTGGATCGTCACGAAACTTTAACAAGAGAAAGGAAACAAGATGAAGAAAGTCGCAGTAGCCGTTTCGGCGGCGATGCTCGCAGGAGCGTCCCTTGCCGTCAACCCGATACTCACCCACAAGTATTCCGCGGACCCCAACGCGTTCGTCTGGAAGGACAGGCTCTACGTCATGTGCAGCCACGACCTCGACGGACAGAAGGGCTTCGACATGAAGGACTACGTCCTGCTGTCTACTGACGACCTCGTCAACTGGACGGACCACGGCGATGTCTTTGTCGGAGGCAAGGACGTCAAGTGGTGCTGGAACCTCTACGCGCCAGGCGTTGCGCAGAGGAACGGAAAGATCTACCTCTACTACCCCAATTCGGGCGGACCTATTGGCGTCGCTGTCGCGGACCGTCCGGAAGGGCCCTACACAGATCCGCTCGGCAAGCATCTGATCGGGCGCGAGATGCCCGGCTGCGACTCGGCGTGGGTGTTCGACCCTGCGGCTTTCGTCGACGACGACGGCAAGGGGTATCTTTACTTCGGCGGCAACGGCGACACGATGGCCCGAGCGGTGAAGCTGAACGACGACATGGTCAGCGCGCAGTTCCCCGGAATCATGATGAAGGCGTCAAAGGACGGCAAGGAGGCGACGGGCATGCCGAGCTTCTTCGAGGCGTCGTTCATGCACAAGCACAACGGGAAGTACTACTTCTCGTATTCGGCGAATTTCCCCGACCGCGGCGCGTCCATCGACTACGCGATCGGCGACTCGCCGCTCGGTCCGTTCGAGTGGAAGGGCGCGATGCTGCCTAACTTCAACGACAACTCCTGGAACAACAACCACCATTCGGTCGTCGTGTTCCGCGGAAAGAACTACATCCTCTACCATTCGCGCCTGCTCACTAACAGGCAGGGGCACGGCAACGTCTATGAGCGCTCCGTATGCATCGACGAGCTCAAGTACAACGACGACGGAACGATCGTCCAGGTTGTTCCGACGCACGAGGGACCGAAGCAGCTGAAGCCGCTGAATCCGTACAAGGCGAATCTTTCCGTGACGATATGCCAGGACGAGAACGTCAAGGTGACGATGGCTGACGTAAAGGGCAAGAACCGCAGCGTAGTCACAGTCGGAGGCGAGGGTGCGTGGATACGTTACGCCGGCTTTGCGTTCGACAAGGTCCCGGCTTCCGTCGAGGTCTTCTGCCGCGCCAAGGGCGAGGCGACTGTCGAGATCTGCAAGGGCGCGGTGGATGGACCTGTCGTCGCCGCGATTCCGCTCAAGGACACGAATGGCGCGTTCGCAAAGGCGGCTGCAAAGGCAACTAACATCCTCAAGGAGACGTGCGACCTTTACTTCGTGTTCAAGGGCGCGGCCGAGGGAGTCGAGTTCGCCGCCTATCAGTTCAGGAAGTGACTATGAGAATCTTCACGTGCGCCTAACCTAGTAAAGGTCAAGCGCTCATCAGCTAAATTGGAGTTAAAAAATGGCAAAAAAGGAAAACATCATTGCGGCCGCGGTTGCGGCGGCATCCCTCGCGGCCAGTGGAGCCGTTGTTGAATGCGTTCGTTCCACCGATAGCGAGCCTTGGCGTCCCGCGCACGCCGTCGTCGCGGATTCCGCGTCCGGCGAAATTGCGCTGGAAGTCGCCGATCCTTCGGTGAAGGCCGACTTCGATCATCCCGCATTCCAGGCGTGGGGCACGACGTTTAACGAACTTGACCTCGACGCATTGCGCATGCTCACGGAAAGCGAGCGAAAGGAGATACTGGACCGCGCGTTTCTTCCGGACGGCGAACTGCGCTTCACGCGCGGACGCCTCACGATGAACGCGAACGACTATTCGCGAGCGTGGTACAGCTGCGACGAAGTCGACGGTGACTTCGACCTGAAGCACTTCAACATAGAACACGACAAGACGAATGCGCTCATCTATGTGAAGTGGGCGCTCGCGCGCCAGCCGGAGATGAAGTTCTTCGTGAGCCCCTGGTCGCCGCCGGAGTGGATGAAGATCAACCACCGCTACGACGTGCCGCGCGACGAATCGCTCTACTCCGATCCGTCCGACAGCAAGTGCCCGGACGAGCAGGGCTGGCCGCCGCGCCTCGCCACGCGCGACGGCATGATACAGGATCCGCGCTATCTGACGGCGTACGCGAAGATGTTCACCAGGTTCATCGACCTGTATGCCGCCGAGGGCGTTACGATCGACCGCGTCATGTACCAGAACGAGGCCTACAGCTACGTGTGGTATCCGGGCTGCGCCTGGACCGCTACCGCGACGATCCGCTTCAACCGCGACTACCTCGCGCCGGAGCTGAAGAAGTCGCATCCTGAGGTCCAGCTCGGACTCGGCACGCTCAACACCAACCGGCGCGGATACGTCCGTCAGATGCTCGACGGACTCGACGGATGCTGCACGATCCTTGGCCTGCAGTGGGAGGGCCTCCAGCTTGCGGAGGACATGCGCAGGGAGTACAAGCTGCCGTTCTTCTGCACGGAGTCCGAATGCGGCAACGGCTCGATGGACTGGAAGGCCGCGGAGCACACGGCGTGGCTCATCTTCGAGAACCTCGGCAAGGGCGCTGTCGAATGGTACAACTGGAACCTGGTGCTGTGCGACTCCGGAACGAGCGGCTGGGGCTGGAACCAGAACGCGCTCGTGCGCGTAGACTCCAAGACGAAGACCTACCGCTACAACGGCGAGTGGCAGACGGTTCGCCATTTCGCGCGCTACATCGAGCCCGGCGCGGTTCTGCTCGGCTGGAGCCGCTGGCGCGACCAGACCGAGACGATCGCCTACCGCAACCCCGACGGCACGCTCGTCGTAGTCGCAGGTAACTGGTCCGAGCGCGCGCGCAAGATGTCCGTCCGCCTCGGCTCCCGGTGGGTGAATTTCGAAATGGAGCCTCACTCCTTCGAGACCTGCGTCGTCAGGTAGCGCGTGCGTCGCTAGAAAGCGATGTCCGCGTTGGCGAGTTTCGGCACTTTGGTGAGAGGATTCAGCAGTCGACTTCCCAGTCACTCACCATTCGCCTTCTTCGCGCGCTCCCGATTTTCTCGCGAGAGGTGTGAATGTCCGTCGCGGAGCGACGGACCCCCTGTAGCGCGGGCCCCCTGTAGGGTGCCTGCGGTGGTGTGGCAGGGGGTTGCGTCGCTCCGCGACGCAACAAAAAGGGCGAGTTGGGGTTGACAAAGAATTCACTGTACATTCGCTACTCTCGCGCGCTCCCGATTTTTTTCTCGCGAGAGGTGTGAATGTCCTCGCGGAGCGACGGACTCCCTTTAGCGCGGGGATGCGGAATGTCCGTCGCGGAGCGACGGACCCCCTGTGGCGACGGACCCCTGTAGCGACGGGCTCCCTGTCCGCGACGCAACGGAATATGCTATAATCCCTGCATGGAAACATTCAAACAACTTGCGACATCTGATAATGCATCTCTTTCGCCTCCTGGTTATTTAACGCGCATTGCCGAAATTGAGGTTACTAGACGGCATCTTCCTCACTGGGAGCATCCAGGGATCGCTGTTTTCGTAACATTCAGACTTGGGGACTCTATTCCGGCTGAAAGGATTGCCGCGTTGCATGAAGAGCTTGAAATTTGGAAAAATGCCCATTCAGATCTTGAAGGCGATGCTATGGAGAGAACTGTAGCCGTTAAGCGTCGTGAGAGTCTTGAGTCGTTGCTAGACGAGGGTCTGGGGTCTTGTGTTCTTGGGGTGGAAGTAAATAGACGGCTGGTTGAAGAAGCTCTTCATTATTATGACGGAAAGCGCATTGCACTGTATGGATATGTTGTAATGCCAAATCATGTACACATACTTTTCATGCCGCTTGGGAATGAGACGACAAGAAGGGTTGTCAGGGATTTGAAGCACTATGTCAGCGGAAGGCTCGCCTCTGCTAAATCCTGGGCAGGAGATTTCTGGCAAAGTGAATATTGGGATACTTTCATAAGGGACGAGCGGCATTTTGCGCGAGTGCTTGCTTATATTAGGGGGAATAATCCATCTATTTCGTATGATGCTTATGTCCGTCGCGGAGCGACGGACCCCCTGTAGCGACGGACCCCCACCCTGTAGGGTGCCTGCGGTGGTGTTGCAGGGGGTGCCGTCGCTCCGCGACGGCACAAAAGGGCGAGTCGGGGTTGACAAAGAATTCACTGTACATTCGCTACTCTCGCGCGCTCCAGATTTTTTTTCTAGCGAGAGTTGTGAATGTCCGTCGCGGAGCGACGGACCCCCTGTAGCGCGGGGGTGCGGAATGTCCGTCGCGGAGCGACGGACCCCCTGTAGCGACGGCACAAAAGGGCGAGTCGGGGTTGGCGAAATCGTCCCACCCAAATGGGCTATTGAGTTTGCAATGGGCAATTGCGTATAATGTCGGGCATGAAAATCAGTCATACTTCGGTAGTTTTCGTCGCGGCGATAATCGTCGCATCGTGTGTCACCGTCGTGGATGGGGCGGGGGTTTCCATCCCGCGCGGAAGGCCGCGCATCAACACGGAGCGAACGACCCTTGTTGCCGACAACGGCGCATTGCTGCGCGGCTGCGTTGCGTCCCACGAGCGCGAGAGCCTTGAGCAGCTAAAGCTCGTCGGTTTGAACGCGGTGCATGACTATGCCGAAGGGTGCGACCTCAAATATCCGGCAGAAGGCTCGCGCGCGCCCGGCTATCGCGTGGAGGCGATCGACAAAGCTGTGAAGCTCACGAAGGAACTTGGGCTTTACTTTATCATGACGATCGGCAACGACCCAGGGAAGTTCAACAAGGAGTGGGCGCTCGATTTCTGGAAGTTCTACGCTCCGCGCTACAAGGACGAGCCGCATGTCATCTACGAAATCCACAACGAGCCCGTGCAGTGGGCTCCGCCGTACAACTCGCCCAAGGCGAATCCCCCGGGCGCGGTCGAGATGAACGCGGAATGCTGGAAGCTCATTCGCTCCTTGGCTCCCAACACTCCCATTCTCGTCTTCAGCTATTCGCAGACGCCATGGGATAGCGCGAAACACATCCTTGACGATATCGCGCTCTTCGACAGGTGCATCGGACTGGACGCGAAGAATATATGGGAAAATACAGCGATATCGTTCCACGCCTACGCCGGTAGCAAGGATACTGAATCGCCAGTAAAGGCCGTTCTCAAGGCTGGGTATCCGATGGTCATGACGGAGTATTATTCATCGCCCTGGGGCGGGGACCGCAATCTCGGACGCAACGACTGCGAATTGACGGGCTTCCTTGAGGAGGAACGTGTCTCCTGGCTTTCGTTCCTCTACGCGCCGCCAGGGATGTGGGGGCTGAACGTCTGCGACGATCGGCGCTTCAAGATACCCACGGAGCTCGCGGGCATAACATGGAAACCCGATTACGGCACCTGGCCGAAGCCGCGCAAGCTCATAAAAGACAAGGA
>SUWC01000088.1 GCA_015061665.1 Lentisphaerota bacterium
TTCCGGCCTTCTATGTTCTCGTCAGGTGGCGGATATACGCGAAATACTGCGGCACGGAGAGTCCGCTCCGCGCGGATGCGCGCGCATGGGCTTACGAAGATGCCGCAGTGCGTGCGCGGACGCTGGAGGTGATCCGAAAGTACAAGGGGAGCGAGGTCCTGGCGAGCGCGCCGGACATGCGCCGCAAGGCGGTGACGGCGGTATTTGCCGTCGTCTCGCTTCTGTGCGGCGACGATGCGCTTTCGGACGAGCTGGCCGCGACGATCCCCGAGGAAGATTTCAAGGCCGTCGTCAGCGAAGCCGCCGCGAAGGGCACTTCGCTATATCTGCGCATCGTGTCCAGGAGATGGCCTTCCGAAAAAAAATGAACTTTTTCTGAAATTTATTCCTGCGCCTTTCGTTAGTATAGTTGCAAAGGGTGTGTAGCGCCTCAAATCCCAAGCGCGTCCCTTGGCACTTGACGGTATACAACGGTTAATGGTAATACGGAGGAAGACAAATGAACAGCAGATTATTACGGCAGGCTTCAACTGCGACCGCGCCTACTGCGAGGGCCGGGCGCCTGCGGCTTCGTGGCGTTTTCATCGCCGCGCTTGCGGCTGTGGCGTTCGCGTCTCTCGCCCTTGACTTTGCGTATATCGGCGTGAAGTCCGATCCGCCGGAGGTCGTTTCGGTATCGGGCGGTCTCGGCGGCTGCGTCAGGACCGACGGCGGGCTTCTCATTGACCTCGGGGCGTGCAGGGACGACGTCTGGCTTTCCTTCGAAGGCCTTCCCGACGGCGTCGAGGTGGATTATTCGCTTTTGTCGGTGGATGGCGAGCCGCTGCTTTCCGGCACTGGAGCCTATCTTCCCGTCTCCGCCTGCCCCGATGCCGTAGCCGCGCATGTGTCGTCCCGCTCGGCCGGCGTGGACCTTTCGTCTGTCAGCTCGGTGGATGGAGCCTTCGGGGGAAAGGCCATGGCGCACTTGTTTGCCTCCCGCATAGGCGCGGCGGCTTCCCGGACCAGGCGTTTCGCAAGGGAGGCTTTGAACCCTCCCGACCTCGTCATTGCCGACGAAGACGGTTTCAGATTCTACTACGCGGAGCCCGTGACGATGACGCTGGCTCCGGGTTCGCTCACCAACGGGGACAGCGTTGCCGGGCTGTCGATCTCGAACCAGACGCGCGAGATTTCGTCCGTCGACGAGATGCTCGTGTCCGGCAACTTCCCCGGGCACGGGGCCTTCGATCTGTCCGCGTCGGGCAACATCCATGTCGTGAGCGGCGAAACGTTCCGCGTCGGAGCGGACGACTATGCCGACGCCCAGATTGGCAGCGCAAGCTCGCATGTCAACGGCCGGACGGGGTTCCGGTGGGGCAACTTTTCGACAACCGCGGTTGCCGAGGGCGTGTTCGGCGCCAGTTTTTCATTCGGAAGCTACGGCGGACCGTACGAATTTGACATTGAGGGCATCTCCGACCGGACCTTCTACGGTGCGTCAGAGCCTGTCGGATTCGCCGGTCTTCAGGCTGACCCCGCCGAGATCGTCATTCCATGGCGGGGATCGGACGAGACGTCTTCGCTGACCGTCTGTGATGCCGACTCGCGCGTTTCATACGCCGTCGAGATGACGGATGGCTTCGGCTCGCTTTCCGGCGGTGGGGAGGAATGGACGTTTACGCCCGCCGTCGCCGATTTCCTGTCCAGCCGTCTTTCGTCGGATGATGCGCGGTTCATGCTTGTCCAGTCCGTGGGCGGTGCGTCGGTGTCGAACGGCGAGGCCGTCGTGACGCTGCGGCGCCAGGAGCCCGCCGCCGTCGTGACGCCTTCTGCGCTCACTGTCACGCCGGAAACTAACGGCGTCGTGTACCTGGAGGGAATGTATACGCCCTATCTCGTCTACAGGTTCGGTGGAGAAGAGGGTCCGGTCAAGGAGTTCCCCATGGTCGATCCGCCGGAGGATGCCGGGAGCGTCTGGACGAACGTCGTCTCGCTCGCATGGATTGCGTCCTACAACGGGCGTGACGTCGGCTTCGGCACGAACGACGTCGTGGTGGTGTACGACCGCTCGCGCAAGGACGCCGTCGCCGACGAGTGCGCTTGCGCCGCCGGCGGCTCGACCGCCGGCGACGACTGCATATCCTTCACACAGCGCTTCGGCACGACGCCCGGCGTTTCGTCCGCGCCGTGGGGCGTTCTCGTCATCGAGGAGGAATACCCGACGGCGAGCCTTTCGACGCCCGCCGTCCTGCGCTACAACCACCCGGCGATGCGCAGGCTGGTCGGCGGGGCGGTGGGCTCGGCCGTCGTGTTCCCTCCGCTTGGGCATCCCCTCACCTACCAAGACGGACGTCCGTCGCAGTACGCAGTGATGAACGACAGCCGCCTTTTGGCAGGCTCCCACAATGGAATCCCGGCAGTGCGCGAAGTCTTCTCCGACCGGAGCGAGGTCGTATACACGAACGGAGTCCCGTCCGCGCTTGTCACGCCCGACGGCGTCAGAGTAGAAGTCGACGATCTCGGCATCGAAGTCATAAGGGACGCAGGAGGGGCGATCCGGCAGATATGGTCCGAGACGGACGGACTTCTCGTCGTCGCGGCCTACGGCGAGCGCTTCCGCGTCAATTGGTACGCGCCGGCGGCGGTCGGTCCGAAGAACGCGGCGGGCGACTATACGCATTCCGGCACTCCGCTGAAGTACTTTGATTTCGGCACCCCGCCCGGCGGCACGACCGGACGGTCGTTCTCCCTCGTGGAGCACCGCTCGGCGGAGCTGGAGTTCCCCGTGCGGTGGGACTGGGACGCGGCGGCGCAGGACTGGACGATGGTGCGCGGCTCCGGCGCGGAGGCGGTGACGCTTTCCCGCGCCGTGACGGACAACGCCGACGGCACGTGGACCGTGACCGAGTCGGCCTTCTCGGCGCACGGAACGGCCCGGGAGGAATCGAAGACTTATTCCGCCGCGAACGGCAACGCGCCCGTGTCCGCAACTTCCGGCGGACGGCAGACATACTCCGCCGTGCGCGCGGATTCGGGCGGCGGCGCGGGGCGACCGTGCAATGCCATTGACTCCCTGGGCCTTTCAACGACCAACGTCTACGACAGCGCCGGGCGGACCGTGTACACGGCGACTAGCGGCGGCGCCGTCGATCGCGAGACGTATTATGAATATCCGTCCGGCGGCGCGACACCCGACTTCACGCCGTCGCGGACGGTCCGCGTCGCGGGCGGAATCACGAACCGCATCGACACCTACGAGCGCATCGGGACGCGCGAGGAGGGATTGACCGAACTGTCCACCGTCTCTGACGGCTCGAGCGTCCGCACGAACCTGACGGTCCGCTTCCCGTCGCTCTCCGCGAACGTGTTCGAGGCCGGACGCGTCGCGCTGACCGTCGCGCCGGACGGTTCGGCGACCTCGCACGACTACGGACCGGCGGACGGCTTCCTCTACGTCCACGCCGCGACGCGCGGCATCGCCACAGACGGTGTCTTCGCGACCGTCGAAGGCAAGTCGACGCGTACGCGCGACTTCTACGACGCGCAGGGCAATGTCGCGGTCACAGTCTCTGAAGCTCTCGTCGGCGGCGAGTGGCGCGAGACCGCGTCCGCCACAAACACATACAACGTAATCCACAAGCGGCTCGGGACGGTCCGCTCCAACGGCAGGTTCTCCGATTCCTCGCAGATATGCACCGGACCCCTGTGGACGCTCGGCGAGGACGGCATAGCGACGACCAACCGGTTTGACAGCACGAAGCGGATGGTCTCCTCGACGCGCCACGGACCCTTCGGCGCGGTCGCGACGGCCTATACGCTCGACGCGGAAGGGCGCGTCGTGGCGGAGACGCGCACGGCTGACGGCGTGGAGGCGCAGACCGTGGCGCGGACGTACGACACGGAAGGGCGGCTCACAAGCGAGACGGACGCGCAGGGGCTGACGACGACGTATGCGTATTCCGCTGACGGACGGACTACTACGACGACGCTTCCCTCGGGCGGGACGCGCGTGACGACGCTCAACGCGGACGGCACGACCGCGTCCGTCACCGGCACGGCGGTGACACCGGAATATTACAGCTACGGCGTGACGACGAACGGGCTCGAATGGACGAAGATCAGCTATCTCTCGCCCGACGGCGCGCGCTGGACGAAGACGTACCGCAACGCATTCGGCGAGACGGTGCGCGAGGAGCGTCCCGGCGCGAACGGTTCCACCCTCGTGACGGAACGCACGTACAACGAGAAGGGACAGCTCGTCACAACCGTAGCGACCGGACAGCCTGTGGAGACGCGCACCTACGACGCATGGGGCGATGTCGTCGGCGTCACGCGCTCGGCTGACGGCGTGATGCGGACCGTTGCGACGGCAACGGAGAACGCGCTTGTTGACGGAGAGGTCTGGCAGGTTTCGAGCAGAACGGCGTCCTGTTCCGATTCGTCCATCGCCCCGCTCGTCACTACGAACATGACGCAGGTCTCGGGCCTCTCGCTTGCGAATGAATCGCGGCGGATTTCTGTCGATGTCCGCGGCAATGCGAGCGAGACCTGGACGGAATTCGACCCCGCGACGTCCACGCGCCTTGCACATTTGACGATTCCAGCGGCGACAAACATCGCGCTTACGGAGACGGTGGACGGCGTGACGACGCTTTCCGTGTCGCACTCTGCGGTCACGAATGCAGTGGCGTACGACGCGTTCCGCCGCGCGGTGATCGAAACTGACGGACGCGGCAATGCGACGACGAACGCCTACGACGCGCTCGGACGCCTCGCTTCCGTCACTGACCCGACGGGCGCGACGACCGCATACGCCTACGATGCGGCGGGCCGCCTTGCGGCGGTGACGAACGCGCTTGGCGTCGCGACCGTGTACGAATACGATGTGCGCGGGAACAAGGTTTACGAGGGCGGAGGAACGTATCCCGTCACCTACGCATACGACGCGTTCAACGTCATGACGAACATGACGACCTACCGCAATGCGGGAGGGCCGGGCTCCGTCCCGGCCTCGGGCGACACGACCTCCTGGACCTACGACGCGGCGACGGGGCTGCTCCTAGCCAAGACGTACGCGGACGGAAAAGGTCCGGCGTACACCTATACCGACAGCGGCAACCTTGCGACGAGGACATGGGCGCGCGGTGTCGTCACGACTTACTCCTACGATGGGTGGAACCAGCTCGTTTCGACGGTCTACTCCGACGGCACTCCGTCCGTCACGCTTGTCTATGACGCTCTGGGGCGGCAGATTTCCGCAACCGATGCCGTTGGAACGACCACAACAACCTACAGCGATTACGGAGAAGTCGCGTCTGAATCGGTAAGCGGCCTCTATTCGCGCACGCTCTCGCATGTCCGCGACGCGTTTGGCCGCGACCTTGGCTACAATATCGGCAACTCACGGATGAGCATCGTCGAGTACGAGGCGGACACTGCGAGGATGAAGCGCGTCAAGATGGCGGGCGCGTGGTTCACATACTACTATCTCCCCGGAAGCGACCTCAAGAGCCGCCTTCAGTACGGAGGCTCGGGATCCGCGTACTACACATACGAGCCAAGCCGCGACCTCCTGACGCAAGTGCAGAATTATATTAACGGCGGAGTCATCTCGCAGTACGACTACGTGAACGACGCGATAGGTCGCAGAACTGCCATAACGCGCTCCGGCTCGATGATGAGCGAGACGAGGACGGATTACTACGATTACAATGACCGGAACGAACTGATTTCAGCCGCAAAGAACGCAGAGAGCGCAGAGGAGTACGCCTACCAGTACGACGACATCGGCAACCGCCTCTCGTCTCTCGACCTTGGCACGAATAGAACCTACACCGCCAACGCCCTCAACCAGTACACCCAAATCTCGAATCTCTGCGACTCCGCGTCTCTGCGCGAGGAATTCCTTCCACAGTTTGACGATGACGGGAACCAGACTCTTATCAAAACCGAGACAGGCGTCTGGCAGGTCACCTACAACGGCGAGAACCGCCCCGTCCTGTGGGAGTGCGGCGCGACGAACATTGTAATGAGGTTCGACCGCATGGGAAGAAGGGTCGAATACATCGAGACGGTGGCCGACAGTACGGGAGGGCCGGACTCCGTCCCGGCCGCTACCAACACCCATCACCGCTTCGTCTACGACGGCTACCTCTGCATCCAGCGGCTGAATGCCGCCTCGAACAACTCAATCGACCTTGTCTTCGGCTGGGATCCTTCGGAGCAAGTTGCAACCCGTCCGCTCATCCTCCAGAAGTACGGAGCATATAGTCTCTTCTACACGCACGACGGGAACAAGAACGTCTCGGAGCTCGTGTTCTTCCAGCAGGCGAACGGCATCGCCGCTCACTATGAGTACGCGTCCTTCGGCGCGGTTACGGGGACAAGCCGTAGCACGCCCGTAACGGCCTATGACTTCCGTGAGTACAATCCGTTTAGGTTCTCGTCGGAATACGCCGACGACGCGCTGGGGTTGGTGTATTATAATTACAGGCACTACAATCCTGAGGATGGAAGGTGGTGCCAACGCGATGCATTATTGGAAAAAGTTCAGCGATCCTCAAACTTGTATTCGTACTGTCTAAATAGACCAACATATAAAACAGATGCATATGGGCTTTGGGTTCCTTATGGCGACCCATTTGTGGATAAGGTTATAGATTTGCCCGAAGAACACCTCTTTGTTGAAAATGCGCTGGAAGGATTGAGCGGCTATGACTTAGTGGTGGATGCTAGATTGGCCTTGCCTTTCCCGAATGGTTATATTGTCATTTCAAAGCAGCATTGTGAGTGTAAATGCATGTCTTACAATGCCAATATAGTGCTAAAAGGAAGTTGCAAGCATTATGTTCAACTAATGCGATGTGAATATAACGATTCGTCAAATGGGCGGAGTAGTATGACGATACAGAAGGATCTTGGGTGGAAATATGAGTCAAATGATTTGATTTCCTATGTTGCACAAACATTTGGCCCGCGAATTGTGAAGTTGCCTGCGCCGGCAAATGCAGATAGCCCTGAAGATTGCAAGCAGAGTTGTTGGTTTGCTTGTAAAGGTTCAGGCAATTCTGCCATTCCTAAAAGGACGAATGTAAATTGCGCGGAACTGGCTTCAGAATAGGGGGGGGGGATGTTGTCCATCAAGAAAAGGCTTTTAACAGTATTCAATTTGCGAATGGTTGTATGTTGGCTAGGGCTTTTAGTCATTGTCTTGTACTTTTTACCAAGACCTCATAAAGTCTCGTCCCCGTTCTTAGGTGAGGAGCAATTCGTAATCTCACTATATAAAAACGAAGTCATTACCCTGCCATTAGATGTTGATATTTCAACCTGCGATTTGTCGTGTTCAGCAACAATGACGAATTCCGTTGGTCTATTCATGGACAAGTGTGATAACCGAGAGCTGTATGCATTGACTAATGGTTACGCATGTGCGGACGGCTATTATGCGGAAATCAAATTGAAGGGGCAAATAGGATGGGGGTGCGCTTTGGTTTATTATTCGTATGATGCGGCAAAAACAGGGTGTTTAGACTTGCGTCAGTTTTTGATACTTCCCAACGGGAAAGTAGTCAAGAGTCGACAACTGAAAGAAGGGGAGGTTTACTACATAACGCATGAACCAATCAGGGCAGATTTGAATATAGGGACTGCTCCTTGGTAATACGGTCGATGTGATATGGTCAAAGTGATTTTGATATACTGCAAGCCATGATGAATTTGCGCGAGAATATGTCTGGAAGATGCTGCCGAATCTGTCGGTCGGTATGTTGGACTTGCGCTCGCGGAGCCAGGTGCCGGAGGCCGGGCCAATACGGCTATAACGACAGGAATGAGTTGATTTCCTCTCGCAGAGCCGCAGAGAGCGCGGAGGAATACGCCTATCAGTACGACGTCATCGGAAACCGCATCTCGTCCATTTGCAGACGTGGTGTGGTCATAGGCCATTTCATCACAAAGAGACGTTTTCATTTCAATGTTCTGGATGTTGTGATTGATTTAACATTGTAGTCGTAAAGAGGGGGTTTATATTATGATTATTTTTACTGACGCATACAATGTAACGATACGAGGTATTGTAATGGCGACTTTAATAATGTTGTCTTATGTATTGTCTGTAGCTATGTTGGTTAGAGGGCTGAAGAAGGATCGTGAGGACTGGAAGATATTTACGCTATGCGGATTGGTGGCGATATTTCCATTTATTGTATTTGTCGCCGGATTGATTTTGTTTATGCCATGATGCGCGAAGGCGGAAAGCTTGGATTATTGTGTTGGGGTACGGCCAACTCATTAAAAGCCGATCATTCCCCTGCTTGAAATTCGTGTAGGCCCTTGTGATACGGTCAAAGTAATTTGATAGACAGCAAGCCATGATGAATATGTACGAGAATACGATAGCGGCAGAATGCGCTCGTTGCAAACAGTAGAAATTAGGTCCGACCTATTTTCCACTGTTTGCCGCGCAGGTGCCGAGGTTTCCAGGAGAAGGATTTACGAAAAGGAATAAATTTTCTGAAATTTATTCCTGCGCCTTTCGTTACTATGGTTGCAAAGGGTGTATAGTGCCTCAAATTCCAAGCGCGTCCCTTGGCACTTGACGGCAAACGACGATTAATGGTAACATAAAGCCAGAAAATGAGAAGAGCGAGTGATCATTCTGTGATTTTCGATTCTTCGCTGCGCATGCGGCGAAGGGCGCGCTGCGTTCGCCTGCGCGGCAGGTGGCATTGCTTGGTGGGTATGATTTCCTCGCGCAGAGCCGCAGAGCGCGCGGAGGAATACGCCTACCAGTACGACGACATCGGTAACCGCCTCTCGTCGCTCGACCTTGGCACGAATAGAACCTACACCGCCAACGCCCTCAACCAGTACACGAACATTGTGGAAGACGCGGGCGGATTCCTGCCGCAGTTTGACGACGACGGCAACCAGACTTTAATTGAAACCTCAACCGGCGTCTGGCAGGTTTCCTACAACGGCGAGAACCGACCAGTTCTGTGGACTTGCGGTGCAACCAACATCGTCATGTCCTTCGACCGCATGGGCCGTCGCGTCGAATACATTGAAACCGTTTCTGACAACGCGGGAGGGCCGGGCTCCGTCCCGGCCGCTACCAACGCGCACCACCGCTTCGTGTACGATGGGTATGTCTGCATCCAGCGGCTCAATGCCGCCTCCAACAACGCTATCGACCTTGTCTTCGGTTGGGATCCCTCGGAGCCGGTGGCGACACGCCCGCTTGTCCTCCAGAAATACGGACAGTACAACCTCTTCTATACTCATGACGGGAACAAGAATGTGTCTGAGCTCGTCTTCTTCCGGCAGGCGAATGGCATCGCCGCGCACTACGAATACGCCCCCTTCGGAGCAGTAACATACAAATCTTCTTCCACGCCTGTGGTAACATACGATTTTGAAGTATTAAACCCCTATCGAAATTCTTCTGAATGCAATGATGATAGTACGGGATTAACATACTATAATTTCCGGCATTACACCCCTTTTTTGGCTCGATGGAATGCGCGAGACTTAATTAACGAATTGGATTCACAAAATTTGTATCAATATTGCCGCAATGGAATTGACTCATTTGATGAATTAGGCGCTACAATCACATGGTATACGTTAAAAACGCAAATCCTCTCAGATTTCACAAGTGAGCAAGCAGAACAAATGGCTGCAGAAATAAGGAAGCACAATAAGAATTATGTAGGCATCCCTGTTGCTCACACGACACTTGACGTTATTGGAAAGTCTGTAAAATGCAAATGTATATATGAATCGAATGGGGATAAAGATGAAATTAGGTGGGTATACTCAGGTGCTGCAGTTACTCTCAGGGTAACGATTCACATGATGAAAGAATACGGATCAAGTCCGCCGAGATCATGGGCTGAGGCTAGAGAACGTGAGCACGAAAAAGATGCGCTAGACTGGATCGACAAGCAAAGAACCGAGTCAAGATGGAACACGTTTGAAGTTAATCAGCAGAAAAAATCATACGAATCGGATGCCGAATGCGAGAGTATCGCTCTTCAGGATTTTGATTTCGAATTAACACTAGCCTTACTAGAGCAGGCTAAAGCTTCAAAGGAAAAATGGGATAACTCCGGAAAACACACATGGCCTCCAAAACAATGAAATTCAAATTTTCAATTCAATGTGCAACCATTTGCTTCGGTCTTGGAGCGTTCGCTCTTTCAACTGATACAACGGATTGGCATGGCTCGCACGCGTTGTTTCCTGCGACAAACGCTTTGCAAATACTAAAATCCGAGATAAAGGGCAAAGGCTGCGATTATGTTGCTGTGCTTAGCTGTAGTGCACATTCATATAATGATATTTACTGGTGGAGCGGTTTTGCTTGCTGCACGAACAATTCATGTGAAAACTGTTATTTCTTTAAGATTTTTACAAATGAGGTTACGATAACGTCTATTATATATAGTATGCCACCAGTGTTGCCTAAGCTGGATGTTGAGAATGTTCTTCTTGCAGCGTCTAATAACGCATTTCCTGTGGACATAGCTTCTACGATTTCGTGGAAACACGAGGACAATACATGGTATGTCGGAGGATTTGATGGTGCTGAAAGGTTTAACATCACGATTGACGATGCCACAGGCTGTCGTGCAGACCCTGAACCGACTCCTGAATGGGTTCGTCGGGTTTCTTTTTATCTGGAACTTGAGGAAGAGCAAAAGAGAAGAGATTCTGAGTCATTTCGCCAATATGTGAGGAAGAGACTTGATGAGATGAGAAAGTGCGAAACATCTGATTAGTCAATCTATGAGCATCGCTAATCAAATTTCGGCGGCACGTACGGGCAGCCCCACGGCGGCGAGTTCTCCATTGTCGCCCGTACATGGCTCGACTGGCAGCTTAAGGGCGACAAGGAAGCCGAGAAGATGTTCGTCGGCGATAACTGCGGCCTTTCTAAGCGCAAGGGCTGGACTACATACATTCGCGCGGGCTGGTCCACTGCGACCTGAAGCTCGAGAACGTGCTTGTCGGTCCTGACGGACACGTCGTCATATCCGATTTCGGCATATCCCGCATTTTCGG
Source organism: Lentisphaerota bacterium (assembly GCA_015061665.1). Lineage (GTDB taxonomy): Bacteria > Verrucomicrobiota > Kiritimatiellia > RFP12 > UBA1067 > UBA1067. The sequence goes on from SUWC01000088.1 coordinate 11,050, forward strand.
GGAGGACTTGCGCGGCAAGGTGCGTCCGGCCGACGGGAAGACTGCGGACGGCGGCGTAGTTTTGGGCGGAACGCCGCGCTACATCGCGCCGGAACTGCTGGCGGACACCGGCGCAGAGCCTGGCCCGGAATCAGACGCATGGTCGCTTGGCGTTATGATGTTCAGGCTGCTGACCGGCTTCTGGTTCGCCGATGAGGTGCGCGAGAAGGATCTTGCGCTTCTCCACGAGTTCGATATGCCGTGGCGCGAAGTCATCGCGGGGCTCTGTTCCATAAATCCGAAGGCTCGTATGCCCAAGGGAGGGCTCTCGGCCTGGACGCGACTTCTTCTCGGGTCGTCCCGCCGCCGCAGAGCAGGGCTTGCGGCCGTTTGTACTGCCATTTCTGCTGTCGCGCTTGCAACTGCCGCTTTTGTTCTTTTGCCGCACAATGACTCGTCCGTTGGTTGCACACTGTGTCTCGACTCCCCGAACTGGAGCGACTGGCGCGCTGGCAGGTTCGGACGACTGGACGCGACGCTGCTCGACGGACTGGGGAAGGCAGATGAAGACCTTGCGTTTGTGCTGGGGCTTTCCGTGGAGCGCCGAGCCTCCTACCTCTGCTACAAGAAGCGTTGGCGGGACGGACTTCTGGAGCAGATGGACGCTCTTGTTGCAGCGGAAGCGGCGACGGAAGGCTCGACAGGGCTCAGCCCGGCGCAGGCGTTTGTCGTCGCTGGCGAGATTTTCCGCGAGCGATGTGCGCATGCGCCGCACTATGCTGAGTTCCCAGATGATGTCGACCGCCTCCTGCTGCTGGCCAGGCGTTTCATAGCCGACGCAACGAGGCGCCAGATTCATCCCGAGAAGCGCTACGAGGTGGTCAATCCCGAATGGGCGTATGAAATCATCGAGGACGAGCTGCCGTTCGGGAGGCTTGGCGGACGGCGCGTCGGCGCTGGCGACACGGGTTTTCAGCGAGACGCCGATGTCTGGATCATGCGCATGATACGCGGCGCAACCCTTGCGGCGGAGGGTTCCCGCGCTCTTGCCGGACGCGGACGGAACGCGTCGGCCGAGGCTCTGGCGGCGCACGAGGAGAAATGCTCTCTTGCGCGGCGGAACTTCTACGAGGCCTATGCGATGAAGCCGCAGAGGTACGCGGCCGCCATGCGGATGATTGGCGTGTCGCATGACGATATTTCTGAATGCCGCCGCTGGTTCGAGACCTGCCAGGGGTTCTGTTTCGACGACTTCTCTGCCTGGATGAACTATTCACACTGCCTCGCGCTTATGCCTGACGGAAGGGATCGGCTGGCGCGTCTGATGGACGCGGCGCTTGAGACGGGCCGCTA
>SUWC01000089.1 GCA_015061665.1 Lentisphaerota bacterium
GCCCCGTCGGGACGTGTCATTGGCACCGGATTTCAATGATCGACGTCGCCCCGTGTCGGGCGAACGAGTGCATAGTATATCAAAAATCAGCCGCACCGCGCAAGGGGGTATCTGAATTTTTTTTTGCGAATTTCACTTTACTTCTGCAGAGTCAACCGCACCGCCTTGCCATCGTAGCTGACGGACTTCGAGAAATCGCCGCAGGCGACCTTGAACTCGCGGACCTTCTGCATGCCGGGGAACGAGCCCTCGCGCGCGCCGATCGTGAGCGTCTTCTTCGCGTCGTCCCACTTGAGCGGGATCTTCTCGAACGCGCCCTTCTCGTAGGCATACGTCTCGTTGTCGTCGAAGTAAAGCGTGAACGACGCGTCCGCGCCCGGATAGACGCGCAGCTCAATCGGCTTTTCGGTCTTCTCCGTCGCGTACTGCACGTCCGGTCCGAGCGGAAGCACCGACCCGGCCTTCACGAAGAGCGGGAAGCTGTCGATCGGATACTCCCTCTGCAGCTTCGTGCCGCCCGCGAACTTCTCGCCAGTGCGGAAGTCGTACCAGTCCGCTCCGACGGGAAGCGCAACCTCGATCTGGCGGCTCTCCCGCTCAAGCTTCGCGACTTCCTCCGGAGTGCGCATCCAGAACTTGACCGAACGCGCGAACTTGTCGTTGAAGTAGTCGATGCGGAAGTCGAACGCCTTGCCGCCCTCCGGAACCGTTACGCGCGTCGCCTTGCTACGCGCGGCGCGCTTCGCCCAGTCGCGGAACTTCTCCTCGCCGTCGAGCCAGAGCGCGAATCCGTCGTCGCCTTCAACCCCCAGTTCGTAGACCCCGGGCTTGGAGAGCGTCAGACGTCCAGTGTAGCGGGCCGAGAAGTCGTCGCCTCCCGTCAGGCCCTCCGGCCACTCCACGAGGGGCGGACCAGGCCAGGTGTCGTTGACCTGCGCGACAACCGTCTCGGAGACCTTCTCCTTGAGGTCCTGTCCCTTGAAGTACTCGACCTTCACGCCCGCCTTGCCGTCGGGCGTGGACAGCATTTCGGACGGAACGGGCGAGCCCGAGCCAGTGGTGTGTCCGGTGTAGATGGGACGCGTAATAATCGAGGTGTAGAGCGACGGACCGAACACGATCGAGGTCTGGTCGTCGGTCGCGCCAGGCGTTCCCGGGAAGTCGATCCACGCCGGACGCACGAACGGACGCCCCGTCTCGTGAACGTCGCGCGCAAGCGAGTAGATGTAGGGCAGAAGCCTGTAGCGCAGGCGCGCCGCGGAAAGGAACGACTCGTAGTATTCCGGATGCTTCTCCTTCGCGCGGAACGGCTCCTTGGCGACCGGACTCGACACGTGCCAGCGGTAGACGGGGTTGAAGATCGCGAACTGGTTCCAGCGCGCAAGGAGCTCGAGGAACTCGGGGTTGTTCATCGCGTCGCCGTAGTGTCCGCAGAAGAACCCGCCCGTGTCCTGCGTCCAGTAGGGAAGTCCGCTCATGGACGCGCCCAGTCCGCCTGCGATGTCGTCCTTCAGGCGTCCCCAGCTCGCGCCGGTGTCGCCGCTCCACGGAATCGCCGCATAGCGCTGGAGCCCCGCCCACGCCGTGCGCGTGAGCGTGAAGGTGCGCTTGTCGGACGTCGCGCGCTGGCCTTCGTAGTTGCCCATAGTCGTGACGAGTCCGTACGTGTTGAGGTAGCGCGTGAAGTCGCCCATCTCGTTCCTTCCGCACGCCTTGATCTGCTGGACCATCTTGTCCGCGTTGTGGCACGCGTCGCGCGTCTCGAGCTCCGAACCGTCCATCCACATCGCGTCCACTCCGACGTCGATGAGGCCCTTCTTGAGGTGCTTGAAGTATATTTCGCGTCCGAGCTTCGAATAGGCGTCGTAGACATGCGACTTGCCCTTCGATATCCAGTGCCCCGGGGCGTAGCGCAGCTTGTGCGAATCGAGTTCGCGCGCGACGTCGGTATCGTCGCCTACGTCAGGCCAGATCGATGTGATGAGCTTCACGTGCAGGTCGTTGTGCAGCGTGTCGCAGAGTCCCTTCGGGTCGGGGAAGCGCGACTTGTCCCACTGCATCGCGTTCCAGCGATCGTCCCTTGCGTCCCAGTACTGCCAGTCCTGGACAATCCAGTCGATCGGATACCCTAGCTCGCGGAAGCGCGAGACGACGTCTACGAGCTCCTGCGCTGACTTGTAGCGCTCCTTCGACTGGAAGTATCCGAACGCGGCCTTCGGAAACATCGGCGCCGCGCCGGTGAGCATGCGGTACTCCGCGAAGCGGCGGTCAGGGTCGCTGCCGTACATGAAGTACCAGTCGCTGCCGCCAGGCGCGGACTCTCCCCAGAGCGAGAGCCCGTCCGCCTTGTCGTCGAATATCGACTGCGAATAGACATCCCAGAGGATCATGTAGCCCTTGGAGCTCGACCACACGGGAGAGAACGCGGGGATGTTCGTCTGGACGATCTTGATCTTCTGTCCGCGGAGATTGAACTTTCCGGACGCGGCTTGCCCAAGTCCGTACAGCCCTTCGCCCTCCTCGAGCTTCCAGCGCTGCGTCACCTCGTAGGTCGGCTCGCCGTCTATGTTGATCTCCTTGATTGTGCAGGGGTCGGACGGCTCGCGGAGAAGCACCTTGCCATTGTCCGAGAAAGTAAGCGCGCCTGTCCTGCGGTCGATGGAGACGGTAAACGCCGCGCCTTCGACGACGAACGCGTCCGCCGTTTCGCGCAGCTTCGCCGCGACGGCGGAAGGCTTGGCGACGATGGCGAGCGACGGGTGCTTCCAGTGGTCGCGTCCGAGGTCAGACTTCACGCGCAGCGTGCTCGGTCCGTAGAAGTCGAGCGTGCGGCGAACATCGCCGTCGCGAACGACAAAACCCGTCGCGGACTTCTCGACCGCGACATCCGCCACGGCGGAAACCGCGGTCATGCATACTACTGCCGCAAGCAGCGGCACCATTCCTTTATTCATGCTTTTCTCCGGTTTTCATGTGGACACCATGCCCAATGCCTTCAATTATAAATCAAAGCGACCAGGAGAATCAATCCCCCAAACGGGTAAGGCCAGGGGCATCAAAGCGAGCGGCGTTGCGCTCAGTCAACGCGTCGAGGAGCGCGGCAGAAGTGCCGCGGATTTCGGCGATTTTCGCGACTATTTCGCCGATGGACGGAAGAGCCGCGAAGTTATCCTCCGTCGCGTCGCTTTCCGCAAGCAGCATGAAATCGGGGATTGTCTTCACAAGCTCACGGTAGTTGACTGCGTGGTCGTTAAGCACTGCGGGGCCGACTGAAACGAAGCCGTTCAGCTTCCCAATGTCGGGGAGAAGTCCGCCGGAGCGCGAGAATCCGTGGAAAAGGAACGCGGGGATGCGACCCGAAAAAGGACGGCACGCCGCGACGACCTGTCCCCAGCACTTTGCGCCATGGAGGACGACCGGGCGTCCGAATTCGGCGGCGATTTCAAGCTGAGCCGCAAACGCGCGCCGCATCGAGTCGGAAACGTCGCGCTCGCGCAGGCGGTCTAGCCCGATTTCGCCAACGCCCGCGCCTGGATCGTCCTCAAGGCGCCTGCGGAGAAGCGAAAGCGCCGCTTCGTCTACCTGCGCCGCGTCCCAGGGGTGGTAGCCGTAGAAGCGCACGAGCGCCGGCCCCTCCGGAACCGGCGCATCGGGCCTCGCGCATATAAACGAGCGCTCGGCCTTTCCCGCGACGTGGCAGTGTGCGTCGATGGACATTGCGTCCCGAAGCTCCTACTTCGCCTTCTTGAGCGCGGGGTTGACGGGAGTCGCCTTGACGAGCTCGACGATCTTGGCGGTGAGCTCGGGGTTGGACTTAAGGTACTCGACCGTAGCGAGCGAGCCCTGCGCGAGCTGCTGGTCTCCGAAGCCGATCCAGCTGCCGCGCTTCTCGCAGATTCCGCGCTCGAGCGCCGCGTCAAGGACGCTGCCCTCCCACGATATTCCGCAGCTGTAGAGTATGTCGAACTCAGCCTCGGTGAAGGGCGGCGCAACCTTGTTCTTCACGACCTTGACGCGCGTGCGGTTTCCGACGACCTGCCCGGCGGTGTTCTTGATCGCGCCTATGCGCTGCACCTGAAGGCGGACGGACGCGTAGAACTTGAGCGCCTTGCCGCCAGGCGTCGTCTCGGGGTTGCCGAACATAACGCCGATCTTCTCGCGGACCTGGTTGGTGAAGATGCAGAGCGTCTTGGTCGTGTTCAGAACGCCCGTGAGCTTGCGCATGGCCTGCGACATAAGGCGCGCCTGGAGTCCGACATGGCTGTCGCCCATCTGTCCGTCAATCTCGGCCTGCGGCGTCAGCGCGGCCACAGAATCGACTACGATGACGTCCAGCGCGCCAGACTTGCAGAGCTGCTCGCAGATGGTGAGAGCCTCTTCGCCGGAGTTCGGCTGCGAGACGATGAGGTTGTCGAGGTCAACGCCGATTTTCTTGGCGTACTGCGGGTCGAGCGCGTGCTCAGCGTCGATGAACGCCGCGATTCCGCCTGCCTTCTGCGCGTTCGCAACGACGTGGAGCGCAAGCGTCGTCTTGCCTGAGCTCTCGTGCCCGTAGCACTCGACGACGCGCCCTCTCGGCAGTCCGCCAACGCCGAGCGCGAGGTCGAGCGACAGAGATCCGGTCGATATCACGGGAATGTCTTCGGTCTCATGGTCGCCAAGGCGCATGATGGACATTTCGCCGAATTCCTTGCGTATCTGGCTCATCACGGCATCCAGGGCCGTATTGCCGGTGGACACCTTCTTCGTTTCTTTAGCTTCCTTGGCCATGTTGCTTCCTTATCTTCTTCTTGCGCTTCGCGCTTCTTGTTTGTAATGGTACTATTATATCAAAAGTCAGTTGGCGTCGGCCTGCGGCTGCGGCTGCGGCGGATTGTCGAGATCCTGCAAGATCGACATCGCCTCGCCCTGGAGCAGCGGATCCTTGGACTTCGTAAAGCGGTCCACCTTCTTCCGAAACTCCTCGACGGCCTTGTCCTTCTTCTTGATGTCGGCAGGCTTCTCGGGATTCCACGCCGTGAGCTTCACGAGCTCGCGCTCCAGCTTCGCCAGCTTGTCGACGTCCTTGTGCGAGCTGATCCGCGTGGAAAGCCGCTTTGCCGCGCTGTCCGCCATGTATTCAGGCCACTCCTTGAGGAGGTCCTGAAGCTCACAGCTCGACAGCCCAGGGCGCGAGGTGAAAGTGACATTCGCCTTCGTCAAGCGAGTGTAGACGGCCTGTCTCATGCCAATCAGAAGTTCGTCCGCCTCCGCCACGACCGGGGAACCGGGCTTCGACATCCTCTTCTTCGCCTCTATCGCCTTGTAGATCTTCGAGCCTGGCAGATTCGCCTTCTGCATCTTCTCTATCTCGTCCTTCATGAGCTTCGGGACGGCGTAAGCAAACACAGGGTCGGCCTGAGGCATCTTTCCATGGAGGTAGCGGACCTGTCCCAGCACCTTTTTGAAGTCGTTGCCGGAATAGCGGACGATTCCGAGGTAGTCCACGACGTAGACCCACGGAAGCTCGGGAGGGGCAGGCAGTTCAAGCCCTGCGTCAAGATAGATTGGGAAGCCCAAGCTCGCCGCCCCGAGCTTCGTCTGCTCCTCCTTGAACTTCTCCCATGCCTTGTCCTTGATTCTCTTCTTCGGTATCACCCCGTAGACGACGCACGGAACGAGGTCTTCGGCAGCGTACTCCTTCGCCTTTTTGAGCAGTCCGCCCTCGAACTTCTCGGGCTTGTCGATGTCGATCATCGCCTGGACGACTATCTTGTTGTGGAACTCGAACGCGGCGTCCTTGAACGCCAGGTTCTGGCTGCCGCCGAAGGGCTCCGCGTGCTCGACGTCAAGGTTGCGGTAGGAGACGGGCCTTATCTTCTCCCACAGGTGGTCGCGCTCCTTGAAGTAGGGAGGCGTCTGCCATCCCCTGGAGCCCTGCACCCAGTTCATGGTCTTGTCGCAGTCAAGCGAGTTCCAGACGCGGGCAGAGTCCGCAGGCGTGAAGGTGTCGTCTCCGAGAGCCACGCGCGGTACTTCCACGCGGCACGTCGGCGGTATGCGCTTCGCGAAAAGGGACGCGGCGTAGTCGCCAGGATAGTCATCCGCAATCAGGCCGCACTCTACGCGATCCACGCCTGCGCCGCAGCCGCCCGCCCAGATCGCAAGCGTGGCAGCCGAGCACCATCCGCTCGCCCCCAGCCCCTTGCCGTTCCACTCCGGCTGCGTCTTGACGTACCTGAGGGCGCTCATGACGTGAAACAGCAGGTCGCTGCAGTACGCGTCGTCGCGTTCCTTCTTGTTCTCGAACGGCATGACGAAGAGACCGACGTCGGGCTTCAGGGCGCTCTTGCTCGGAAGCGGCTGCTCCTTGTCCAGCGAACACGCGCTGAAGTCGATGCGGAACGGCACCTTGTCGCCGGGCTTGAGCGCGGAGGGAAGGATCAGCAGTCCGGCAAGGGGACGGATGTCCTTTCCTATCGGCACGGACACAGTGTAGACCTTGTGCTCCTTGAAGTCGGGGGCTGGACGCTCCGTCCTAGGCACTTTCCTGAAGTCTAGCCTTGCGACGGAATGCTCAAGCTCCTTGAAATGCCTGGCGAACTCCTTCGACTGCACGCCGTCGGCCTTCAGCGCATCAAGGTCCGCGCCGGCCCCGCAGAAAAGCCGCATCTCGCGCGTGGACTTGCCGCTTGGCGCCTTCAGAGGCTTGCCGTCCTCGCCCGTGACCGTCGCGTCGACGCGGATGAACCCCGCCTGGGATATCTTCGTCGTGTATTCGTACGCCTTCTTCTCGAACGGCGCGTCCACGGAATCCTCGACGCCGTCAGCACCCTTGCGCGACAGCTTGAGCTTGAGCTTTCCGGCGGGGATGTCGTTCGTGACGCCAGCCAGCCAGAACCTGAACTTCACGTCGTCGCCCGCATTGTACGCGACAGGCGCCTTGTCCGTCGAGCACCTGAGCCACGCATTGCTGAACATGGACTCAAAGCTCGGCTTCGCCGGAGGCTTCCCAGCCTCGGGCTTCTTCTCCCCTTCCGCAAAAGCGAACGTCGCCAAAAGGCACGATACAAATAGGCTCAGAGTTTTCATGACTTTATTTTACCATAATTCAGATATTCCTTCAGCCCCCGGTTGCGGAGCTTGCAGGCAGGACACTTCCCGCAGCCGGACCCGGGGATGCCGTTGTAGCACGTTACGGTGTTGTCGCGTATCAGCTCGAGGACGCCGAGCTTGTCCGCAAGCGCCCACTCCTCGGCCTTCGTCATGTGCATGAACGGCGTGACGATCCTGAACGGCCACTCCATCGCAAGCCTCATCATGCGCTGCTGCGCCTTCACGAACGCCTCGCGGCAGTCGGGATAGCCGGAATAGTCGGCCTGCGACACGCCCGTGTAGATGTCCTTCGCGCCCAGGGACTTCGCCCACACGCCTGCGGACAGCAGGAAGAACGCGTTGCGCCCCTCGACGACGGTCGTCGGACAGCTCCCCTTCTTCTCTATCTTCATCGTAGGGTCGAAGAGCGCGTTCGTCGTCAGCTCCGAATAGAAGTCGAGCTTCACCACCTTGTGCGCCGAGACGCCGAAGTGCTTCGCGAGCCTGCGCGCGTACTTAGTCTCTATCGCATGGCGCTGTCCGTAGGCGAACGTGATCGCGGCAACGTTTTCGGCCCCGTACTTCCTGCATGCAAGGGCGAGGCAGATCGCGGAATCCTGTCCGCCGCTCAGAACTACAACTGCATCCATGTCGTCAGCCCTCCCATCCGCCTGCGTTCTGCTGGGCGAAGTATATCTTGTCGTCGGGACGCGCGGCCGTGTCGGAAAGCGGCATGACCTTCGCGAGTTCCGAAAGGAAGCCCACCGTCGTCGCGACCTTGTGCAGCTGCCCGAACTCGATCTCGGCGACTCGTCCGCCAGGGAACGCAACCTCCGCTACGACGGGGAGCGGACCCTGGTTGCGCGTGATTATGTCGCCGATCTGCCGCGCCTTGTCCACGACGGACGCGTCGGTTCCGTCGAACCTCAGCTTGAACGAGCTCGCGATGAGCCCCATCGCCTCCTCTGCGGGGTACGCCTCCTTGACGCTGAACGAAATGTCGCCGGGAGTCGGATGCTCCTTCGCGACGTCCTCCTTCTCGTAGTTCGTCCTGTGCGTTATCTCCCCGCACACCACGACGAGCTGGTCCTTGCGGTCGGCAAGGGACGAACACTTCTCCCACGTCTTCGCGTATGCAAAGGCGTCCGCCTGGGCATTGCCGTCGTCGAGCGAGAGAATCGCCCACTTCTGTCCGACAGAGCCGTCGGGGCGCGGCTTCGGCTGCTTTACGGAGCAGTCGGAGAGCATGGCAAGGACGCGCACATCGACTTTCTTGAGCAGCCGCCAGTCGAGCTCGTTCGACGCAAAGCGCTTTTTGAGCTTGCCCTTCTCGGAGTTCACGGCCTTGTCGAACGCCTGCCTGTCGGTGTAAGGCACCTCGCCCTTCGCCCTGACGATCGCGCGGGCGAGTCCCTTGAGCTGCCAGTCGTCGTCCTTCGATCGCTTGAGCAGTTCGTCGATTGGCGTAAGCACCTCGGCCTGCTGGCGCTGGTCGTCGGAATCCTCGTCGCCGTCTGGATCCGAAACCGGCGCGGCATCTTCCGCGACCGCATCCTCGGCGTTCTCGTCCGACTCCTTCTCCTCCTCGGGCGGCTTCTTCGCTATCTTGTCCAGCGTGAACGGAAGGAACTCGTAGTCGTCCTCCTTTTCGCCGGGGCGCCGCACCCTGACGCAGACCTGCGACACCTCGGAGATGAGGCGGCGGCAGCTCTGGAGCGGGTGCCCCGAGACGTACACGCCGAGGAGGTCGCGCTCGTTCTTCAGGTCTTCGACGGGAGTGAAAGGCGGCGTGTCGCGCAGCTCGCCGTCGTCGATCTTCTCCTCGCCGCCTGCCATGATGTCGAAGAAGTTCGCCTGGGCGGACGCATCCTCCTTCGCCTTCTGCTGGGCCTTCTTGAGCGCGAATTCGATGTTGTTGAAGAGCTTGGCGCGGTTGGGCTCCAGCGTCGAGAACGCGCCTGTGCGCGTAAGGTTCTCGAGCACGCGCTTGTTGATCGCGTTCGTCCCCGCAAGGCGCATGCAGAAGTCGAGGAACCCGGTGTAGGGTCCGTTCTTCCTGCGCTCCTCGACGATCGCCTCCGCGGCAAGCTCGCCCACGCCCTTTATGCCGCCGAGCCCGTAGCGTATGCCCTTCGCGTCGGGGGTCGGCACGAAGCGCGAGCCCGATTCGTTGACGTCGGGCAGGCGAAGGTCTAGCCCTATCTCCTGCGCCTCCGCGACGAAGCCGGGGAGCTTGTCGAAGTTGCCGATTTCGGACGATATCTGCGCGCACATGAACTCGGCGGGGTAGTGCGCCTTGAGGTAGCCGGTCTGGTACGCGACCCAGGCGTAGCAGACGGCGTGCGACTTGTTGAACGCGTACGACGCGAACGCCTCCCAGTCGGTCCATATCTTCTCGATGAGCTTCTTCGCCTCCTCCTCGTCCTGCCACTTGTCCACCCTGAACTCGGGATTGGCAAGACAGCCCTTGACGAACTTCGCCTTCAGCTCGTTCATGATGTCCATTAGCTTCTTGCCCATCGCCTTGCGGAGCTTGTCGGACTCGCCGCGCGTAAAGCCGGCGAGCAGGCGCGAGAGAAGCATGACCTGTTCCTGGTACACGGTTACGCCGTACGTGTCCTTAAGGTACTTCTCCATCAGCGGATGGTCGTACGTCACCGGCTCCTGTCCCTGCTTGCGGCGGACGAACGTCGGGATGTAGTCCATCGGGCCTGGGCGGTATAGCGCGTTCATTGCGACGAGATCGGTCAGCCTCTCGGGCTGGAGCGCCATGAGCCACTTCTTCATGCCGTCGGACTCGAACTGGAAGAGGCCCGTAGTCTCGCCGCGCCCGAAGAGTTCGTACGTCTCCTTGTCGTCGTCTGGTATCAGGTCGGGGTCTAGGCATCCGTCCGCGCCGCGCAGGGCCTCGGGAACGCGCGGGTTGTTAGCGCCGAGGAGCTTGACGCACTCCTTCTCCACGGTGAGCGTCTTGAGGCCAAGGAAGTCCATCTTGAGGAGCCCGACGGGCTCTACGAAGTGTCCGTCGTACTGCGTCGTCAGCAGCTTGTCGCCCTTTGGCGCCGAGTCGTCCTTCTTCTTGCCGCCCTTCTCGGGCGTCGGCATGACGGGGAGAGTTTCCGCAATGGGGTCGCGCGAGATGATGACACCGCAGGCATGGACGCCCGGCTGGCGGATGCACCCCTCCAGGCGCGCGGCGCGCTCCATGAGCAGGTGGACCGTCGGGTCCTCGGAGTTGAACGCCGCATCCAGGTCTGGCGAAGCCGCTCGCGCCTTCTTGAACGTGATCTTCGGGGTGTCGGGCACGAGCTTGGCGAGCTTGTTCGTGTCGCCGAGCGGATAGTCCATCACGCGCCCGACGTCCTTGATCGCCGACTTCGCGGCCATCTGCCCGAAGGTGACGATGTGCGCAACGTGGTCCGCCCCGTACTTGCGCGTGACGTAGTCGAGAACGCGCTCGCGCCCCGCATCGTCGAAGTCCACGTCGATATCGGGCATCGAGATTCGGTCGGGGTTGAGGAATCGCTCGAACAGCAGGTCGTACTTCAGTGGGTCGACGTTCGTGATCCACAGCGCGTACGCGACGGCGCTTCCCGCTGCCGAGCCGCGGCCCGGTCCGACCCACACGCCGCACTCCTCGCGCGCCGCGCGTATGTAGTCTCGGACGATCAGGAAGTAGCCTGGGAAGCCCATTGTGCGGATCGTCTCCAGCTCGAACTGGACGCGTTCCTCGACGTCCTTCGGAAGACCGTGGGGCCCCAGTTCCTCATTCCCCGTTCCCCGTTCCCCATTCCCCGTTCCCCACCTCTTCTTCGAGCCCTCCCACACGAGGTGGGCGAGATACTCCGCCTCGAACTGGATGCGGACCACCTTGTCGTATCCGCCGAGCTTCTTCATGCGGCCGGGCGGATACATCGACTCGAGCGTCGCCTCGTCGTACTTCGCGCGCGTATCGTCCTCCGTGCCGAAGGAAGGCGGAATCGCGAACTTCGGCATGATCGGCGGCGAATCGAGCTCGTACTCCTCCACCATGTCCGCGACTTCAAGCGTGTTGGACAGCAACTCGGGGTTCTCGGCGAAGAGCGACTCCATTTCGTCTGCCGTCTTGAAGTACTCCTGCCCCGTGTAGATCATGCGGTTGTCGTCGGAGAGCTTCTTGCCCGTGGAAAGCGCGAGAAGAACGTCGTGCGAATCATCGTCCTCCTTGTCGAGGAAGTGGACGTCGTTAGTGGCGATGACGCGGATGCCGAGCTTCTTGCCGAGCTCCAGGGTCCCCTTGACGACCTTGAACTGGCGGTCGTACAGATCGACGAACTCGTTGCGCGCCTTCATAGGGATGTTGTCGCCTGTCTTGACGGACTTGTGGAGCATGACCTCGAGCGAGTAGTCGTCGCCGAAGAGGTCCTTGTACCACTTCGCGATGCGCTCGGCTTCCTCCATGTTCCCCGCGGCGATCGCGGCAGGAACCTCGCCGGCGATGCAGGCGGCGGAGCAGTGGAGCCCCTCGTGGTACTTTTCGAGAAGCGCGTGGTCGATTCGCGGACGCTGGTAGAAGCCGTGTATGTGCGCCTCGGATATGAGTTTCACGAGGTTGTGGTAGCCGGTCAGGTTCTTGGCGTGGAGGCAGAGGTGGCGGCGCTTCTCGTCCTTGTCGCGGCTTTTGTGGTCGCCAGTCGAGGTCACGTACGCCTCGCACCCGAGGATCGGCTTCACATGGACTCCTGCGAGGTCGCCGTAGTTCTTCTCCTTCTTGGAGCGGCATTCGTCGTAGAAGGTCTTTAGCGCAAAGAGGTTGCCGTGGTCGGTCACGGCGAGCGCGCGCATCCCCAGCTTTCGGGCGCGCTTCACGAGGGGCACTATCTGGCACTGTCCGTCAAGCAGGGAGTACGTCGTGTGCAGGTGCAAATGTACGAAATCAGCCATTCTGTCTACTTCTTCCTTTGGCCTAATATTTTACCAAAAGAACCCCCCGTAGGCAATAAAGGCCGGGGCCTCTGTACGGCCAACGCATTAAAAGCCGATCCTTCCCCTTCGGGGCCCCTGGATCGTTTTTTAATGCGTTGGAAGTGTTTCAGCAGCCAACAACCAGTGATCAGCGCCCAATCCGGGCGGTCGTGGCGCGCATCTTGGACTTTCAGGAGGCGCCCAAGGCGCATTCATCGGGCGCGCCCGTCTTTTTTGTGAACGCGCGGGCATCGAGCCCGCGCGGGTTCGATGCAGTCGCCTTGAAGTCTTCTTCCCGCCCTATGCCGCCGCCATCAGCTTTAGCAGCTTGTCGTCGTCCCATGCGAGTTCCCTTCGC
>SUWC01000090.1 GCA_015061665.1 Lentisphaerota bacterium
GCGGATCGTGCAGTTGTCCCTGTCCTTGATGCGCTTCAGGATGCCGGCGAGGATGTTGCGTCCCGTCGCGCCGCCGATGCGGAGTAGTATGGCCACGTCTTTCTGCATATTGCGAATTATATCATATTTCAGCCTTGTCCGCCGACTGGCCAAGGTTGAAGCTCTTTCCACTTGGCATTGGGGGCTGGCCCATCTTGATATGCGGTTTGTGGACGGTGATACACATTTTCCGCAGAGTATTGTGGTGCAGATCACCGCCCTGCGCGTTTGCGAACACGGCTATTCGTTTCCAAAGTTGCATGAAATTGGATAACTTTGGAAACCAATAAATGTATGGTTGCCAATTAGTGCAAACGGACTCAAGCACAACTGCTGGCTGACAGAGTTCTGAATCGGGAAGAGATGCGACGTATGAGGTCGGAAACGTAGCCAGATAGGGGAATGAAAAATGATTTTGGCGTAAGATCCGGCTATTGCCTGAAGAGATCGTCAAGGGTGACTTGTGACCTGGCGATGGACGCATGGCTGTTGTGCGCGAGACCATAAGTTGTCACGAATGTCAGATGTAGGGTGTCTTTTGTTTTTGTTTCGCGGCGGAAGGCTTCCATTTTGTTCCGCAGGGCGGTTTCGTATGCAGAGGAAATCTCGTATTCTCCGGAGGCAAACTTCATCTCGCAAAGGTTTGTCACGCGATCGCCGCGTTGGATCACGAGATCTATCTGGGCGCCGCGTTCGCCGTTGGCAGCTCTTTTAACCCAGGCAGACTCCTCGGTCGCCACGCCTGATATCCCAAGCGCGGATTTAATCTGCCGCGTATGCTGAAGGCATATTCGTTCGAAGGCGAGACCTTCCCAGACGATGCGGTGTTGATCCTGCCGCATGTGGGACCAATGTTCTTCGTCCTTTCCTGCATAGTCGCGTATGAATTGAAAATAGAACAGCGTGTAGTTGTCGATCAGCTGGAAGATCGACTCGCGCCTGATTTTGCCCGTCGTCGAATAGCGGCGTACGAAGCCGCTGAGTTCGAGGTTGTCCAGTATATCAGTCAGCCTTCCGTCGTTTCCGATATTCGGCGTCGACTGGACGATCTCATCTCGCGTGAGGCCGCTCTTTTTTGTGCCAAGGGTGGAGACGACGGCAATGTAGGGTTCAGGTGATTCGAAAACCGATCGGTAGAGCCTTTTGAATTCTATGGTGAGCGGCGCGTTTTTCGCGAAAAAGAGAATGTCGAAGTTTTGCTCGATGCTTTTATATTTCTCTATAGGCCATCTTTTCGAGGACTTGTAGAGACATATATGACTAACGGCGAAGCTGGCGGGTGGCGAGAATGCCGGCATTTATCAACTGGTGGACGAGTTTTCGCTGTTCTACATGACATTTGTGGCAGGGAACACGTCAAGAGACGGAGACTACTGGGCCAACCGGGTCAGCGAGGGGCGCAAGAACGACTGGCGGGGAAGTGCGTTCGAGCGCGTCTGCATCGACCATGTCGCCCAGATAAAGAAGGCACTTGGCATTTCTGGCGTCCATACTGATGTCTATTCCTGGAAAGCCTCGGCATCGGCCGAATTGCGCGGAGCGCAGGTTGACCTGCTCATTGACCGGCGCGACGGCATCGCGAATCTGTGCGAGATGAAATATTCCAAATGCGAATATGCGATCGAGAAGGATGAAGCAATCAGGATTCGAAGCCGCGTTGAGGCGTTCCGCAAGGTCATTGGCGGGAAGCGGACGATTCACGTCACAATCATTACTGCAAACGGACTCAAGCACAACTGCTACTGGAACGACATCCAGTCCGAAGTCACCCTCGACGATCTTTTCAAGGAGTAGCACCGTCCGCGCACTGGACGATATTGTTTGGAAACTGATGTTTTACTTGTGCGCAACCGTTCATATTCCTGTTGATTTCGGATGGGGGAATATGCGATAATACGCATATCTTCAAGTCGCATAGTCCAGAAAAAAGATAAGGAAAGACAGTTGACTGGTGTCCTTGCCATGTTGGCGACGGTCGTCGCGCTTGTGCCTGAGCCGTGTGAGCAGGCATGGCGCGAGGGCGTGTACTCGGTGGACGCCGAGCCCGGCGCGTTGCGTGCATGCAATGTTGCCGTGTCGGCGGAACATGTGAAGTTTGTTCACGATGCCGCAATTCCTCCGGAGGGATACCGCATAGACGTATCGGCCGACGGCATTGCCGTGGCTAGTTCAGACGACGCGGGTGCGTTCTACGCCATGATGACGCTCAAGCAGGCCGCGACCGTCATTGGAGACCGCAAGAATGGATTCAGGCTCTCGATCCCGTGCGGAACAGTGATCGACGCCCCTGCCTTTCGGTGGCGCGGTTTCATGCTGGACGAAGGCCGGCACTTCTTCGGCAAGGAGGTGGTTAAGCATCTGCTGGAGCTGATAGCCGAACACAAGCTCAACGTGTTCCACTGGCATCTTACGGAAGATCAGGGCTGGCGGCTTGCGATCGACCGCTTCCCCGAGCTTGTGAAGTACGGCTCGGTGCGCCCGCGTTCCGTCGCACATGGTTCAAGGGGGCTGGCGGAGTTCGGCGACTGCGTGTTCAACACAGAACCATACGGCCCGTACTTCTACACTGCCGACGACGTGCGCGAGATCCTTGCGTTCGCAAAGGCCCGCCACATAGCGGTTGTGCCGGAAATCGAAATGCCGGGACACATCAGGGCGCTCTTGGCGGCGCATCCCGAATTCTCGTGCAAAGGAGACTTGTCGCGCGTCCCGCACACGTACTGGACAATCGAGGAGGACGTGCTGTGCGCCGGAAACGACGACGCCATCCGATTCATGGAACAGGTGCTGGACGAGGTCTGCGAGCTCTTTCCCGGAGCCTACGTGCATATCGGCGGCGACGAGTGTCCGAAGAAGCGGTGGAGGGAATGCCCCAAGTGCCAGGCTCGCATCAAGGCGCTCGGGCTCAAGGACGAAGACGCGCTCCAGGCGTGGGTCACGCGGCACTTCACGGACTACCTCGCGAAGAAGGGTCGGCGGGCCATCGGCTGGGACGAGGTCTTCGCCGGAAGCCCCGGCAAGGAGACGATTATCCAGTGCTGGCACATCCAGCACGGCAACAAGTTCGGCCTCCTGGCGGCTGAGGCGGGGTATCCGGTCATCGTGTCCGACATGAAAAGGACGTACTTCTCACTCCCGCAGGGCGTGCAGGACGATCCGTTCACCTATCTGAGTCCCGATGGGCGTTGCTCGCTTGAGACGGCGTATTCGTTCGATCCCATGTCAGGCATGACGGATGCGGCGGCGCCGCATGTGCTTGGTGCGGAATGCTGCATGTGGAGCGAATGCACCTGGAACATCTACGATCTTGACTTCAAGCTGTGGCCTCGCGTGTGCGCATTCGCGGAGACGATGTGGGCGGCGCCGAAGGTACCGCGTGATTTTGCGGATTTCGTGCGTCGCATGACCATTCACCGTAGGCGGCTCATTGCCGCCGGCGTGAACTGTGCGCCGCTGGAATGAGTTCAGTTCAACAAAGGAAAACTCAACAAAGGAAAACCAAATGACAAAGACAAATCGATTCAAAGTGCGTTCGATGGTGGCTTCATTCCTTCTGGTCTGCATTGCCGGGAACATCCATGCCGGGACTCCCCAGATCGGTGACATTACTGCCGCAGTTCGTGATGCAGGCTTTGCCGCCACCTGGTCGGTGACTGTCGCCGGCGTGTCGGCGCCGACATTGGGCGCCGACGCCAATGTGACCGCTTTTGATGGCATCTGGGATGACAATAAAGACGCCTTTCTGCTAAAAAAGAGCGAATGCGATTTCCCGACATCGCCACTGGTGATCGAATATACGGTGCCGGAGGCGTTCATCGAAGGTGGATCCGTAGTCGTATATGAAATTGTCTTCAGAACGGGACACGGGCCAACCGGGGTGGGAACGAAATGGGACAGGTGTGATACGCGTCGACCGACGATTGTGGATGTCGAAGGGTCGCACGATGGCGTATATTGGGTTTCACTTCACACCGGGGTTTCGGGCGAGATACTTTATTCGGAAACCACTTTGCCGGATCCGCCAGCAGTCGACAAGGATTTCTACCATGCTGACAGCAAGCTTAGTTTCAACAATGAAAAGAGTTTTAGGCACTACCGAATCTACGTGCGCAGCGGAGACAACGGCAACAGTGTGCCGATAATATTCAACGAAATCATGCTGCTTGGAACTTATGGCGGCAAGATTTGCCCTCCAATGCAGCATGGCGACATAGTTGCCGCCGTACGCGAGGCGGGGTATGCGACATCTGTCGCCTGTACGCATGTGGACGCTTTCGGCGCGTTGCCTGATATTTTGTTCGATGGCCTTTTGAGCAGGTATGGAGAGACGGGGAATCAACGTTTCCTTGTGAAAAACACGGAGGAGAACAAGAGCAACCCCATGGTCGTTACGCTTGACATCCCTTTAGGATTTGTCGCTGGAGGTGAAGTCGTTGTAACGGGAATGACGTTTGAGGTGGGCGGGCTGAAAAAGTCGGGACAGTCCGATCCGGAAGTTCGCGAGCTATGGGGCGATGCCCGCAAGCGCATGCCAAAGTCCTTCATGCTGGAGGGATCGGAGGATGGCGTCGAATGGTTTGAGATATGCAACGAGGATAATTTTGATGTTAACGGGTATGTCGTTGTGCCGCACAGGCATTCCACTACAGGCGTTGAATGCGAGAACTACCTGATCGAAAACGTTTCGTTCCGAAACAAACGCAGTGCGCGTAAATACAAGATTACCATATCGGGTTCACAAGATCCGACCAATTCCTATCTGTATCAGATTTCGGAGATTATGTTGCATGGACGATATGGGGCGGCTCGAGAAGGTTTGATATTGGTGTTTCGCTGAGGAGTCTCCGCATGAACAAATTCGCTTTTTTTGCGTTGAGTGCGGTACTCACGCTCCTGCATCCTGCTAAAGGCGATAGTCTACGCAATGGGCGTGGTAACGTCTATGACGGCGATGTTCCCGACTTGTGTACTCGAACATTTGTCATGCCCAAACGGATTGTCTGGCAGACTGAGAAGTCGGACAAGGGCTTTGCGCCTCGCTGTTCGGTGGCAGGCGCGGAGAGACTTCTCCTGAAGAAAAAGGGGCAGATACCGGAAACGAGCGACTATGCCGAGAAGATAATCGCCTGCACGCTTGTCAATGAGGGAAACGCGCCGGGATTCATACTTGATTTCGGCAGAGAGCTTCACGGCGGACTGCAGCTGGGGATGAGCGCGCGTACTTCACGCGGAATGAAACTCCGGCTGCGATTCGGAGAATCCGTGGCGGAGACGTTTTCAGACGCGACTACGGGCGAACGCGGCGAGCGGAATGATCACGCGATTCGGGATCTGACGATGGAAGTCCCGACAATGGGCACGGCGGAGGTCGGCAACACTGGGTTTCGTTTCGTGCGGATCGACCTGCTGACTTTCGGAAAGGCAGAGTTCGAGTCAGTTCGAGCCATTGAACTCAAGCGCCCGATGGAGCGCATCGGATCTTTTCGTTCGTCTGACGAGCGGTTGAATCGCATCTGGGAGACTGCTGTAAGGACAGTCCACCTGTGCTGCCAGAACTATATCTGGGACGGCATCAAGCGCGACCGGCTTGTGTGGATGGGCGACATGCACCCGGAGACGATGGTGGTGCTGAATGTGTTCGGCGCGGCGGACGTTTTGCCGGAGTCGCTTGACTACATGTCTGCAACAACGGATCCGAATACGGAGTGGATGAACTGCATGGGGCCGTATACGCTCTGGTGGGTGCGGAACGTTGCAGAGTGGTATCGCTTTACAGGCGACGGGACGTATCTCGAAAGGCATCACCGCTATCTCGCCGATACACTCAACCGCCTGGCCACGTTCGTGACGCCATCCAACTCCTTCGAGGGCGTGAGACGTCCGTTCCTTGACTGGCCTACCGAACACAACCGCCCGGCGGTATTCTCTGGCATGCAAGCTCTGGCGGCACTGACGTTCGACGACGGCGCACTCATGGCCGATGCTCTCAGAGACGCGGAACTTGCTAAGGTCTGCAGGAATGCGGGGCAGCGTCTCCGCCGCCAGCCAGCGCTCCAGGCTCATGGCGCGAAGTCGGCCGCCGCCATGCTTGCGCTTGCGGGGCTTCGAGATCCGAAGGAGATGTTCGATGACTGTCTCGGATGCGAAGGGCATCGGGGCGTGTCGACATTCTACGGCTACTACATGCTGGAGGCGATGAGCGCGGCAGGCGAAGACCAGCGCGCGCTCGACACGGTGCGCGATTTCTGGGGCGGGATGCTGGACATGGGCGCGACGACGTTCTGGGAGGACTTCAACCTCGACTGGACGAACGGCTGCTTCCGCATAGACGAGGTGCCGATCCCCGGCAAAAAGGACATACACGGGGATTTCGGCGAATTCTGCTACTTGGGATTTCGTCACTCTCTTTGCCACGGATGGAGCGGAGGGCCGGCAGCGTGGTGCATCGGGCATGTCCTGGGCATTCGTCCGCTCGAGCCTGGATGCAGGAAAATAGAGATTCGCCCGTTTCTCGGCGACCTTGACTGGGCGGAAGGCGCGATGGCGTTGCCTGGCGGCAGGAAGATTGCCGTGCGCGCAGAGAGGGCTGCGACAGGGGAGCTTGTGGTCAATGTCGATGCACCTGAAGATGTAGATGTAGTGAAAGGATGGCGGTGACATGTCGACTCCGGTGAAGATGCTTGCGCTTGCGCTTGTGTTTATGGCGATAGAGGGACTTTTCGGGCAAGAGGTGCTGCCCGCATTCAGAAGCGCCAATGTCCCGGAAGAGCGTGTTGCGAGCCTGAGGCAGACATTGCCTTGCAGACTTGAGGCCCTTGAGCAGTCATTGAACAGAGAGAAGAAGGCGTTGAACGAAGTATTTGGCACAGCTGTAGGGACATTGCAGCGCGAACGTGTCGCCAAACGCTACGAGATTGCGCGTCGTCTTGTCTCATGCATCAAGGATGATCTGGCGAGGGGTGACGTGTCGTCCCTATGTTTTGCTGAAATCGAGGTTGCCGACCTGGAGGCGTTTCTTGCCTACTTCGCCGCCGAGCGCGAAGCCTGGAAAACGTTTCCGGAGAATCCAGAGGTAAAGCCGGTCATGGTTCGGCTTGAGGACTTCGGTGCCGTCGGAGACGGCGTGGCAGATGATGCGCCGGCATTCCGGGCGGCGATAGCCGCAGTGAAGAAGCTGGACGGAGCGCCAAGTATGCTGTGCATCCCTGCGGGGACGTTTCTGCTGGCGAGTCCGGACCCGCTGACACCAGACGAGCGTCAGACCAATCTGGTGTTTCCGGCGCTGACAAACTGCATTGTGACTGGAGTTTCGCCAGAGCGGACGTTCATGCGCTTTGGCATCTACGATGCTCGCGGCATATGTGTGCGCGATGGATACAATTCCGTATTCAGAAATTTCGAGATACGATGGCGCGAGACGCCGTTCTTCGAAGGAGAGATTCTTGGCTACAATCGCAAAGAGGGATGGATTGACGTCGCTCACGACGAAGGGACGCTCTCTCCGGTCGATTCGAGATGGCTGGCGCAAACGCATCCCCTTGGGCTTCATACTTACAGGAAAGACGGCACGTTTATAAAGACGACGCTCTTGTTCTGGCCGCGTCGGGCGCAGACGAACGGCGACGGTTCCTATCGCCTGTTCTTTGATGCCGAGAGGCCCGGATGGAAGGATGGACAGGCTCCGATTAAGGGAGCGAAGGCTGTTTTGCCAGATCGACTGAGCGGATTCGAGGCGTTTGGCCTTGTTGATTCGCATTTGTGCACAGTAGAATCCGTCTGGATACGTAACAGCCGCGAGGCGTTCCTGCAGCCGGGCCGCTGCTATCAGTGCTCCGCCGTGCGCTGTCGGATATTCCCCGCAGAAGGGCGCTCCTTCTCGACGAACGCAGACGGTTTCTTCAATTCCAGAGGCTCGTGGATATCGGATTGCGAGTTTACGAACATGGGCGATGACGGATGCAATTCGCACATGCGCGGCGGCGACATAGTGAAGGCCGATGGCAGAACTTTGCTGTGCAAGGGACTGGGCCTGCCTCTCCGCATTGGGGAACTATGCCAAATCGTCGAGTCAACCACCGGCGAATATCTGGCGAATCTCCATGTCGCTTCGACGGGAACTGCCGAATGGTGCGGCAAGAAGTGGCGGCGCATTGACTTTGTCGAGGAGATTCCCCCGGGCGTCCACACCTACGAGAGCACGGGACGGGGCGACATCACGGCAGAGGAGCGACGCCAGATTACGCTTGGGCTGCTCAAGCTCGACCGTCCTCCGGACATATTGTTCGCCCCATGCTCGCTTGGCGTGGGCT
Organism: Lentisphaerota bacterium; assembly: GCA_015061665.1. Taxonomy (GTDB): domain Bacteria; phylum Verrucomicrobiota; class Kiritimatiellia; order RFP12; family UBA1067; genus UBA1067. The sequence continues at coordinate 8,349 of SUWC01000090.1, forward strand.
ATGTAGCGCGCAACAACGTATTTCGCAACAACCGCAATACAGCCATGGTAGTGCAGTGTCCGAACGCCATTATAGAGGGGAATCGTGCCGAGGGAATGCAGAACGGCATTGTCGTGGGGGCCCTTCTGCAGTGGAACGAAGGTCCGGCGCCGTACAACGTTGTCCTCCGCAACAACGTACTTAAGGACAATTACCATGGAATTATCACATCGTACACGATGAACAACGGTGCGACGCCTGGTACGCGACCAATCCGGCATCTTTTGCTTGAGGGCAATAAAATCACAGGCTGTACATACGAATCTGTGGATTTGTCGATGGCGGATAATCCCGTCGTGCGGAACGCCCCCGACTCTGGGCCGGATGCAAAGTAAATCGCCAGGCTGCACCGAACAAGAAAGGACAATGAAGACAATGGAAAAGAAGACGATGTTGATGTCGGCTTGGGTTTTCATGGCAGGCATGGCGCTGGGCGGTGCTGACGTGACTATAGAAAAGCCTTACTTCCGCTGGCTATTCGGCGGGTTTGGCTTCCAGCACTCCGAGGCGAACTTCATCAGGATAATGAAGGACGAATTTCGGGACCAGCGCGTCCTGAAGACGTTTATTGAGCTTTCTCCGACTTTTGGGCGCGTCTACACAGCTCAGGCTAATATTCCGCGAGAACAGCTTGATGCATTTGCCGAATTCTACGACCTGACGTTCAGAAAGGCGGGCACTACGCTCTATGTCTGTCCGGGGCCACTTCCGGCAGGACCTGAACGCTATGATCCCGCTGAGTATGCCGCGAAGGTGGCAGATCAGCTCGAATACCTGATCAGATCGCGCGGATGCCGCAAGATACGCTATTACTGCATTTGCAACGAACTCGTTGTCGGCGATGAATGGGAGTATTTCAAAAAGAGCGACGAGAACAGGGCGTTGTATGTGAAGATGAACGAGGCGCTTTTCGATGCCTTCCGCCGACGCGGTCTCGACGTCGATCTGCTGGCGACGGACGAAGCCTGCACACGTGACCCATCCAAGGTCGATGAATTCTACGACTGGACGGTCAAGAACATGAGCGACGTCGTGGGAACATACTGCAACCATTGGTACGTATACGGCCGTGCGCCGGAGGACTTGTCGCTGTGGGACGATGCAAACAAGGCGTTCTCCAATCTTGTATGGAAGGCTAATCGGGCGCGGAACAAGCGGTTCATTCTCGGAGAGTGGGGCTTTTCGCCCTCTCATCCTAATCCAAACGTACCGATGAAGGACGACACTGGATATTCGGTGAGACTCCCAGAAAAAGAGGGGTTGTGCCCGCTGTCCAAGATCGAGGTAGGGTTGGCAGCGATGAACCAAGGGACGCTCGGCTGTGTTTCGTGGAGCTTTGTAGACTACCCGGATCCGTATATCATCGAAGACGGCGACACGCCGGAGGAAAGGGCGCGCTACCTCGCCGCCCAGTGCGGCTACCACATGGATCGAAAGTACAACAAATGGGGCGCTTTCCGGTGGTGCGACGTCGACAAGGACTACCGCGCATACGACGAGCTGTACGCATACGGCTGGCTGGTGAAGCTGTTCAGGAAGAATTCCACAGTGCTGCCAGTTAAATCCGTAGATCCGATGCTGCGCGGCGGCGCCGTAATCAATCCGGACGGCTCGGTCTCTGTTGCCGTAGTGAACCGCGGCGGTGCGCGCAAGACGACGTTCGCCAGCGAGGCGGCGATATCGAAGCCTCTTAGGGTGATCGTGTACGACTCCGCGAATGTTCCGAGAAACAAGTTCAACGACCTGCAGTCGTTCTCCAGTACGGTTGTCGCGAAGGACGGCGCATTCAGCGTGGAGCTTCCGGCGGCGTCGATCGTGTTTCTGACGACGGACTACGAGGATCGTGAGCCAGCCGCCGTCGCGGATGTAAAGCTGACCGACGGTGTTCTGAGCTGGACGGCAAGCTCGGAGACTGAGCACCGCTATTACCGTGTGTATCGCAACGGCGAGCAGATAGCCTCGACGGTGGCGACATCACTTGTGGTTCCGAATGCAACCTCTGATGACGCGCGGATGTTCTCCGTCCGAAGCGTGGACAAATGGGGTAACGAGGGAAGATAGGCGTGGCACACGCGTGTATCTGCCACGTATTGACGACAAGTAGGCATTTATTTCATATGGACATTTTATACACCGATGCACCGCGTATTTTACAAGTGCAGAAGGATACGATTATGCTATTATACCAAACAAAATGCGTATAATACGCAACACAATCGAAGAAAGGAAAGAATTCATGGCAACAGGAAAAGCACTCGATGGAAAGCCGTATGCGGGAAATCCGCACGTACGGTTTGACGAGGGGGAAGTCGCACCGGCAGCAAAGCCGAGGCGTGGGTCTCTACTCTACAAAGTGTCCAATCGTGCTGTAAAGCTTGCTGTTACGGTCGGGGCGACGCTGTCGTTGCTGGCGATTCACGCGGCGTCCGCCCCTGTGCCGTTCCCTGAATTTGCCGCGCCGCGCGCCGTTACGCAGGGGCCGCACGACCATTTTCTCGCGAACTACTTTGGGATCAACGCCTGGAGTCCCGACAACCGCTATCTGCTTGCGCTTGAGACGGACCTGAAGGACGAATTGCCGGACGGCAGGCCGTGTACGCTCGGGCTCGTCGACCTGGACGACGGCAACCGCCTCATTCCCGTGATGGAGACGCGGTGCTGGAACTTCCAGGAGGCGGCGATGGCGCACTGGCTGCCGAACGAAAGGGATTGCTTCGTCGTGAACGACCTGCGCGACGGGAAGTTCGTCGCCGTCGTGAAGAACTGGCGCACGGGCGCGGAGCGCATCGTCCCGCATCCCGTCAGCGCCGTCAGCGAGGACGGTGCATGGGCGCTTTCCATCAACTACGCCCGGCTCTACCTGACGCGTCCCGACTACGGCTACTGGGGAGAAGGGCAGGATTCACGCAGGAACGTGGTGTTCCCGGAGGACGACGGACTCTGGCGGGTCGACCTCAAGACTGGCGAGGCGAAGCTCATCGTCAGCTGCGCCGCACTGAAGGGCATGGTTCCGGCCGTGGGGCCGTCCGGCCTGAGCTACATTTGCCACACCGTCATATCGAAGGACATGAAACGCGTGTTCTTCCTTTCGCGCTCCGTCAGCCAGGCGGTGGACGAGGCTGCCAAGAAGAAGGGCGTGAACGCGAAGTGGGAGACCACCGCGTTCACGTGCAACGCCGACGGCACGTGCGTGCGGCGCATATTCCCGGACGGATGGGGCTCCTCCCATTTCAACTGGAAGCCCGCCCTTTCGGAGCGTGACGCGCGGACGATGGCGATCACCTGCCATTGGGAGGGCGAGCGCGTCTGCCGCCATGCCGAATTCACGGTCGGCGAAGAGTCCAAGGCGCACAAGATCGGCGGCGAGACCATGCATTTCGACGGGCATTGCATCTATTCCCCGGACGGCAACTTCATCACCGGCGACGGCTACTGGGACAGGAATCACAACCGGCACTGGAAGATCGTACGGCTTGCGGACGAGGAAATCCGCGATATCGGGGACTTCTTCGTTCCGCCGGCGTACCGCAACATCTACTGCCGTTGCGACCTGCATCCGCGCTGGCGGCCCGACGGACGGCAGCTTGCGTTCAATTCCGTCCATGAAGGCTCGCGCCAGATCTATCTCATCGATGTCAATCCGGGCAAGGCGGGGGCGGGGACGGCTGTCACGTCGCTGAACGGAAAAGGCTGGCGTCTGGACGGCGTGCCCGTCTCGGTTCCGCGACG
>SUWC01000091.1 GCA_015061665.1 Lentisphaerota bacterium
GGGGCTGAAATACCCGTTCCCATTCCGAACACGGCAGTCAAGCGCCCCTTCGCCGAGGGTAGTGTGGGACCCGCCCATGCGAGAGTAGGACGCCGCCGGCTTTTTTTCTTTTTTAAGGAGACATGTTCAATGAACAAGCAAGTCAAGGCCACGGCCGAACTCAAGCGGTACCTCAAGGAAGGGGGCTCGCTCGGCAGCCTCGCCAAATCCTACTCCCGAAAGTCAGTTCCTCCAACCCCGTTCCCCTGCAATCCCAGGGACGTCTATGTTTCCCAGGTCAATGCCTTGGCAACTCGACTGAAGAGAATCGGCATCAAGGATGTTACAATCGGAATATCCGGCGGACTTGACTCCACGCTTTGCCTTCTCGTCGCGTGCGGGGCTTTCGCCAAGCTCAATCTGCCTTTCTCCGGCATTCATCTTTATACAATGCCCGGCTTTGGGACGACGAAGCGCACAAAGGGCAATGCAGATCTCCTTTGCGAAGGACTTGGCCTTCACCTCAAGACCGTCGACATCACAAAGACCTGCCGCCAGCACCTTAAGGACATCGGCCACGACGGCAGAACGCCCGACGTCGCCTTCGAAAACGCCCAGGCCCGCATGAGGACTATGATTCTCATGGACAGCGCCAACATGACGGGCGGAATCGTGCTCGGGACAGGCGATATGAGTGAGATTGCCCTCGGCTGGTGTACCTACAACGGCGACCACATGAGTATGTTTGGCGTCAATTCAGGCGTACCGAAGACTATTGTCCGCAAAGTCTGCCTCTGGTGGGCGGATGAATACGGCGGACAGTCCGCCGATGCGATTAGGGACATCGCAGCGACTCCGATTTCCCCGGAGCTTGTCAAGGGACAGAAGACCGAAGACAAAATCGGGCCTTATGAACTGCACGATTTCTTCATATGGAATTTTGTGATGAACGGCATGAATGGCAAGGAGCTCTCCTCGGCCGCAAAGAAGTTCTTCGGCAAGGCCTTCGACGTAGCCACCATTTCACGTACTCTTGGCATATTCCAGTCTCGCCTTGTCGGGCAGGCGTTTAAGCGCAACTGCTCGCCCGACGGCATCAAGGTGTTTCCGTTCGACTTCTCTCCGTTGGGATGGAGCATCCCCTCGGATATGCCCCGCGGAATACTTGCTTGATGGCATATCAGGCGGAGGGCCTGATTTTCAGGCTCTCCGTCAGCCTGCGTTCGCCGCAATCAGGATGCACCTGGAGGCAGAAATCACGGTGGATCTGGATTAGCCCCTGTATGTGGATCCCGTTTCCGGCATACCATGCCGAGGGATTGTGGTCCCTGCCGAACATCCTGAAGGCCGTCAGGCGGACCGGCTCGGAGATGTCTTCCGGGGGGAGCCAATCGGGCGCAGCGGGTATGTGCCTTGCCGCAATCGCCCAAGGCGTGACGACGTTCGCAAGAATCGCGGCAGCTCTTCCCTTGCCCATGAGATGCCCAGCTGTCAGCCGTTTGATCATTTCCGAGCATTCCTTCTTCGAAAAGTCGCTGGCGTTGCGCAGCGTAGCGGCATTTTCGCATGCGAACAGACGCGCCGCTGCGCCTAGCCTGGCAAAGGGGTTGTTTCTGGGTCTTGTGGGAATCTTGTTCCAGCTCACGAACTGTCCGGCGTACATCAATGCGTTTTCGGCTGATTCCGGCTCTGAAAGGAGCTGCGTGAGCGGTACTAGTCTGGCGATATGGCGAAACCCCTTCGAATTCCATCTGTATCCCAGCGCGGACATTGTCTCTTCATAGAAGAGCTGGTCAAGGTCAACGCCTTGCTGCGCCATGGCCGCCGCCAGCCTTCTCGCTTTTGCATTGAGCCTGTGGGCCCCGGCCTGGCTGAGAAGCTCCTTTGCCATGTCGGGATTTTCGTGCAGTTCCTCCCAGCACGGGCGCTCTTCCACGGGAAGACGCGCAAACGGATAGGCCGAAAGATCTATTTGATCAGGCGAGAATGCGTAGTTTGACGTGACGAACCTTCCGATCCATATTGAAACCGCATTCGGCGGCAGTGTCGCTGGACACGGTCCGCAGCTCCATGTGACATGGCATATCACGTTGCCGTAGGCCGGGTCGGTGCCGTGTCCATGCGCATCCCAGTCCCTTGGGTTTAGGTGGATTTCGACATCGCCCTTGAGCCGTCGCCGGTCGGTCCCGACCTCAAGTACGGCATCCTTGAAGTCGGGACCGGGGCCGAGATTCCAGCTCCCGGGGTGTATGACGCGAACAGGAGCCCCGTTTCTTGTGTACAGAGAGTCGGGCCGCATGCTTTTGTCATACCATATTGACTGCACGTGGCGTTCCGTCAGCGATTCCTGGCGGTTCCCGTAGAGCTGGCATCTGATCATTGCTATGCGGCCTTCTTGACCTTTGCGTCTGCCGTTTTGGGAGTTTCAATTACGAGTTGTATTATTTTGTCCGTCACCTCCTTGTGTTCCCTTAGGTACGCGATTGCGGCAAGTGAACCCTGGGCGAGGTTTTCGTCGCCGAAGGCAAGCCAGCTTCCGCGCTTTTCGACTATGCCCCTGGAAATGGCCGCTTCAAGCACGCTGCCCTCCCACGATATGCCGCAGGAATACAGTATGTCGAATTCGGCTTCGGTGAAGGGCGCGGCAACCTTGTTCTTCACGACCTTGACGCGCGTCCTGTTTCCGACGACTTCCCCGGTTGCGCTTTTTATGGCGCCGATGCGCTGGACCTGGAGGCGGCATGACGCGTAGAACTTGAGCGCCTTGCCTCCTGGCGTCGTCTCGGGATTGCCGAACATCACGCCGATCTTCTCGCGCACCTGGTTCGTGAAGATGCACAGCGTCTTGGTCTGGGCGATTGCCGCGGTTAGCTTGCGCATCGCCTGGGACATGAGGCGCGCCTGGAGCCCGACGTGGCTGTCTCCCATGGCGCCGTCTATTTCGGCCTGCGGGGTCAATGCGGCAACGGAGTCCACCACCACAATGTCCAGCGCGCCGGAACGGACGAGCTCCTCGCATATCGTAAGAGCTTCCTCGCCGGAGTTCGGCTGCGACACGATGAGATTCCCTAGGTCGACGCCGATTTTTTTGGCGTACTGGGGGTCAAGGGCGTGCTCCGCGTCGATGAATGCGGCCGCACCCCCGGACTTCTGTACGTTTGCGACGGCGTGGAGCGCCAAGGTGGTCTTGCCCGACGATTCGTGTCCGTACAGCTCGATGATGCGGCCCTTCGGAAGACCTCCGATTCCAAGCGCGAGGTCGAGCGAGAGGGAGCCTGTGGAGATGGCCTCCATATCCCTTTTGGCTTCGTCGCCCAGGCGCATTATGGACATTTCGCCAAATTGCTTGCGGATGTCCTTTAGCACTGTTTCGAGTGCATTGCCGACTTTGTTGATGATGTTTTCCTTTGCCATGATAGTTCTCCTTTTTGCTTGTTTTCAGTATTGGTTGGTTTGCGTCTGCTTAAGTTAAGGTGCCTAGGCGACCCAGTTTACGAACCTCCGTCCATCCTCGAAGAGCTGGACGCGTTCGATGTGGTCGACTTCGACCCTTTCCCTCGTCTCCGGATCGCCGTAGATCTCCACTACGTCGAAGCGGTATCCTGTTCTCCACTTGTTCTTGCGGAGCCAGGCCTTGCAGGCGGTAAGGAGCAACTGCTTCTTGTGCCTGCAGATGCTCCTAAGCCTTTTCTGCAGGATGGACCGCTGCTTGTGCTGCTTCACCTCCACGAAGACGATGGTGTCGCGCTTCCTGTCATAGGCTATTATGTCGATCTCGTAGCGCTGGTCCCAGCTGCATGGGCGGGAATTGCGCTCGAGGATTTCATAGCCAATGACGCGAAGGTAGTCGCAGGCCACGGATTCTCCCCATGCGCCGTTTGCGACGCCGACGTTAGGCGCTCCTTCCCGGTCGTTTTCATGCTGCCGGTGCATTGCGGATCTCCCTCTGAGCGGCTCGGTACGCCGACGTGTCGCGCTGCAGAACCATTGGAATGCCGAAGCAGATCACGCCGAACGAACTTTCTATCGCCGCCACGAGGCCCACGGCCTCATTGCGCGTGAGGAAGATGTATGCAGACGATTCCGTGTGGTCCGCAGTGGTCCTGTAGAACTCGAGGGAATAGCCGTCCTTCATGTCGCATACATGGCGCAGCAGTATTCGCGTCGTAGCCCTGGCGGTCTTGTGGATTAGGCCCTTTCCGTCCTCGATCGACTCGGTTTCGCCCCTGAATACCATGAGCATCTGCGTGAGGTCGGAGAAGTCCAGCTTTGTCACAATCGCGTTCTCCCATCCGAATCGCGCGTATATCGGCGTGGGCGCGCTGAAGTTCGCCTTGGATATCTGCGGGGCGATCGTCGCCCAGATGCTGCCGTCGGTCTGGTCGTGCGCGGGATGAAGCTCAAGCTTCAGCGCAGATCCGGCGCCTGTCGGCTTTGGATGGTAGAACGCCAGTGACGGCCTGTAGCGCATCTGCTGCATTGGCTCCTGCATGTTTGTAGGTGTGTTCATTTTTCCTTTTCCTTTCTTTTTTTTTGTGTGTGTTGAGCGGGGCGTGCGGTCACGCCCAAAATCCGTTTTCCTTGTCTAGCTCCCTGAAGCCCGCAGCCTCGAGGACATCCGATTCCTCGACGCTCGGACGTCCGGCTAGATCGGCGATTGTCCGCGCGACGCGGAGGATCCTGTCGTATGCTCGGGCGGAGAGGTTGAGACGCTCGACTTCCCGCTGGAGCTTTCTGCTGGCTCCCTCGGAAAGCCTGCAGATGTCGAGAAGGTCGCGGCTCTTTGCGTCCGCATTGGTCAAGACGCCGGGCATGCTTCTGTACCTTTCGGACTGGATGCGCCTTGCCGCTACGACGCGGCTTCGTATGGACGCGCTGGGCTCCCCCGGTTTCATGGATGAGAGCTCCTTTACGGGAACGGCCGACACGCCGACCTGGATGTCGATTCTGTCCAGCAGCGGGCCGGATATCCTCTGCTGGTATTTCAGTATGCTGGATGTTTTGCACCGGCATTCGTGGAAGGGGTCGTTGTAGTATCCGCACGGACACGGATTCATCGCCGCCACGAGCATGAACCGGGAAGGGTAGTCGTATGCGGCAGCTGCGCGGGAGACGCCGACATGTCCGTCTTCCAGCGGCTGGCGGAGCGTCTCGAGCGCGTTTCTCGGGAATTCGGGGAACTCGTCGAGGAAAAGAATCCCCCGGTGCGCAAGCGAGACTTCGCCAGGCGACGGATGCGTTCCGCCGCCTAGTAGGCCAATGGAGCTTACTGTATGGTGCGGCGCCCTGAAGGGTCGCCTCGTCACGAATGTCCCGCCGCCTTTCTCCCTTCCTGCGACCGAGTGTATCCGCGACACCTCAAGCGCCTCCTCTACCGACATGGGGGGAAGGATGGACGGAATCCGCCGTGCAAGCATGGTCTTGCCCGAGCCGGGCGATCCGATCATCAGGACGTTGTGCCCTCCGGCGACTGCGACCTCGAGCGCACGCTTGATGTTGTACTGGCCCTTTACGTCCGCGAAGTCCTCCCCCGTATCGCGGTCCCTCGCCACTAGGTCCGCAAGATCCGTCGAGCGCGGCATTATCGTTATCTCGCCTGCCAGGTACTGCACCGCCTCGCGGAGCGTCCTTACCGGGATCACGTCTATTCCGGTCACCACGCTCGCCTCCTCCGCGCTTTCCTCCGGAACGAGCACGGCGCGCCTGCCGATGCGGCGCATCTCCATTACCATCGGGATGATGCCCCTGACCCTCCGCACGACGCCCGAGAGGGACAGCTCGCCGATAAGGGCGTATTCCTCGAGGTTCTCCGTCCGCAGGCGCTGCGTTGCCTTAAGGAGCGCGACTGCGATTGGCAGGTCGTAGATCGGGCCCTCCTTCTTCACGTCCGCTGGGGCAAGGTTCACCGTAACCGCGAACTCGGACTTGGACTTGAACCCCGAATTCTTAAGCGCGGTGGATACGCGGTCCTTCGCCTCCTTGACCGCCTGGTCGGGCAGGCCGACTATTGCAAATGAACTCGTGGAGATCACTGAGTTGACCTCGATTTCCACGACGTTCGCCTCGACGCCGTTTATCGCGCCCGAATAGCACTTCGCCAACATTCTGCTAAAACTCCTTTCTGTGCGCTTTGTGCGCTACGGACGGAATTATAGCATTATCAAGGGGGAAGGCGTGTTATTTATCCATACCAAATGCGTACCAAATTTGGTATGGGCAAAAAAAAGGACGCACGGCGGTGTGCCGTGCGTCCTTTTTCATGCGATGTCCGAGGGGCTTAGCAGACGCCCTGGGCGACCATCGCGTCGGCGACCTTTGTGAAGCCGGCGATGTTCGCGCCGACGACGTAGTTGCCTTCGTGACCGTACTTCGCGGCGGCTTCCCACGCGTTGTCGTGGATGGCCTTCATGATGCCCTTGAGCTTCGCGTCGACTTCCTCGCGGCTCCAGGAGAGGCGCAGCGAGTTCTGCGACATCTCGAGGCCGGACGTCGCGACGCCGCCTGCGTTGGAGGCCTTGCCGGGCGAGTACATGATCTTCGCGCCGACGAACTGCGCGATCGCGTCAGGCGTGGAGGGCATGTTGGCACCTTCAGCGACGAGCTTGCAGCCGTGGCTGAGGAGATACTTCGCGTCGTCGCCGTTGAGCTCGTTCTGGCGGGCGCACGGGAACGCCGCGTCGATCTTGTCGGCGAGCTGCCAGCTGTTGACCTTCGGGAAGAACTTGATGCCGGCCGCCTCGTTGGCGAGCTCGGAGAGTTCGCCGCGCTTGACGTTCTTGAGGTTCATGACCTCGGCGAGCAGCTCCTTCGTGATGCCGTCCTTGACGTAGATTGCGCCGGAACGGTCGGAGAGCGTGATGACCTTCGCGCCGAGCTGGAGGAGCTTCTCAGCGGCGAACGAGGCGACGTTGCCCGAACCGGAGATTGCGCAGACCTTGCCCTCGAACGTCTCGCCGCGCTTGGCGAGCATGTTCTCTGCGAAGTAGACGTCGCCGTAGCCGGTCGCCTCGGGACGGATCAGCGAGCCGCCGAAAGGAAGCGCCTTGCCCGTGAGAACGCCCGTCCACTCGTTGGCGAGGCGCTTGTACTGCCCGAACATGTAGCCGATCTCGCGTCCGCCGACGTTCATGTCGCCAGCGGGGACGTCCGTGTCAGCTCCGATGTGGCGGAAGAGCTCGGTCATGAAGCTCTGGCAGAAGCGCATCACCTCGGCGTCGCTGCAGCGCTTGCCGGGGGTGTGAGGGCTGTTCTTGGGGTCGAAATCGCTGCCGCCCTTGCCGCCGCCCATCGGGAGCGTCGTGAGCGAGTTCTTGAAGACCTGCTCGAAGGCGAGGAACTTGAGGACCGAAAGGTTCACCGTCGGGTCGAAGCGCAGGCCGCCCTTGTACGGACCGATCGCGCTGTTCATCTGGATGCGGTAGCCGCGGTTGACGCGGACAATGCCCTTGTCGTCTACCCACGGGACGCGGAAGATGATCACGCGCTCAGGCTCGACCATGCGCTCGAGGATTGCGTTCTGCTCGTACTGAGGGTTGGCGTCCAGCACAGGCCCGAGGGTCGTCAGGACTTCGTCGACAGCCTGGATGAACTCAGGCTCGTTTGCATTTTTCGCCTTGACGCTTGCAAGGACGGACTCTGCGTATTTGCTCATTGTATTGCTCTTTCTTTTTTAGGACCCCAAAAGGGGACAAGATGTGTAAATTGTAAGCAGAAAGCGTGCCATGGCTTTTTGTTCTAAAAAACGCCAAATCAAGGTCGTTTAGACATAGAGTATTTCGGAAAATGTAAAATGCCGCGCGGATAGTGCAAGAAAATGTAAAGGCACTCTGTTCCTATAAACACAAAACCGAGCGCTGAAGATGACGCTCGGTTTGGTGCAACAACACAACCATTGATAGTGTATGCGGACTCTTGTGCACGATGACAAGAATTTTCTACTTTTTTTTGATTTTTCTTTTTTTCTTCGTGTTGTCGGCGTTTTTGCCCTTGATTTTGGCTATTTGGTCGCGCAGGTAGGCCGCCTTTTCGAATTCCAGCTTGTCGGCGGCTTCGAGCATTTCCTTCGTCAGCTCTGCGACAAGGTCTCTTTCGTCGGTCTTGGAGCCGTCAGCCGCCTGGCCCGGCAGGGGCAGGAGCGTATCGGACTTTCCGCTCTTGAAGAGGTAGGTGGACTCGTTGACGCTGCGACGGACGGAGTGCGGCGTGATTCCGTGGGCCTTGTTGTACGCGATCTGCTTCTCGCGGTGTGCGGCCGTTATGCGCAGCAGCGAGCGGATGGCGTCCGTCTCGTGGTCGGCGTACAGGATGACGCGTCCCTTTTCGTGGCGGGCTGCGCGTCCCGCGGTCTGGACAAGCGAGGTATCTGATCTCAGGAATCCCTCCTTGTCGGCGTCGAGTATCGCGACCAGCTCAACCTCCGGCAGGTCGAGCCCCTCGCGAAGCAGGTTGATTCCGACCAGCACGTCGAACTCGCCTTTGCGGAGGCGGCCCAGTATCTCCACCCGCTCGATCGCGTCGATGTCGGAGTGGAGGTATTCGACCCGTATCCCGGCCTCGTGCAGGTATTGGGTAAGGTCCTCCGCGGAGCGTTTCGTCAGCGTCGTGACCAGAACCCTATTCCCCGTTCCCCGTTCCCCATTCCCCGTTACCCGATAGATTTCTCCGATTAGGTCGTCGATCTGGTTTGCGAGCGGACGTATCTCTATCTCTGGGTCGAGGAGGCCTGTCGGACGTATCACCTGCTCGGCTACGGTCTTCGCCTCGGAGTACTCGTAGTCCCCCGGGGTTGCGGAGCAGTAGACTATCTCGCGTACCTTTTCGTTGAATTCGTCGAACTTGAGCGGACGGTTGTCCTTCGCGCTCGGCAGGCGGAAGCCGTAGTCGACGAGCATCTGCTTGCGCGCCTGGTCGCCGTTGTACATTGCGCGTATCTGCGGCACCGCGACGTGGCTCTCGTCGATGATGGTGAGGAAATCGTCGTGGAAGTAGTCCAGCAGGCATTCCGGCGGCGAGCCTGGCGCGCGACCCGAGAGCGGACGCGAATAGTTCTCGATCCCGTTGCAGTACCCGAGCTCGCTCATCATCTCGATGTCGTACTCCGTCCGCTCGCGCAACCTCTGCGCCTCGAGGAGCTTGCCCTTCGACTCGAAGTAGGCGAGGCGCTCCTTCAGCTCCGCGCGTATCCTGGCGAACGCAGGTTCGAACTTGTCCTTGCCCAGCACGAACTGCTTGGCAGGCGTTATCGTCGCTGCCGGCATCGCCACGACGCGCTTGCCCGTAAGCGGGTCGATTTCGCTAATGGAGTCTACCTCGTCGCCGAAGAACTCGATGCGCAGCGCCCTTGTCTCGTAGGCGGGGAATATGTCCACGGTGTCGCCGCGCATCCTGAAGACGCCTGGGCTGAACTCGAAGTCGTTTCTCGTGTACTGCGCCTCGACGAGCCGCGCCGCGAGGTCGCTGCGCGAGATGGCGTCGCCGCGGCGGACGCTTACCGCGAGGTCGCGGTATTCCTCGGATTCGCCGAGGCCGTATATGCAGCTGACGGAAGATACGACTATGACGTCGCGTCGCGCGATGAGCGAGTTGGTCGCCGAGAGCCTGTAGCGCTCGATCTCGTCGTTGATGGAGGCGTCCTTCTCGATGTAGGTGTCGGTCTGCGGTATGTACGCCTCGGGCTGGTAGTAGTCGTAGTAGCTGATGAAGTACTCCACGGCGTTCTCGGGGAAGAACCCCTTGAGTTCGCTGAAGAGCTGCGCGGCAAGCGTCTTGTTGTGGGAGAGGATGAGCGTCGGACGGTTCCACTTTGCGATGAGGTTCGCCATTGTGAACGTCTTGCCGCTGCCCGTCACGCCCTGCAGCACGAGCCGCCGCTCGCCGCGCCTGAGTCCTTCCAGAAGCGCGGCGACCGCCTCGGGCTGGTCGCCCGTCGGCTTGAACGCCGACTTCAGCTTGAAGAGGTGGTCTTCGCTTCCTGCCATGGCTCCTCCTGCCGCCTCAGCCGATCCTGACGCGGCGTCCCTCGATTCTGTACTTGCCGGACGCGATTATGCGCAGGGCTTCGGGATACGCCTCGTGTTCCTGCACCTGGATTCGCGCATGGAGCGTCTCGGGCGTGTCGTCTTCAAGCACCGGGACGGCGCGCTGGACTATTATCGGGCCGGAGTCTGTCCCCGCGTCGACGAAGTGGACCGTCACGCCTGCGACCTTGCAGCCGTAGTCGAGTGCCTGAGTCCAGCTGTGCACGCCGGGGAAGGCGGGGAGCAGCGCGGGGTGGATGTTGAGGACGCGGTTCGGAAACGCGGCGAGGAGCTTCGGCTTCACGATGCGCATGAAGCCCGCCAGCACGACGACGTCAACCCCGTGCTTCCTGAGGATGTCGATGCATTCGTCCTCGGCGCGTCCTTCGAGCTTCGTCTTCCAGGGCGAGCAGTCGAGGTACTGGCACGGGATGTTGTGCCTGCGCGCGCGATCGAGGATCTTCGCGTCGGGGAAGTCGGCCATCACGATCGCGACCTCGGCGTCAATTGTCCCCGCGTCTATCGCGTCGACGATTGACTGCATGTTCGAGCCGGAGCCGGACCCCAGCACTCCAAGTTTAAGCTTTTTCATAGGAGATATTATACCATAAGGAGCGGTGCCTGTTGCGACGCCGAGTTCGGCAAGGGGCTTCATCACGAAATCGCGCGAGAGGGCGCGGGGATGCGGGAGGACGAGCTCTGGCGTGTCGACGCGCAGTCCGTCGAAGTCGATCAGGTCTATGTCGATTGTCCTCGGACCGTTCCGCACCGTCCTGACGCGCCCCATCTCGGCCTCTATGCGGTGCATGGCGCGCGAGAAGCCGAATGCGTCGAGGGTTGTCGCGAATACCGCTGCCAGGTTGAGGAACGCCATGTCCCTGAATTCCTCCGGTACGTCGACAGGCTCCGTTTCGATGACGGAGCTGGCGGAGACGAGGCGCGTGCCCGGGAGTGCGGAAAGCCGCCTCAGCGCCCCCTCCAGGTGCGCATGACGTGGCTCGATGTTGGACCCGAGCGACACAATCGCCCGCGATTCCGCGCGATGGTCTGTTGTGGTGTTGCTTCCCATGCCATTATTGTAGCATTTTTCGAAGTCGCGGGGTTGGATGTTCGCTGGCGCGCCCCCTACGGCCAACGCATCAAAAATTCCTTCTCCCCGCTGACGCGGTGTAGAACGAATTTTTGATGCGTTGGAAGTGTTTCAGCAGCCAACAACCAGTGATCAGCGCCCAATCCGGGCGGTCGTGGCGCGCATCTTGGACTTTCAGGAGGTGTCCAAGGCGCATTCATCGGGCGCGCCCGTCCTTTTT
>SUWC01000092.1 GCA_015061665.1 Lentisphaerota bacterium
GGACGCCCTCGACGGAACTGTACATCACTATCTTGACCGGAACGGATTGGAATGCGATGCCGTAATCCGTTTGCGCGACGGACGATACGGACTTGTCGAAATAAAACTCGGCGGAGATGTGCTGATAGACAAGGGATGCGAAACGCTGAACAAACTGTCGTCGTGCCTTGATACGTCAAGAATGCACGCACCCTCTTTCAGGATGATCTTGACGGCGGTAGGAGAATACGCTTATCAGCGCAAGGACGACGGTGTAATCGTTTGCCCGATAAGCGCTCTCAGGCCATGAAACGTCTTCATCTCCAAACCTTAAGAATCCCATGCTTGAAACAACCGACACTCTTCTGAAAGGACTTGCCGAAGGCAACGAGAACCGTTGGGCGCGGTTCTACCACGACTATGCACCCTGGATTGAGAAAACACTGACCAACCGCGGCATTTCCCACGCGGACGCGGAGGAGGCCATACAGGACACGCTCGTCGAACTCGTGAAGATCATGCCGACTTACAAGTACGACAAGAAACGCAAAGGCGCGTTCCATTCCCTGCTTTTCAAAATCGCCCAGAACAAGGCTATAGACCGGATGCGGAAGGCGAAGGCTGATGCGGACAAAATCGCCAAGTTCGCCGCCGAGCCCATCATGCCGTCTGCAGAGGACTGGCGACTCGAAACCTTCAACATAGCCCTTCGCCGCGTCTTCGCAGATACGTCAATCGGCGAAACGTCAAAAATCGCCTTCCGCCGCCACGTGCAGCAGGGCGAAAGCGCCGAAGCTGTCGCCGCCGAACTCGGCATAACGGTGAACAACCTCTACCAGATCAAGAACCGCATCAAGCAGCGCATCGCGGACGAAGTGAAGGCAATCAGGGAGAACGCTCCTGATGGAGACTGACATCGACGAATACCTCAAGTCGGATGCAGCCCTGAACCAGACCGAATCGGCGCAGGGACGTCTTCTGCATCCAGGCGAAGCATTCGGCGGCTTTCGCGTCGTCGCATTTCTCGGACGCGGTGCGACAAGCGAAGTATGGCGCGTCCACGACGAATCGCTGAACGCCGACTTCGCGATGAAGATCTTCGCGCCGCGCGAGACAAGCACTGAAAAGGAAGCGGACCGTCTCCGTCGGCGCTTCATAGCCGAAGCTCGCTGCCTCGCGCAGTTCACGCATCCGGGAATCGTCCGCGTCCATGTTCTGCAAGACGTCGGCGAACACCCCTTCTACACGATGGACCTGCTCCATCCGATTGTCCGCCCACTGGCAAAGCACAAGGCCCGAAAGATAATCGGCGATGTCCTCACTGCGCTCGACGCGCTTCACGCAAAAGGCATTGTGCACCGCGACATCAAACCAGCGAATGTTCTTGTCGATGACAACGGAAACGCCCTTCTTACGGACTTCGGCATCATCCAGATCAACGATGCGGAGACCGCCGCGAAAGTCGCCCCAGCCGGCGGCGAAACCACTTCCGCAGGCGACATTCGCATCGCCGGCACGCCCGACTTCAGCGCGCCGGAGCAGTTCATTGGCGCGGACGCGACACCTGCATCCGATCTCCACGCCGTCGGACGCCTCGCGCTATGGCTCTTCGACGGCAAGCCGCCGCTTTCGTGGCGCTGGTTCATCATGCGCGCGACAAACTCATCGCCCGCCCTTCGCTACAAATCGGCACGGGCGATGCAGTGCGCGATGCATGTCGTGCAACTCCTCGGAACACTGCCGATTGCGATCGTCTGTTTCGGCGCAGCGGTGATTCTTTCGCTGTGCGCCATTCATTTCAAAACACCCGAACCGCTCGACCTTTTTGAAGATGCCGACATCGCATACACTAACATCCTCTGCCGCTACAACTATCTGGACGACGAGTACAGAGAGCAAAAACTAACAGGAACTCGCATTACGCTGGAGAACGGGCAAACATATGAAACGGAGGTCTTGCGCGGACGTCTGACAATGGCGATTACAGGCCATAGCGAAAAATTCAGGGCAAAAACGGTTCGCCAGGTGCGCGAGCCAATCATAATCCAGGGCCGCGGCACTCTTCGCGCAAACACTATCGCCTACGCAGAGGTGCACTTGATGCCCGGCGTCGAGCTTATCACTTCCGGCGAATACCATGACTTTTATGAAACCATCCCAATCGGAAATTACCGCAACCGCAGAAACCGATATGAACAATACGCAGTCCGACCGAGCCAAAGCGCCAGCACGACAAACTACCATGACATGGTCTATGCGTCCTACATCGTCGAGCCGGGCGCGAAGCTCGTCTTCACCGACAATCCACACTACCCCGAATCCCTGATTGAGCGTAAGAACCACGGCGAATCGCGGCCATTCCAGCCAATTCCTCGTCTTTAACGATCCATTCGCGTGTCGTTGCGGAAGGTGGGGGACAAATGGTAAAATAATTTGCATGGAAGGCTCTACAACACAGCAGTGGCTCGCAGCGATGTTCGCAGAACACCGCGCGCGGCTGCTTGCATTGGCCGAGAGACGGCTCAACCCCGTCCTTCTGCGCCGAATGTCGGCGGAGGACATCGTGCAGGATGCGTATGCAGCCGCGGCGAAGCGCCTCGACTACTTGTCGAACAACGAGGACGTTCCGCTGTACTACAAGCTCCGCACAATACTCATGCAGACCATCGTCGACGCGGAGCGACGCCATCTCGGGTCGGAGGCGCGCGATGCATACCGCGAGTCAACCGGAGACGACGCGGACGCGGTGCTCGCCGGCATCCCCGCCGACGTCACGACTCCGGCCTCGCGCGTCGACAGGAGCGAGCGCCACGCCCTTCTTCGCCGCGCCATCGCCATGCTGCCGCCGAACGACCGCGCGATACTGGTGCTCAGGCATTTCGACGGACTCTCCAACTCCGACTGCGCAGCGGCGCTCGGCATTGAACCCAAGGCCGCGTCGATACGCCACGTGCGCGCCCTCGAACGTCTCCAGAAGACGCTCGAGACAATGTCGTGCTTCTGCGAAGACGGGAGGCAGACGCCATGACGGACATCCTCAAGGCGCTCGCGGCAGAGCTTGACGAAATGGGCGGACGAGCCGGCGCGATAGAAGACGACGAACTTCCCGACCTCTCGTCAGACGACTTCAGGCTGACATCCCCGATAGGCGGCGGCGGAATGGGATCGGTCTACGAAGCGGAGCAGATTTCGCTCGGACGCCGCGTTGCCGTCAAGCTCGTAAGGTCCGTCGGAAACGCCGACGTCCCCGACGAGGCGCGCATGGTCGCGCACCTGCATCATCCGAACATCGTCCATGTCTATGCTGCCGGACGCTCCGGCGAATTTCTTTGGATGGCAATGGAACTGGCGGACGGCGAAAGCGCCGAACGCCACGCGTTCCGCTCCGCGGATGAAGTCGCGCGCTTCGGAATCGCCGTCGCGGAGGCTCTCGCATACGCGCACGCATGCGGAATACTCCACCGAGACGTTAAGCCGTCCAACATCTTCCTGCGCGCGGACGGATCCGTAAAGCTCGGCGACTTCGGCCTCGCGTGCCTCGCGACGTCGCTCGCCCCGAGCGGCGGGACGGCCGGATACATGGCCCCCGAGATCGTCTCTGGCGGAGCGGCGAGCGAAAGGTCCGACCAATACGCGCTCGGCAAGACTCTCCTGGAACTCGCGGAGAGGAGCCTCGGACGCAATGCCGTGCCTGCCGACCTTGCGGCGATCTGCGCGAAGGCGTCGGCGAAGTCGCCGGACGGACGCTACGCCGACATGCCGGCGATGCGCGACGACCTGCGGCGCTTTCTCGCGCGCATGCCGGTAATGGCGAATCCGCCGTCCCCTGTGCGCAGGCTATCCCTTTTCGCGAAGAGGAATCCCGCCGCGGCCGCCGGCGCATTCGCCGCGGCGCTTTCGCTCGCGGCCTTCGTCGCGGCGCTTGCCGCAGGCTATCTGCACAAGTCGCGGTCGCTCGAGGCGGTCCACCAGGAGGCCGCGCGCGCGTCGTGGTCGCTCGTGGAGGCGATGACGAAGTTCGACAGGAGCGAGGCCGATCCGCGCGACACCGAACTCCGCCGCGCGGAGGAGATCGCGCAACGGCTGGCAGACCGCTTTCCAGACGACGAGTCGATGAAAGCGGCCGTCGAGGAGATCAGAAAGGCGCGCGAGCGCCGCGCGGCATCCCTCCTGCAGCGGCCACCCATCCGACGGCATAGATAAGTGCGGTGCTTGGCCGCAGTCAGTTGACTGTCTGCGAATCTTCAGTGCCCAGAGGCAAGCCGTCATGATATCAAACTGCTGATGTTTGCCGCGCCAAAATCGGACGCCTCCTACAGGCACATGCGATATATCGCCGCCACATCGGATTCAACAAGCGGCCTACTCCTGGACGGGGACCGCGACGGTGCGCCCTGCGAACGGGAACTCGACCTGTGCGAAGTAGCCAGTCGCGGGGAAGAAAACTGGCACGCCGCCGGTGAACGCCTCCGCGCCGGCTTCGGCCGACCTCCTCGGAATCAGCGTCGTCGCGCAGGTGTACGTCGCATACTGCGGCTTCTTCGTCTTCGCGTCAAACGTCCCCTTGAAGTGCTTCAGCGTCGCTGTGACCGCTCCAGCTGTAGTCACTTTCATCGAGAGCGTGTCGTATTCGCCAAGGGCTTCCGCTGCAACGCTGGGCCATTCCCTGTAGAGCTTCTTCGCGCTTGTGGAGAAGAGCGCGTTGCCTATCGCCTTGTACTTCGACCCCCACAGGTTCTGCCACGCGACGATGTCGACGGGTTCGGGACCTTCCTCCGGCACGATCTCCTCCAAAAGCGCATGCCCAAGCACCGCGGAATCGGCATTGTCCTCGTCGATGGCAAGCTGGTCGACGTGCAGCGCGAACGGACGCGTCGCCTTCTTCGTCGTCTTGCCTACCTTCCAGCTGTACGTCGCCACGAGATTGGAGCAGACGAAGGCGCCGTCTTCTATGCCGGTGTAGCTCGCGGCGGAGAACGTCCAGTTGGTCCCGTTGTCAAAGAACTTGCCGCTGATTGCGCCGGTGGAGCCGACGGAGACCGCCGCAAGTCCGACGACGTAGTAGTTGTCTACTGTCGCCGCACCCGTGAACGAGCCCTTCGCGTACGCGGGTAGCGCGGAGACGGCAAGCGACTGCTTGTACGTCCACGTCTTCTTCGCGTTCGAGGATAGCGCGGCAGTAACCGTGACGGTGAACTTGCCAGCCTTCTTCGGCACGCCCGATATCTTGCCGCCCTTCCACGCGAGTCCTGTCGGAAGCCCAGTCACCTTTGTGACGGAGGCCTTTGCCTCGCCTTCGACGGAGAGCGCGACGGAATACGCGACGCCGACCGTCAGGTTCGTTTCTGTGACGTCAGGCCAGGCTTCGCCGCCCCACGATAGGACGGGCTTCGCGAGTTCGCTTTCCTTCTTGAACTTCGCGACGAGGAAGACGTCGCTTCCGTCCATCTTGACGCTGTACGTCAGCGCCTGTCCCAGCAGCTCGTCGTCCGCAGAGTACCAGCCCATGAGCGCATAGCCCTTGGCGAGCTTCGCAGTCGCCTTGACCGTCTTGCCCGAGGCGGCCTGTCCGAGCGCCACGGAGAGCGACACGCTTCCGCCCGCTGTCGCGCCGCCCTTCGTGACGCGAACGCCCGCGTCGCGGCGGAATTCGACGGCGCCGGGTTCGGACACCAAGACCGGCGGCTCGCCTTCGAAGACCGTCGCGCCGAAGTATCCGCCTTCAGTGACGGACGCCAGCTCGCTCGTCTCGGGATCTGCGACAAGCGCGAAGCCGAACGGAAGCTTGACCGTCTTCGTGGCATATTTCTTCGTCTTCTTGTCGTACACCTTCCAGGTCCCAGTCGCGTTCATCGCGGCCGAGAAGCGCACGACCTCGCCCGTCACGACGGAGTCCTTCGCGAACGACGACGCGCTGAACGTCCAGTTCGTCCCGCCGAGCGTGAACTTTCCGCTTATCTTGCCCGTCGAGCCGACGGACATCGTGGCGGACGCGGCAGCGTCCGCATCAGGCGGCGTAACTGTTCCCGTGAAGTTTCCGCGCGCCCATTCAGGCAGTGCGGCGACCGTAAACGGAACCTTGGCGGTCCACGCCTTCTTCTTGTTGGAGGCGAGCGTCACGACCACGGATGCGGTGAACTTGCCGGCCTTCGTCGGCACGCCCGATATCTTGCCGCTCTTGTAAGTCAGCCCGGTCGGAAGTCCGGTCACCTTCGTGATGGAGACCTTCGATTCAGCCGCGACGGAAAGCGTTGCGGGATACGACACGCCGACGGAGAGCGTGCGGTCGTTGCCGCTTGCCGCGTCGGAGGACGTTGAACCCGTGGAGTCAGTGAGCGTAATCACAGGCCTTGCCAGCTCGGACTCCTTCTGAAACGTGGCAACGTAGGTCGACACGTCCTCGCCGGCATTGACCTTGAACGACGTCTCGAGCGAGACAACGCCGTTACCTATCCCCTGTTCCCCGTTGACCGCCGGCCTTCTCCACCCAGTGAACACATAACCCTTTTTCGGCTGCGCAGTAAGCGTCACCGTCTTTTCGACTGCGTAGAGTCCCTGCCCTTTGACAGTACCGGTCTCCGGATTGTCGACGAGAGCGCAAAGGCATGTCGCCACTTCGAACTTCGGCGCGACGTTTTTCGACTTTCGCAGCGAATCCGAAATCTTCGTCGAAGCGGAGTACTGCTTGCCTGTTGCTTCATACACCCACGACACAAACACGAACCCAGGCAGCGCCTTTGCCGTTGCATAGCCGCCGGAAACGACATAGTAGCCGCCCTCGAACTCGACTGCGCCGGACGGCACGGACGGCTTGTTTGCGTCCGTTATCTTTACAATGCAAACAGACGACTCGCCAAGCAGCATGTTCGTCGCGTCCGTCAAGTTCAGCGTCAGAATCTCGTCCCCTTCGTAAAGCGCATCTGTCTTGACAGGTATCGAAACCGTCTTCTCGCCAATTTCACCAGCAGCCCACTTCAGCGTCACCGGAAAACTGTATGAGCCAACGTTCACATCGGCCGCCGAGGCAGTCTGGTATGCAAGGCAGACCCTCACGCTGGAATTCGTCTTTAGGTCGCCGCCCATAACGGATATCTTAGCCTTCGCGCCTTCGCGGACCGCTATCTCACAATCGGAGAATCCCAAGGGCACCCAGTGAGCGTACAGCGTCCCGTCTCCTGCTGTATTCCAGGTTCGAGAGCCCTTGCCGTCCATGCCGTAGTACTTTTCTCCTGAGCCACACAAACCGGAATAGTACCCCATGAACACGAAGCCAGGCAGCACGGGAGGGACGACGCTGGGCATTGTCTTCTTGTATGTCGGGGACACAAAACCGACATCACCTGATCCGCCTTGCATATCCAGCGTAACGTTGTAGACGGCCAGACTCCAGCTCGCGTACAGCATAGTAGCCTTTGCCTTGTTCCACAACGCCGCGCTCGTTCCGTCGGAATTGTAGTATTTTGTACCTGATCCATTCGTGCCGCCGAAGAAACCGCAGAACACATATCCGGCGCGCACCGGCACCTCTATCTGCGGCATCGGGCTGTCATAGCATGCGCTTACGCCAGAAACGCCACCAGTTCCGCCCTGCAGATCGAACGTGACGTCATATGTGATAGGCGTCCATTGAGCGTAGAGAGTCGCTTCGGACGCAAGGTCCCACACCTGCAAACCGCCGCCACCTTCGTCGTAGTACTTCGTGCCCGTGCCGTCCGGCGACGAGTAGTAGCCCATGAAGACGTAGCCCGTGCGCCGCGGAACGGTGATCGAGGGCATCATGCTTCCGTAGTGTGCGGGGATAACGGCAGTGCCGCTGGAGCCACCTTGACAGTCCAGCCTGATTTCATAGGTGTTTCCCGTCCAGTACGGATAAAATGTCGCGGCAACATTGTTCGTGTAGTCCTCGGCAAGGCCATAACGCTTGCTGCCACCATCAGACGTCGACCATCCTGTCTGCGCATAGCCAAAGCGCGTGAAAACAGCACCTGGAAGAGTTAGCGCGACGCCCTTCGTCTTTTCCGCAGTCTGCACTTCGCCGTCGCCGTGGGCGCCGGGATTG
The DNA here is from genome assembly GCA_015061665.1 of Lentisphaerota bacterium. Taxonomy (GTDB): domain Bacteria; phylum Verrucomicrobiota; class Kiritimatiellia; order RFP12; family UBA1067; genus UBA1067. The sequence continues at coordinate 8,039 of SUWC01000092.1, forward strand.
AATGTCACGACATACGTCGGCCTGACCGGCTCCTGACTGACGCTTATCGTGTACTCCACGCGTCCTGCCGTCACATTGTATATCGCGATCTCGCAGTCCCTGCCATCGCTGACGGACTCGTTTTTCTTTGCAACTACATCGATGTAAAGATCGCCGGACGCCAGAACCGCAGCGTCGCTCGTCAAGAGCGAAACCGTCCCGTTGGCATTGGATAGCGAACAGGACTCGACCCAGGATGGCAGTGGGTCGCGAAGCCGCCATTCGTCGCCCTTGCCTTTAACCGCACATGGACCTTCCATACCGCCGAGGAAATTCAACAGAACCGACCGCAGCTGCATTTCGTATGGAAAGTGGTTGCGGATGAAAAATGAATCGCCGATTTTGTTTGTCGACCGATACTGCGGGTGCTCTGCCTCCTCGCTGTCATTCTCAATGGCAAAAACCGCAGCCTCCGCGAAACTGACAACACCATCTCCATTTGAATCGGGATTGACTGCTGAGCCATCCTCCCACGGATAGCCACTCCCTCTTGCAGGCTTGGGCCAGAACCCGCGGAACGCGGCGATCAATGGACCGGTCCAAATGTTGCATGCACTCGTCTTTCCCAGAGAACCGTCCGTCCAGGCCCCTCCGCCGCCATACCCCCAGGAATACTCGTAATGGTTGCACGCAGTCGCAATTGCACGGTTTGACGTTGCGCAAATGTCATCGACGAAGCCTCCCGAATAACAGCATTCAACTGCAACTGCTACAGGACAGCGGATGCGCTTAGTCATGTCCGCGAGCTCGTCGTCGCGAAGACTCGAGCCGAAAAGGCTAATGGAGCAATCAAAATTGGAGACTCCGGATATCCCGTCCGGACCGCCGTGGCTTGTCATGAATATAAGCAACTGGTCATTCGCTGTCAGCGTTTTTCCGAGATTGGACAAACATCGCTTCAAGTTGTCCTTGCTCGCCGCATCCGTAACGTCCCCAATCCCGTCGCCGTCAAGATCCTTTGGCGAATCCACAAGAACAGGCGAATCACCATCCGAAAGATTGGCATCCTTGCCAGGCGAGTTGCCGTCAGATATGTATGTGTAGATGTTGTCCTTTGCAATCCCGTATTTTCTGGTCAGAGTCGAATAAAGCATGGCCGTGTCGGACCAGAAGCGAATAGCGTTTGATTCAGGGCTGCCCCCGCCGCTGACAAGCACAAAGTACGACCTGCCCTTGTCCCCCGACTGGTACGAAATGCCGTTCGCGGCCAAGCTCCTTGCGTAGCCGTACACCCTGTTCTTCACATCGTCAAGTTTCTCGGGCATGTCCGATGCAGGGGCACCGACACGAACAAACGGTATCCTTTCCCTTGTGTCCTTCCAGACAAGCGACGGACGCCAGTTCTTGTACAACACCGTGAACCCAGAAAAATCGTCGGCTACAAATACATATCGGCAGGGATGGGCCCAGTTCGCGCCTGGCATGTCGTCGACGAACGCGAAATAAAAGCGGCCATAGGGGGCAATCACATCCTCTTCCTGCATGGCAATCTCGACGTCGGCGTCGCAAAGCACCCCATCTACGATAGAAGCGACCGAGCCCTCGCCCGTCAGTCCCTGCGCTTCGAGGAATTCCGCAAGCGTACAGTCCTGACCGACGTCAAGTCCGTCGACAAGCCAGTAATACGGCGCATAGTTCCCCAACTGGCCATACACGGCAAAACGCCCCTCGACGTTACCGTCCAACACAAAGGAGCATACGTCAACGCTTTCCTCGTCGGACTCGAAAGCCCTTGTCCATTCAGCCGATTCGAAGCGCATCGCCCCCAAGGCGCGGCTGACTATTTCGTCGAATTGCACGCTGTCGTTCGCGGAAAGAGACTTTGCGGCAAGCATACGCGGCGAACGTGTCGCCTTTGCGCTTAAATGCGGCCTATGGACGCACATCGCCGACTCCCATTCAGGCAGCGACGATGCGTCAGCCGGTGTGGCAAACATGATTCCTACCGCTATAAGAAGCAACATCAGCTCTTTCATCGCAGGATTCCTTCCTTGTGTACGGCTTTTGCCATTCAAGTAATTGACCATGCTGCGTCGCATGCCGCCCCCTCTTGCGGAACAGCCGCTTCAGCTACGCTTATTATAGCAAAACGAGTATCCAGGGCGCAATATCGGGCTATGTCCAAATTACGGATACGGCCATACGGCAGTTCCGCGAATTAATACCGCCTGACGCCCTCGAGGCGCTGGCGGGCTTTCGGCGAGAGGGTCTTGTAGCCGAAGCGGCGGGCGGTCTCGCGGTAGAGCGTGTCGGCGTCGCAGCGTCCGAGGTCACGCTCGACCTCCGCCATCTTCGCGCGGAGATCGTCGTTCGAAACCTTGTCGAGGTCTGTGCGCGGCACATCTGCCGCGGACGCCGCGCGCCTGCGCTGGAAAGTCACCTCCGGCTTAAAGTTCGGCTGGGGCAACATCCCGTCCGGCGCGTGCTTTATCTCGTCCAGCTCCTTCATGAGCCGTTCTTCAGCGCGCGCGCGGTCGAGAGCCCAGTCCGCGGACCACACGTGGACGACGTTCCAGCCGAGCGACCTCAAGACGGACGCCCTGAGCTCGTCGCGGTCGCGCGCGGTGAGCGCGGACGCATACGACTCGCCGTCGCACTCTATCGCCGCGAGGTACGAGTCCTTGCGCGACGCATCCTTCACGCCGAGGTCGATGCGGTATCCCGAGCAGCCGACGTTCCGCTCCACGGTGAAGCCCTTCTCCTTCAGGAACGCGCCCACCTCGTCCGCGAAGCGGTCGCGCAGCTTGCCCTCCCCGTCGTCCGCCGCGGCGGATCCGCCGCGCTCCGCGTACTCAAGGAACGCCTTCAGATGCGCCGCGCCGACAGCCTGCGTGCGGTTCAGGTCGATCTCCGCGCCCTTGCACGACGCGAACACGACTACCTGCTCCTTCGCGCGCGTGACGGCGACGTTGAGTCGCCGCTCTCCGCCGGAGCGGTTCAAGGGACCGAAGTTCATGAGGAACTTTCCGTCCGGACCCTTCGCGTAGCCGACCGAGAACAGAATCACGTCCCTTTCGTCGCCCTGCACGTTCTCGAGGTTCTTGACGAAGAACGGCTCCTCGCCCGCGTCCGTGAAGAAGTCCTCGAACTGCGGATTC
>SUWC01000007.1 GCA_015061665.1 Lentisphaerota bacterium
CCAGAAATCGAGCGCCCACTCCTTGTTGAACTTCCCTGGGTCGTTGCCGATCGTCATGATAAAGTAAAGCCCAAGTTCCTTCGTGAGCTTCACAGCTTTGTCGATCACCTCCACGCGATAGCCGGGCGCGCGCGAGCCTTCTGCCGGATATTTGAGGTCGCAGCCTTCTGCATAGTCGTGAACGGCGTTCAATCCGACGAGCTTAAGCTGCTCAAGGCTCTCGCACTTGTGGGACGCAACGCAACCGCGCAGCAATGCGCCGTTGTCGGCAACAAGGGTCGTTCGCTCCGTGTTGATGTGCGGCCTTCCGCGCGGGATGGGAATCTCCGCCCCCTCCGCAAAGGAAACACACGATGCTACGATTATCGCCGCGGCGAAAGAGACTGCAGTATGATTGATTTCCATGCGCTCAATTATACTCAATCTCAACCCTGGAACTCAATAGCCCATTTGGGTAGGACGATTTCGTCGGCATCAACCCGCCCTTATTACGCGGCAGGATGCCGCGTCGCCATTATTCGGACACCCTTTCGCGCACTATTCATTGACGCGGACGTTGACGGCGTTTTCGATCCGGTCTGGCTTGAGCGCATTGGCGAGGCGGACGTTCTCCATGACAACGCCGTCGATCGGAACGCGCTTGTCGCCGCGCAGGTCGACAAGGCGCTCCGCCTCCTCGACGGACACGTTCTTCATGACGAGGTTCTTGATCGGCGTCACGCGCACCTCGTGCGTCGGGAAGTCCTTCCACTGGTAGACGACGTCAGTCGCCACGGACATTACGCCGAAACGGACCTTCTTCGCCGTGACGTTCTCCATCCTGATGTTCTCTACGAATCCGCCCCGGCGCTCGTTCGTCTTCACGTAGAAGAGGCGGAACGCCTCGCTCTCAAGGATGCAGTCGTGCATGTAGACGTTGCGAACGCCTCCGGACATCTCGCTGCCGACTCCAAGAAGGACGTGTCCGTTGACGATTGTGCAGTTCCTGACTTCGATGTTCTCGCTAGGCGTGTCGAGACGCCATGCGTCCTGGTTGCGCCCGGACTTGATGACGACCGCATCGTCGCCTTGGTCGAAGCGGCAGTTCTCTATAAGGACGTTCTTCGTCATCTCCACGTCGATGCCGTCGTTGTTGTGCCCATGGGCATAGACGTCGAGTCCGCGGACAACCGCGTCGCTGCAGAGGAAGAGGTGTATCGTCCAGAACGGCGACTCGCGTATCCTGAAGTCCTCGAGCCTTATGTTCTTGCAGCGGTTGAACTGCATCAAATGCGGCCTTACGTTGGACTCCGGAATCTTCGTCAGGTCGCGCTCCTCCATGGGCGCGTTGAAGCTGCACCAGTCGTAGAGTCTACGCGTCGCCTCCATGTGCCCCTTGCCGCGTCCGAACCAAGTGCGCCAGAACTGCATCTTCGGGGCGAACGTTCCTTTGCCCGTGATCGCGACGTTCGTGCATCCATAGGCATAGACGAGCGGAGAGTAGTTCAGGCACTCCACGCCCTCCCAGCTCGTCGGCACTGCGGGAAGGTAGTCCTGCGGATTGTCGGAGAACACTATCCGCGCGCCTTCTTCGAGATGCAGCTCGATGTTGCTCCTAAGGCGCAGCGGCCCAGCGCTGAAGTGCTCGCCTGCCGGAACCACGACCCTGCCGCCGCCCTTCTCGGCAACTGCGTCAATCTCGCCCTGCAGCGAAAGCGCCGCAGCCAGAATCAATGTCGTAACCATTCTTCGTTTCCTTTCTTTTAGATTCAATAAACCGATCTTGCGACGCTTGCGCATCCGTCAGCGCACCAGCAGTCTCCAGTCCTTCACGCGCCCCGCCGACTTGCCCTGGCGCGGCGTGTAGCGGATGCCGTAGATGTCGGTCTTCTTGTCCGCGGTGAACTCGATCCAGTGCGGTACGGAGCGGTTGGGCGCGATCCAGCACGCCTCGACCTGTCCGTCGATCGCATTCTCGGCGACTCCGTCCTCGCGTATCTCCTCCTCGCTGTCAACGCCAGTCACCTGAAGGCCCATGGACGTGATCGGATTACCGTCCTTGCCAAGGAAATCGAATTCCGCGACGGACGCGGTGTTCTTCGAGTCGTAGACAGAATCGGCGACGAAGGTGAATACGCTGCCGCGCATCGGCTTTTCGAACATAGCCACCTGCGCGGCCTCGCCCTGCGGGAAGGTTCCGGACGCGGCAAGCTCTCCTCCGCCCATCTTTGCGGAAGGACGCTTCTTGGAATTGAAGTCAAGCTCCGGCCTGAGCACGTCGAGTACGGGCTTTGCCGTGAAGGCGACCTCTGCGCCCTTCTCACCGGGGCCGAAGAAATCAAGAACGACGACGCTGTTCTTCCCCTTGCGAAGCCAGCATCCGGGGACGTAGAGAGTCTGCTGCGGGCCGATGCACCAGAAGCGGCCGAGGTTGCGTCCGTTGACCCACGCGATTCCCTTGCGCCAAGACGACATGTCGAGGAACGTGTCCGCGGGAACTTCGTCCGCCACCTCCAGCTCGCCCGAATAAAGAGCCGGTGCATCCGCGTCGCCCGAGAACGCGCCGCCTGCCGCAGCCCTGGCGGAAACGTCCTCTCCGTCGGGATCAATCGGCATCATGCGCGCGACCCAGCCGGTCAAAGTGGTGCGGTCGAGGCGGATCGGACCGTTGAGCCCCTTGCGGTCCTCCATGCCACTTGACGAATTGATGCGTCCCATCGCCTCAACGACGATCTGCAGCTTCCGCGCCTTGCCGTCCCTACCGCGCGGCACATGGACCTTGAGTCCGCGATGGCGGCGGTCGAGAGTCCCGAGGCGCTTTCCGTCGAGGAACACGTAGCCGAAGTCGTGGATGTCTCCGAAGCGGATGTCGCCTCCGATTTCCGCAGGGACGAACGTCTCGTAGCTGACGAGACCGAAGCCCTGTCCAAGCCGCTCCATGAAGACTGGCGAGTCTATCTTGACTTCGCGCGTGCAGAGCGCGTCGACCGAAGCCGTGCGGCGCAGCGCGACGCTTCCGTAGTCCTTTACCGGAATCGGCTGCGGCATTTCGCGGATCGTCTCGCCGGGATTCAGATGTTTTGCCATGCGGTCGCGGAACTTCGCGAAGGACGGGTTGGGCGCGCCGTGTTCGTTGATCGGCGCCTCGTAGTCGTAGCTCGTCACATTGGGGACGAACGGATTGCGGCAGCCGACCCATCCGCCGAACGACGTCCCTCCGTGGGCCATGTAGAGCGAAAAGCTCGCGCCGTGCTCGAGCATCCAGTCGATCGGGCCGAAGAACTCGCGGTCGCTCTTTGCGTAATGATGGGCCTGCCCCCACGTGTCGAACCAGGCGGGGTAGTATTCCGAGCACATGAGCGGTCCCTTCGGCTGGAACTGGCGGATTACGCCGAAGCGCTGCTCGGGGTCTCCGCCGAAGTTCGCTGCCTGGAAAAGCTCCGGGATAAAGCCGTTCTGCGTTACGCGCGGAGGGTTGCACGCATAGAGAGGGACCTCGAACCCGGCGTCGATCGTGGCCTGGCGGAGCGCGCGCATGTAGTTGACGTCGTTCCCGTGGAGTCCGTATTCGTTCTCGACCTGCACCATCAGGATCGGACCGCCGCGCGTGACCTGGAGCGGCGCGAGCACGCGTCCGACCTCGGTGATCCACCTCTTGGCAGGCTCCAGCCAGCGCGGATCGGAGGAGCGCATCGAAATAGGCTTCGCGCCGCCATCGGTGTCGTTCGCCATCAGCCACCACGGCGCGCCGCCGCCTTCCCATTCGGCGCATGCGTAGGGCCCTGGACGAAGTATCACCCACAGCCCCTCTTCCTGCGCCATCCGGCAGAACGCAGCGGCGTCCGCCATTCCGTCCCACTTGAACTTCCCGGGCTCGCGTTCGTGGTAGTTCCAGAACATGTAGCAGCCGACTGCGTTGCATCCCATTGCGCGGAGCATCTGAAGCCTGTGGCGCCAGTATTCGCGCGGGATGCGCGCGTAGTGGATCTCGCCGCAGTGTATCTTCAGGGGAGCGCCGTCGAGGAGGAAACCCGAATCGCCGATCTCGAAAGTGCGCCCGTGCGTGCAAGGCGGAAGATCGACGAAGACTTTTTCCCTTACGCCTTCGCCCCATGGCAGGACCTTCAGAGTCAGGCTCTTGGTCCCCTTCGGCATACGGCGAAGCGCGTAGCGTATCGGAGTTCCCTTCCAGAAATCGTCCTGAACGAGGCGTCCATCCGCATAAAGGCGCGCCATGTCGCCTTCATACGAAATCTCGACCATCCCGTCGCCTTCCGAAAACGGAACCTCGTACTCCGCCGCCGCATTCCACGCATCCTCGTCGGGCGTCTGCGCGACGCCGTTCTGTCCGATCGCGACAGGCGGAGGAGTTCCGGCGGACTTCAGGAGCTTTAGGTCGGCAACGGAAAGGCGGCGGCCTTCGGCATTCTGCGGACACCGGCCTGCGATGGTTCGTCCGTCAAGGAGGCGCTCCACCTTGCCGTCCTTCTCTACGCCGATCCAGCATTCACCGTCGGGCTTTATGCGGCGCACGTAGTCGTTGTGGAAGACGAAGCGCCCGCGCCTCGTCTCGTTCTTGCTGACGAACACGGGGTCTTCCGCGGCAAACTCCTCCCCGTAGTCGCGGCAGAACCGAGCAAGCGCGCGGATGAGCCAGTACGCCTTCTGCGGTTCGCCGAATTCAGAGATCGGCGCCTGGAACTCGTAGCTGACGCGCGGCAGGTCGTTGTAGTTGGTGAAGAGTCCGCGCTGGCTCTCGGCCATGTTGACGCCGGCGTCGGTCGGATTCGTCCCGCCGTGGTACATGTAGAAGCCCGGCAGATTCGAGCCGGAGCCGAGCTTGACTACGGCGAGCGCAAAAGCGTCCATTGGCTCCATGTTGAGGCGACGGTGGTAGCTCGAAGCCATGCCGCCGCCGAGTTCGCACGTGAAGTAGGGATAACGGTCCGCGCCGTTTGCGTCCTCCGCCTTCTGGCTGCCAAGGGCGTCCGTAGCGATGACGGACGACGTACGCGCGGGGCGCATCTCGAACGCCTTTCTGTAGTCGCCGGGCATCGACTTGAGGGTGCGGTCCCAGAACCCCTCTGCATAGTCGCCGTAGAGCGGAACCATCTCGCCGAAAGTCGTCTCGCCGCCATTCAGCTTGGGCCACCCGGTGCGGGTGTATAGCGGGACGTCATAGCCGATCTTTACGGCAAGCGCCTTGAGCGCCTGGTAGTATGGCCAGGGGCCGCGGCTTTCGTTCTCGAGCTGGATGCCGACTACGGCGCCGCCGTTCTTCCAGAAATGCGGGGAGACCTCCGTGAACACGCGGCGCCAGAACCTCTCGGTCTGGGCAAGGAACTCGCCGTCGCGCGACCTGAGGCGCTTGCGCCATTTTCCGTCCCCTTTGTCGCTTCCCCTGAACTTCTCGATCAGCCAGTCGGGGAATCCGCCCTCGCGCACTTCGCCATGAACCCACGGCCCTATGCGCACGATCGCCATGAGCCCGGCCTTCTCGACTTCGCCGAGGAAAGCCGAGAGGTCGCGGTTCCCCGAGAAGTCGTACTCCCCCTCGCGCCACTCGTGGTGGTTCCATATCACGTATGTCGAGACGATGGAGACGCCGCCTTCCTTCATCAACTGCAGCGAGCGCGACCATTCGTCGCGGGGGACGCGGGAGTAGTGCATTTCGCCCATGACGGGGACGATCGCCTTCCCGTTCAGGCGCAGGCACCTTGAATCGACGTCTATCCTGTCGCCGTTCGGTGCGACCGAAGACGCAGAGAATTCGGCTGCGGCGCAGAGCGCAGCGCAAGCTGTGAAAAGTATTATAATGTGTTTCATGATCCAATTATACCAAAAGACGCCGCATTGAGCATTACCCAAAAGGGTACGGGCGAATGCGGCCTTGCCACATCGATCAGGTGCGCGCAAGCCCGAAAAAGCGGGCGAAAACGGGGCAAATTATTCTTTCAGAGGCGAAAAATAGCGATTTTATTGACTTTTTTGCGCTTCCCCCCTTGCAAAGCCCCGATTTTAGTGATATATTATAGGCATAATCACGAAGGGAATCCTCCCGAGTGAAACAAAAGGACAGAAACAATGGCAAAGAAACTCCCGCCCGTTCCGACCACCAAGAGTGGCATCATGGCAGCAATCGCTGAGGCCGCCGGCATCACCAAGAAGCAGGCCGTCGCAGCTTATGATGCTGTTGTCGACATCGCAATCCGCGGTGCCAAGCAGGAAGAGAAGGGCATCACCCTTCCCGCTATCGGCAAGGTCAAGCTTGTCAAGCGTCCTGCGCGCATCGGCCGCAACCCCGCCACGGGCGAGCAGATCAAGATCAAGGCTAAGAAGGTCGTCAAGATCGCCGCGTGCAAGGCTTTCAAGGACGCCATCCTCGGCTAACCCTGATACTTGCAGAAACGAACAAAACGGGCGCGGTTTTTCCGCGCCCGTTTTGTTTTCACCGATAGTCGCTGTAGCGCCAGGAGCTTTCCATCACGGCAAGCTGGTACTCGCGATATCCCTCGCGCCATATCATCCACGCTATGAGCAGCGAGACGAAGCCCCAGCTGCGTCCGTTGAACATTCGCCAGAATCCGCTCAGCCCGACGAGGATCGCAACGCCGCGACCGACGACCATTGCGATGTACGTTGCCTTCACTCGCGTCAGGAACGGCGTCATCGCGCTGCGGAAGACGCGTCCGCCGTCGAGCGGGAAGCCAGGCACGAGGTTGAAGAACCCGAGTACGCCGTTCATGATGGCCAGGTAGCAAGCCATCGACATGACCCACTCCTTCGACGCCTCGTAGGCTATGCCGCCGGAAAAGCCGACGTTTATGCCGAAGGAACCCCACACCATGGCCCAGACGTAGCAGAAGGCGTCCCACAAGCCGCCCTCGACTGCAATGAGCGCAATCGCGACGATGCCGGCGAACGACAGCGCGAAGGAGACGAGCGGGCCCGCAACCGCCGTCAGGAACTCCTGGCTCGGCTTGCGCGGCAGGGCGATAAGCGACGCGCATCCGCCGAGAAGCGAAAGCGTTATGTCGCGCGTGTCGTATCCGAACGCCCTCGCCGTGAGCGAGTGGCCGAATTCGTGCGCGGTAATCGAAATCAGCAGCAGAAGCGCCGACGCAAGTCCGTCAGCAAACGAGCCGCCGCCCGTGACGAACATTACGAGAAGGACGACGAGCGATATGTCGAGGTAAATCGGAATTCCGAACATCTCGCAAAGACGAAATCTGCTTGGTATCATGACAATCCTCCTGTTACATGGGTTTTACGGACTTCAGCACGGCGTAGCCGCGCCGCCTTATGATCTCAACGGACGGAAAGAAGCGCGCCTGGACCGGCTCCAGCCCGGCCGCGTTCTTGCACACGGAGTAGCACACCCCGCCAGGCTTCAGCGCGCGAGCCGCCGTCTCGAGGAACACCTCCGCGATCCTGTAGTCGCTGTAGTAGGGCGGATTGCCGACGAACACGTCGAACGTTCCGTCCATCCTCGCAGGCATCCCGTTGTCCGCAAGGACAACCTCCGCCGGAATCCCAAGGTTCTTCGAGTTGAGCTCCGCCGCCTGGGTAGCGCGCGAACTGGAATCCACCATCACGAGCTCCACTTCGCCTACCGCGCCCGCAACGAGGAATCCGACGAGACCGCAGCCGCAGCCCATGTCGAGGAGTTTGATTGGTGAATGGGGATTGGGGGCGGAGAGCTCGCGGCTGGCGACCTCCGCAAGGGCGAGACCGCCTTCGTCAAGCCTGCGGTGGCAGAAGCACCCTGGGAACGACGTGAACTCCATCGGCCTGCCGCCGGGAACGGACGCCTTCCACTTCGCGCTGAAGTCGCGCACGCGCGACGGATCGTCCGCAATCTTCGCGAGCAGGTCGTTGCGGTCGCGCTCCTTTCCGATGAATTCGACCTCGACGCGGCACGGACGCCCTTCCGAGCCCGTCGTCTTCGCGGCTAGGATATGGCACTGCTGGAGCAGGTCGAGCGCAAGCTCGCCTGACATCAGCCTCGGTCCTGTTCTGAACTTTACGAGATCCCAGTCGCCTTCCGGAATGTTCGGCGAGCACACCGCCTTGATGTGGTGCGCCTTCTCTATCGCATGCCGGTCGTATATGTCGATGCAGTGGCAGGTGACGCCTTCAGCCGCCGCCCATTCCGCCGTCACGCGCTTTCCGTGCTTCCGCGACTCGTAAAGGTCGCACGCCTTGTAGCCAACAAGCAGGGTCTTCATTGCAGCACTCCAGTCATGGTTTGTCAATCTTCGCCCTTGAGCTCCTCGAGCTCGATGGACGCGTTCTCCCAGTCCGCCGTGTATCTGTCGATCTCCGCCTGGATGACGCGGACCTTCCGGTTGCACTCGGCGAAGTTTGTCGTCGGAGTCGGGTTGAAGAGTTCGGCGGACGCCTCGTCCAGCGCCTTCTGGAGCTCGTCCAACTTCTTCTCGGCCGTCTCGACGCGCTTTCTGAGTTCGCGCAGCTTCGGCGCTATCGCCTCGCGCGCCTCGGCGCGCGCCTTGCGAAGCTCCTTGCGGGACATCTTCTGCTGGTCCTGTCCGGCAGCAGGTTCCGTCGCCTTCTGCCTGACCTCGGGACGGACCGTCTTCGCCGCCTCGAGCTTCTTCTCGCAGTAGTAGTCGTATCCGCCCGGATACTGGCGTATGCCATCGCGCGTTATCTCGAGGATGGAAGTCGCCGTCGCGCGCACGAAGTCGATGTCGTGCGAGACGAGCAGGATCGTGCCCTTGTACTTCTGGAGCGCGTCCTGCAGCAGGCGCCTTCCGTCTAGGTCAAGGTGGGTAGTCGGTTCGTCGAGGAGGAGGAAGTTTGGCGCGGTTAGGAAGAGTCGCAGGAACGCGAGTCGTATCTTCTCTCCGCCCGAGAGGACGCCCGCGGGCTTCTCGACGTCGTTTTCGTCGAACCCGAACGCGCCCAGCTGGTTGCGGAACACCTTCTCGGGCCCGCCGCCCTTTGCGTCCCACGCGTTCTTCGCGTTGCGGTAGACCGAAACGTCCGGCGGAATCGTCTCGGCGAACTCCTGGCTCAGGTAGCCCGTAACGACGTTGTGCCCGAGGATCGCCCTGCCCTCGGTCGGCTGGCGCGTCCCCGCGATGATGCGCATGAGGGTCGTCTTGCCAAGTCCGTTGTATCCGATGAGCGCAACCTTGTCGCCGCGAGTGACCTGGAAGGACAATCCCGAAAAGACCTTCTTCACGCCGTCGTAGCTGAAGCCTAGGTCCTCGCACCTGAACATCTCGATTCCGCTGGGCGGCGGCTCGGCGAGGCGGAGCCGTCCCGAGTTCGTGTAGCGCTTCGGAAGGACGATCCGCTCCTCGTCGATCTTGTCGATGAGCTTCTGCCTGCTCTGCGCCTGTGCGGCCTTGGTGGCCTGGGCGCGGAATCGGTCGACGAACCGCTGGAGCTGCTCGCGGTGGTGGTCCTGGTTCTCCTTGGCAGCCTTGAGATGCTCGTAGCGAACTTCGCGCTCCGTCATGTACCAGTCGAGGTTTCCCTCGTAGCGCGTCGCCGTTCCCGCGTCGACTTCGACGATTATGTCCGTCAGCGTCCTGAGCAGGTACCTGTCGTGCGAGATCAGCATCAGCGTTCCGTCGTACGCCTTGAGGAACTTCTGGAGCCAGTCTACGGCGGGGAGGTCGAGGTAGTTCGAAGGTTCGTCGAGGAGCAGGAGGTCCGGCTTGGACGCGAGCACGCGAGAGAGCTCGGCCCTCATGCGCCATCCGCCTGAAAACGACTTGAACGGCTTGTCGAATTCGTCCGTCGAGAAGCCGAGTCCTCCCAGGGCGATCTTCACGCGCGTCTCTATGTCGTATCCGCCGAGGTGCTCGAACTGCGTCTGCAGCTCGCCGTACCTGCGCATCTTGACGGGGTCGGAGAGGTCTGCCTCCAGTTCCTGCATCTCCGCCTCCATCTCGGCAAGGCCGGGGATTCCGCGAAGCGAATACTCGAGGAGCGTCTCCCCCTCGCTGTCCGGCTCGGGATTCTGACGCGTCCACCCGATGCGGGGCGAGTTCTCGATTATGAGCTCGCCGGTGTCGGTGGACATCTCGCCGAGGACGATCTTGAACAGCGTCGACTTGCCCGATCCGTTCGGACCAACGACGCCTACACGCTCGCCCTTGTTCACGCGGAAGGTGACGTCGGCAAGGACGTCCTGATGCCCGTAGTGGACGGATATGTTGCGAAAGTCAAGCATTGCGGAATCCTTTCGAGACGCCCTCGCGCGGAAGGACCTCTAGCTCGATGTCGGTCCTCGACATGGACCTGAGCATGTCCCGCATCGTGTTCTCGGCGAGGTGCGGCTCGTTGCATTCGCCAGAAAGATGACCGAGCGCGAGGTACCTGAGGCGCGGCGATGCGAAGCGTCGCACAAGGTCCGCCGCGTCGTCGTTCGAGAGGTGCCCGCGCGGACCGCGTATCCTCCGCTTCAGGCTTTCGGGGCGCTCGCTCGACGCGAGAAGGCCACAGTCGTAGTCGGACTCCAGGGTCGCCGCGTCGGCCTCGCGCAGCTTGGTCCCGATGAAGTCGAGAGGCGTGCCGACGTCGGTCGCGTGGAAGTACGTAAACCCATTTGCCCGCACGAGGAACGCAACGGGATCCGGCACGTCGTGCGGAATCGAAAACGGCTCGACGGCGAAGCGCCCGACATTGAAGGACTGTCCGTTCTCAAACGTGAAGAACTCCGAAATGTCGACTCCGACAGAGGCCGCGATCGCCTCGGCGGTCATGTAGTTCGCAAAGAGCGGAACGTCGGGAAAATGCTTGTGGAACACCTCTATCCCCATCGTGTGGTCGGAGTGGTCGTGAGTGAAGACTATCCCCACGAGATGCGCGAGGTCTACGCCCGCCTGGCTGGCCCTTCTGCAAAGCTCCTTGTAGCGCACCCCGCAGTCGATCATGAGCCACGAATCGCCGTCGCCCACGCAGTACGAGTTGCCGCAGCTGCCGCTTCCTAGTGATACTATCGTCATTTGCTGTCTTTCCTGTCGTCTTTGAAATTCACTTCGAACGCCGTGCCGTCCGGAAACCTCGCGCGAAGGGTCCACTCCTCCTCCACTCCGTCCGCCTCGAACCGGTCGAGGAACTTCGCCAGCTGCGGCACGCGCGGCTTGCCGAGGACATGGAAGCTCCCTCCGTCCTTCGCGTCGTCTTCCTTGTACAGGACGTCGAAAGCCGCGAAGAAGCCCGAGAAGTCGCCGTCCTCGGCAACTGCGAAACGCGAGTAGCCCGGCAGGTCGCTCAGCGGCTTCGTCACGACCTCGTCCTCGTTGGAATACACGTACGACGTCTTGTCCGCGCGGAACAGCGAATCGAACGGATCCACCACGCGCCATTCGAAATCCACGCCTGGCCTGATGCGGTAAGTTCCCTTCGACACGAACCTCTCGCCGGTCGGAAGCGACTTGGTCTGGACAAACGAGCCGGTCGTCTCGTTCGTGGACGCGAGCTTCGCGCGCACGCGCTCTGGCACTTCACGCGCGAAGCCGTCCGTCGCCTCCGCGCCGGACGCGCGCAGGGACGCGCATGCGACAAGCGTCAGAACTGCAGCAAGCCGGACGAGCATGTCGCATCCCCTTCCCTGTATTCGTAGGCAAACTCGCCTTCGCCCCTGCGACGGACCGAAAACCCGATCTCAGCGCCCGGCGAAATGATCTTCGTGAACTTCATCCTCTTTACGCACTTCAATGCGCCAGACGAGCCCGCAAGGCGCGAATAGCGGACCGCGAAGCCGACCTGGGCAACGCCCGGGAGGATCGGCATGCCGGGGAAGTGCCCATCGAAATACGGCGCATTCGCATCGAAGACAAGCTTCGCCTCGTAGCAGCCTTCCGACTGCGATTCGGAGAGCACTTTGGGCTCGACAAGCGCCGAGTCCAGTATTTCCTTCACCGTCTGCATAACGACCTTTCCCTGCGCATTGCGCGGCAGCGACCTGACGTACCTGAACTTCTTGGGGACAGTGCCCTTCGGGAACACCGGAAGCATCATCCTGCGGAGCTCGAGCGCGTCGGGCCTTTCACCGTCCTTCCTGACGACGACACAGCCGATGCACGGTCCGCGCCGTCCCTCCACGACTGCGAGCGCACACTCGTCGAAGCCGAGCGCCCTGACCTTCTCTTCCATCTCGGCGAGGTTGACGCGCTCCTCGTTGATCTTGACCATGCGGTCCATGCGCCCTAGCAGACGGAAGCTGCGCCCATCCGCCGCAAGCTCCACCCCGTCGCCCATCACGTAGCGAGGCGCAAACGAAAACGGCGAGCTCACCTCGAGCCTCGGCGCGGCGGAGACTCCGTCGCGAAACGCGGAGACCCTGACCGGAGGGAACACCTCCCACGGCACGTCGCCCTTCGCAAGCGCGTCCGCAGACTGACGGCGCGACGCGACGCCGCCCGTCTCGGTAGAGCCGAATATCTCGCGCGGCGCGAGCCCGAAGACGCGCTCGGTCTTCGAGGCGACGTCGGACGTCAGCAGCGCCCCGCTCGTCGTTATCTCCACGCAGTTGCGCGGAACGTCGTAGCCGGACGCATAAGACGTAAAGCGGGAGAGAAAGCTCGGTGTCGTTACGAGGAAGACGCTCCCGGCGTTCTTCATCTTCGCAAGCAGCGACTCGGGTGTCATTATGACCTCGGGGTCTACGCGGCAGCCGAGCGCCTTCGGGAGCATTGTCCGCCAAAGCGTGCCGTACATGTGCCCTGGCTCTATCGTGCAAAGGAACACGGTATCGTCCGCGGAAATCCTTCCCCTGTAGAAATCGCGGTGGAACGCGACCTCCTTCGCCAGAGACTCGAACGTCTTGACGATGGTCTTGGACTTGCCCGTCGAGCCGCTTGTGTGGAACGTCACGTTGAACCTTTTGCGGCGGATGCGCCCCTCGACAAGGAACGTCATCGGCACGACGACCGCCGGGAGGGCAAGCGTAACGTACCAGAGATAATTTGGCCAGGCGAAAAACATCCTGGAAGCGGCAAAGGAAACGATGTTTACTGCCGACAGCGAAAGCAGTATCCAGAACCAGACCCAGGTCAGCCTTCTGCAGTATTCAACTGCGCCATCCGGCAATATCCCGCCCGATATGCGCTCGGCGAAGCGCAGACACGCGGGCTTCCGCCCCGGAAGAAGCGAAAGCCCGAACAGAAATGCGAATATCGCCGACAGCATTGGCGGAAACGGGTTACTCTTCGTTCACGAGCTTCGCCACGACGGACACGACGTCCGACAGTGTTCGTATCTGGCGGAAGTCCTCCGGATTCACCTTCTTGCCGGTCTCCTGCTGGAGGCGGACGACAAGGTCTACGGCATCGATCGAATCTAGGTCAAGCTCCGTGAACAGGTTGACGTCCGGAGTCAGCCTTTCAGGCGCGACGTCGAACTCCTCGGAGAGTATCTTCCTTATCGTCGCCTCAATCTGTTCTTTGCTCATTGCCATTTTCAAATCTCCTTCTTCCTGCTCTTCAGCCGTTTTTCTGCGCTATGACGTAGTCAGCAAGCGACTTCACCGAATGGAACGTCTTCTTGTTGTCGGCTGGGTTCTTCGAAAACGCGACCCCGAACTCCTTCTTGATCGCCATTCCAAGCTCCAGCGCGTCGATGGAGTCAAGACCGAGCCCTTCTCCGAAGAGAGGGGCGTCGGTCTCGATTTCGCCGGGCGAAACATCCTCGAGGTCGAGGCTGGAAACTATGACTTCCTTGATTCTTGCAGCTGTTTCTTCAAATTGCATTTTTCTCACTTCTTCTTGCCGCCGTTCTTGGGCGGTGGTGGTGTAGAGGGCTTCTTGGGTGCGGGCGCGTGCGGCTTCGCAACAGGCTTCGGCGCAGGAGCAGGATGCTTCACCGCAGGCTTCGGCGCAGGCGGCTGGACCTTCTTGGCAAAGCGCAGGTCGTTGGCCATCGGCGTCTTGTCATGATGGTGCTTGTCGTGATGGTGCGATTCATGATGCCTGTCGTGGTGCCTGCCATAGTACGGCGGCGGCCTGTCGCGGTCGTGAATGAAGATGACGTCCGGCCCGTTGTCCTGCGGCAGCTTGTAGCCGTAGCCACGGCAGTTCGGACACTTCTCCGAATACCAGAAATGCTCCTTGACGCCTGTGCCGTCGCATTTCGGGCAGACCTTCGCGCCGACCGGCATGACCGTTCCATTCGGAAGCGTCAATCCCTGCTGAACGACGACCTGCGGCTGGACGACGGTCTGCTGTACTACGGGTACGTACGTGCCGTCGGGCTGCAGTATGACCTGCTGCATCGAGCCATCGGCCATCTTCATGTACATGGGCTGGACGACCGTCTGGGCGTAAGCAGCCGACAACGCGGAGCATGCCGCAATCAGCATAAGTTTCTTCATGGCGTGTCCTTTCATTAGGTGGTTTGTGGTGAAACGAATACGTCCTCGCCAGGCACAAGCGGACGTCCGCGCAGGAAGTCCCCGCCGCTCATGAGCGAGGAGCCCTCGGGCTTGAGCTCGGTGAGCTTGATGGCCGTGTCGAGACACTTTACAATCGGTCCGGCGGCACAGTCCTTGGTCTTCACCGTGACGCACTTGAGAACAGTCCCCGGCACTGCGTCGCGCCACCCGGGCTCGAGGTTGCTGACGATTTCCGCGCGCGTAACGATTACACGCCCCGTGCTGCCCTTCTTGCGGAAGCGTTCGGGCAGGAAGGTGTAGCAGCCGGGCCACGGAGAGTATGCGCGTATCTTGCGCTCCGTGACGATTACTGGGTCGGACCAGTTGATCAAGCCGTCCGTCTTCTTGAGCTTTCCGGCGAAAGTCGCGTCCGCGTCGTTCTGGGGCATCTCCGGCGGAAGCTGTCCTCTGCCGAGGAGCCGCAGCGTCTTTGCAAGCGTGACGCCGCCCGTCGTGGAAAGGTCGTTCATCAGCTCCCCGCCGGTGACGTCCGAATAGATCGGCTCGTAGCTCTGCATCATGATGGGGCCGGAATCCATCCCCTCGGTCATGCGCATGACGGTAACGCCGGTAAGCTTGTCGCCAGCGGCAACTGCCGCGACAACCGGCGACGCGCCGCGGTACTTCGGCAGAAGCGAGAAATGACAGTTGACGCAGCCGTACTTCGGAAGGTTGAGAAGCGCGGGACGAAGGAACTGCCCGAACGCAACGACCGCGATGACGTCAGGGTTCCACTCCCTGATCTTCGCCATCGCCTCGGGAGAATTGACGTTCTCAGGCGAAATTACGCACTTGAATCCGTGAACGACGGCAAACGCCTTGCAGGGGCAGGGCGTCAGCCACTTTCCCCGGCCGGCTGGACGATCGGGCTGCGTGACGATTCCGACAACCTCAAGCTCCTCCTCGCGCATCAACGCGCGAAGGCAGACGGCTGAGGCCGCGCTGGATCCCATGAATACTACTCTCATACTTTTAGGGAATATTATATCATATATAGCCCTTGGGAGTGCGCGGCGAATAAGCCAGATTCTGTTCACCCCTTTCGGGGCTCCGATCATTCATCTAAGCAATCAACCCGGAATCTCAAGGCACCCCTTGCGAGGCGCCGCCGGACGGGCAGCCCGTCGATTCCCTATTTGATCTTGCTCCGGGGAGGGTTTGCCCTGCGCGCGTCGTTTCAGCCGCGCCGGTGGTCTCTTACACCGCCATTTCACCTTTACGTCCTCGCTGTTCGCTCGAACGCAGTCTGTTCTCTGTGGCACTTTCCATCACGCGGGATTTCCCCGCGTCTTTCGTCCTTGACGAACGAATCCCCTGCCCTGTGGAGTCCGGACTTTCCTCAGCCTCTCGGCCGCGATCGGTCACTCACGCACCGCCCAAGGGCGAAATCGAAATCATCAGTCGCGATAGAGCATGCGGCCGCACATCGTGCACGCCACAATGCGCTGCGGCTTGCCCGCCTCGCCGTTCTTGGCGTTGGCGTCCGTCAGCTGCGCGACGCTTGGAGGCTGAACCAGGTTGCAGCCGTCGCACACACCGCTCTGCGTCAGCGGGACGACAACGGGCCAGCGCTTCGTGCGAAGGCGCTCGTAGTAGAGCTTGGCCTTGGGATCGGTCACGAGCTTTGCCTTCTCGACGCGCTCCTTCTGAGCCTCATCAAGCTCGGCCTTGACCGCCGCTATGCGCTCGTCTAGCTCGGAGCAGACCGCGTCGATGCCGCTCTTCGCCTCGTCGAACATCTCCTGCGCCTTCGCAACGCGCGCCTCGGCGCTAGGAATGTCGTCCATCGCGGAAATCTGGCTGGCCTCCGTCGCCTCTAGGTCGTGGGAAACGAGGTCGATCTGCATCGAGTACTGCTGGTACTCCTTGTTGCTGGAAAGCCCAGCCTGGGTCGTCTTGAGCTGCTGGATGCGCTCCTTGAGGGCCTGCGCGTCGGATTCGTAGGACTTGACTCGCTCCTGAGACTGCTGGAGCCCGGCCTTAGCTGCCGTAAGATCGGCGCTTACACCTGTCAAACGCGCCATCTCCAATGCCTTCCGGCGAGGAAGATCCTTCATCTCATGCTCGAGTTCGCGGATTCTTCCGTCAACCTCCTGAAGCTCAATGAGCGCTTGAATAACCGTCACGGGTTTTCTCCTTTGGTTCTGCCCTGCCCTCGGCACACGCCTTAGGCTTGAAGTTGGGGCAGGAGACGGGACTCGAACCCGCAACCCTCAGAATCACAATCTGATGATCTAACCAATTGATCTACTCCCGCCATCATGGAGCCAGGTAAGGGACTCGAACCCCCGACCTGCTCATTACGAATGAGCCGCACTACCAACTGTGCTAACCTGGCCTTTGTGATTGAGAGATAGTATATCAAAATGCGGTCCTCGCAGTCAATGGGGAAAATGACGAAAAATGAGTTTTGGGTCCCTTTCCCTATTTCTTGACCGTCAATTCGACGACTTTCCTCTTGGTGTCGGTCTTCAGGTCGACGCCGGAAATGTACCCGACAAGCGAAATCAGCTCGCCGCAGACGATCGGGCTATTCTCCCTCGCACGGTAGACCTCGCAGTTCGTCAGGTTCTTGTCCTTGCCGTTGTCGACGAAGAGCTCCGTAAAGCCGACGCACGCGTCGATCTCATGTCCCCCGGCCTTCACAGTCACCATCGGGACGAACGGCGTGGGGCTGAGCTTCCTGAGCCACTTCTTCTTCGCCGGAATCCGCTTCGGCTCGTGGACGAACTCAAGTTCCGCGCCCGCGGCCTTGAGAGCCTCGAGAACCGGCACGTATGCGCAGGAGACCCCGGTGTTGTCGTCGAACTTGACGGGGCGCCCGAATCCGTGGGGGAACTTGACCTCCACGCCATTCACTAGGACCTTGTACTTCTCCCCTTCGCCCGTCGTCACCGCCGCGAGGTCCTGCACCGCAGGCGCCGAGGTCCTGCGCGCGAACGTCCGAGTGTTCGCGGCAAACGACTGCATGGACGCGGACGCAAGGCCGCCCTTGACCTCGACGGGCTTCAGCTCAAGCGGAACCTCACCGCTCTGTCCGTCTTCACAGCGCCACTTGAGCGTCGCCTTCCCTGGCATGCGCCCGGCCTTCGCGAACACGCGCGCCAAGCCGCACTCGAGGTTGACGAAGTCCTTGCCGATCGGAGACGCCTCGCCGAAGACGCCGGAGTTCCATCCGCCCATGAACACTGGACAGTTAGGAGTTCTGAGTTGAGAGCTGGGAGTTGCGGCATGCTTGTCCGGTTCAAAGGACAGTTCAAATGAGATCTTCTCCGAGGCAAACGGATGGACCGTGCCGCTTGCGTCGACGAGGCGGAAGTCAACCATGACAATGTCCGAGCCGTCGGCGAGCCAGCCTTTGGGTCCCGTTCTGACGGCAGTCTCGATCTTGCCTTCGCCGGCGAACGACTTGACCGCGTGCCGCGCTATCTCCTTGCCCGCCTTGTCGCGCGCAATCACCTCGGCCGTGCCGGATTCGGTGATGTCCACGTTCGGGAACGCATAGACGAACACATGGTCGGGCTTCGCGTTGACGCCCTTGGACTTTCCGTTGACGACGAGCTCGACGGACGCGCAGTGCACGGACCCGATCGCGTAGACCGTCTTGTGCAGCGGGTCGCGCTGAGCCTTCTCCCCGGTCTCCTCCATGAAGTGCCCGTTGAACTTCTTGACGGGATACCAGTATGTGTCCTTCGTGAGCTTCGGATAGCTCCAGTGTCCGACGAGCATTACCGCCGGGTCTTCGGACTGCATCACGCGGAAGACGTCGAAGCTCTCCTTCGGCAGCCTCACCGCGTCGACGCGACCAGACGAGCGGCAGTTCTCGCTGAACGACTGGCGCCCGTGCTGGTTCGAGTCTGTCCAGCAAAGCGCAGCGCACGCGGCGTATGTCTTCGCGCCCCTGCCGAAGCTGCGCGCGCCGTAGAACTCCGCGTACTCCTTCGCCGTCGAAAGCGCAAAGTCCTCCTGCGTCTGGTCGTAGACGTCGAAGCCCGTCTCCTTCTTGCCGCCGTTGAGGAAGCGTCCGCGGTAGTCGTAGTCGGGCGGCGTGAAGTCGTCCCACGACCGGCGCGGCGACTCCTGGCGCGCGTACTCGGTCTCCATCATCGGCATGAACTTCCCGAGCGCCTCCATCGACCTGAACGCCGGCATCTCGTGGCGGTGCAGCATCGTGCCGACGTACTCCGCCTCCGCGACCTGCTCCTTCGTCTGCAGCGTGCGGCAGCCCATGAAGCGGTATCCGTCGGGATCGACGACCTTCTTGAGCTCGACCATCTCCTTCATGTGCGCAGGCGAAATCTGGTTGTTGCCCGCCTCCCAGAACATCACGGACGGCGAATTGCGGAAGTAGATCATCGCGTCGCGCATCGCCTCGGTGCGCTGCGCCCAGCTGCGGCCAGCGACATCTCCCTCCTTGTCGCCGGCAGGCACGACATTTACGACGCCGAACTTGTCGCACGCCCTGACAGGCGCGGGCTTGGGCGCGACGTGCATCCAGCGGACGAAGTTGGCGTTCGACTTGCGGATAAGCGCAGCGTCGTAGTCCTGCATCCAGTCGGGAGCGACGCCGATCGCGGCCCACTCGTGGGTGGAGCGCTGGGCATAGCCGGTGAGCCAGATGTTCTTCCCGTTGAGGAGAATCCCGCCCTTCGCCGCGTCGTACTTCACTTCGCGGAAGCCCGTCCGTATCGTCTCGCTGTCGATGACATTGCCGTCCTCCCCGACAAGCGTGACGACCACGTCGTAGAGGTGCGGGGTGTCGGGGGACCAGAAGACGAGCCCGCTCGCGCGGCACTCTGCCTCAAGCGCGGCAGTCTCCGGCGAAGCGACGCGCGTCGGCTGCGGCGCGCTTTCGTAGACGTCGCTTTCAAGCGCGGTGTGGAAGACTTGCCCAGCATCAGTGGCGGGAGCGACTACATGACTGGGGGAAGCGGCGTCCCGCCGCTTCATCACAACGACTGCATCTTCCTTTTCCCGAAGCGGCGGGACGCCGCTTCCCCCAGTTAGACATTCCCTAATCTCTACCTTCACATTCGCCTTCACAGGCGATGCGCTTTCGTTCCTGACCTCCGCCCTGACGCAGATCGTCGCCTCGCCCTTCTCGAAGTCGAAGTCCTTCGCCGTCACGTAGGTTCCGACCGTCTTGAGGTTGTTGTAGTAGGGAAGGGTCAGATACGTCTTCGAATCCTTGAGCACGAGCGAGACGTTTCCGACGAGACCTCCCTGGACCTCGTTGAAGTCAGTTGAATTCCACTGGTACGCGGCACCGCTCATGTCGCCCGGCTCGTGTCCGGGAATCGTCTCGTGCATGAAGAGCTTCGCGCCGCGCGCCGCGCAGTTGTCCGTCGCGACGCAGAGGACGTTCTCGCCCGCCTTCAGGAGCGCCGTCACGTCGAACGCGCACGGCGCGATGCCGGCCTCGTAGTATCCGGCGAACTTTCCGTTCGCCCAGAGGTACACCGACTGCCGCACCGTCTCAAACGTAATAAACGCCTTCCCCATTCCCCGTTCCCCATTCCCCGTTCCCTCCGGAAGCGAGAAGCGCTTCCTGTAGAACGCCATGCCGCGCCAGAAACTCGCCTCGCCCGCATCCACTGCGCGGTCGTCGAAGCTGTCGTGCGCGTTTATCGGGTGCGGAACCGAGACCGTCTCCCACGACGAGTCGTCGAACGCGGGATCCTCGACCTTTACGCCCGCAGTCTCGACGCTGGCCTTCGCCTGCGAGAGCGGAATCGTCTTCGGCGCCTTCGTGAACTTCCAGTCGGCGTTCAGGCTGAAAGTATTGCTGAAGTCAGATGTCCGGCTTGCGGCGGAATCGGCATAGACTCCAAATCCGACTGCGAGAGCGATGACTGCGATAATTTGTTTCATGGTGTATACTCCTGTTCCGTTCTGTCACTGACATTATAGCATTTCCGCCCTATCGATTCATTACTCCAAAGTGTAAGCTGCGACTTCGCCGAAGGTCCCGACCCAGACGTCGGCCTGCATACTCACCCATTCAAGATGCTTCTTCAGCTCTTCGGGGGTCTCCCATGCGTCGTAGCCGCGCTTCATCCCGTGCGACATGAAGACGATCCATCCGCCCTTCTTCCGCGCCGTTTCTACGAGCGAGTTCATTTTCTCCGCCGTCATTGCACCGCCGGCCGCTTTCTGGGACATCCGCACGGCAGGAAGCCCCGCTTCCTTCGCCGTCTCCTCGACGGACGATCCGTCAGCGCCGCGCTTCGCGTTGAATGGCGAAGCGAAGCTGACGCAGGGAAGTCCAATCTCGCGCTCGACCGACTCCTTGCCGCGCCGCATGTCCGCGAAAATCTCCTCGCGCGTCATCTTCGAATATTTGCCGTGGGACGCGCCGTGCGTGCCGATCTCCATCCCGGCATCGGACATCTCCTTGAGCTGCGCCCAGGTCATCAGCGGCGTTCCGCGCTCGGCCTTCGACTTGAGGCCCTTCGGGTCGCCCACCTTGTCCGTTATCGGAAAGAACGTCGCCTTCAGCCCCACTTCCCGGAACATCGGGAACGCGACTTCGTACTGATCTGCGAGCCCGTCGTCAAACGTGTATGTGACCGCACACCTCTTCCCGTCTGGGAAGGCCATCGCGGCGGCAAGCAAGATCGGAAGCATTGTCATGGCACAGCCCTCAGAATCCGTAGGTGCTCTTGAAAGGACGATAGACCTTCACCTCGGGAAGCTTCAGGCCCTCGACTTCGGAAAGCCTTATCGAGCCTTTCAGGACGAGATTCGTGAACGAGAAGTCCACGCCGGGGCGGTTGGACTTGCCGCCAAGCGTCATGAGGACGTCGTGGTGCGTCAGAACGACTCGGCCGTCGACGTTCTCGACGCTGAAGGTCATGTCGGAGCCGTCGGCGTTCTCCATCTTGACGCCCTTCGCGCCGTCGGACACGACCGCCCAGCGCGACTCCATGCGCGCCCCGTCGAAGTACAGGTCGCGCTTGTCCTTCGCCCAGACGCCGAAGTCGTTGTGGAGCTTCTTGCCTGGATAGCTGCGGTAGGGCCCGAGGCCCGCCCAGTCGATGCGCGTCACGGCTTCGCCGAGATCAAGCGCTAAACCGCACTCGACGAGGACGCCCTTGCACTTCTCCGACGGAACGAGCTCGTAGTCGACGACACCGTCCTTGATGCGGATCGTTCCGTCGATGTGCTGCTTCTCCTTCGGGTTGTCGTACTTCGACCAGCGGACCTTGACGGACCCGTCCTTGTTGACCTTCTTGACCTCGGGCTTCAAGATGTACGGATCGTACCAGTAGAGGAAATCCTTCGACTTGCCGATCGTCTGCGCCTGCGGCACGACCGTCATCTTGCGCCCGACACGCAGAAGAAGCTGCTCTGGGGTAATGGGGAACGGGGAATCCGCCTTCGCCGCGGCTACGGCGGACAAGCGGGGAACCGGGAACGGAGTGGAGATTGTTTCCCAGTCCGCGGGCTTCTCGACCTTGGGCAGGCCGGGGAACGCCTTGTAGAAGCGAGCCATCAAAAGCGCGGACTCCTTGGGCGTGCCGTCGGCATAGCAGATGCCGTCCGTGCCGCGCTCGCCGTAGCTGTCCCAGAACGTCTTGTCGTCCACCCAGACGCCCTGCACGTCCTTAGTCGTCTTGCGCACCTTGTCCTTTGTTTTCTCCTTGGGCTGCGGGTTGCCGTTCTCGTCGTATCCCAGCGGGAACGCGCCGTCGGTCTCGACGGCCTGGTCCTGCCACATCCAGACGCTTCCGCCTGCGAAGTTCTCGCTCGCGAGAATGCGCGGCCAGCGATCCTCGAACTGCGAAAAGCCGTTGCCGCAGGCATGCGAGAACTCGGTCTGGAAGAACGGCTTCTTGAGCGTGCGGCAGTACTTGAAACGCTCCTCGTCGAAGTAATGCCCCGAGAAGACGTCCACCAGCTCGCTGTCGGGATTCTGCGTCCACTCCCGAAGAGAGTCCCATGTCTGCGGCAATGCGCGAAGGCGCGTCGGGTCCTTCGCCTTCGCGTACTTCAAGACGGCGATCGTGTTGGACCGCACCTTGTTCTCGTTGCCGAACGTCCACATGAACACGCACGGATGGTTCTTGTCGCGGCGGATCGTCCGCTCCGTCCGGTCGATGAGGAGCGGCTCGTAGCTGTCGTTTTTCAAAAGCCCAGATCCGCGCGAGCCGAACGGCACTTCGTCCACGACGTAGAAGCCGAGCTCGTCGGCGAGTTCGTAGAAGTCGACGCCGAAGGGATAATGCGCCGTCCTGATGTAGTTGACTCCGAGGGCTTTCATCTTCAGCATCTGCTCGCGGCGGAGCTCGCGCGTGATGGCGCGGCCGACCTTCGGCATGATCTCGTTCCAGCACACGCCCCGGAAGATTGCGCGCTCCCCGTTGATGAAGATCGACTTTTCGTCCGAGGAAACTTCGCGGATGCCGACCTTCTCGCGGACGGTCTCGCCGTTGTACGAGACCTCGAGCGTATAGAGGTTCGGCGTCTCGGCTGTCCAGAGCCTGGGGGCTCGAAGAGAAAGGGACGCAAGAGACTTAAGAGACGAGAGGGACGCGGCGACTGCACCGTCAGGCGCGATGAGTCGTACGGCGACCGGCTTCTCGGCACCGCCTGCGACATCGACCTTCACCTCGGCACACCAGTCGTCGCCCTTCACGCGGCGTGAGACGAACGTGACGTCGGCGATCCATCCGTCGGAGGGCACGGAAAACATCTCGACGCTCCTGAAGATTCCCGCAAGGCACCAGCAGTCGTTCGTATCCCACAGCCATCCCGGCACGCGCGTCTTGACGGCCACCTTGATTTCGTTCTCGCCCTTCTTCAGCGCCGAGGTCACGTCGAACTGGTGAAGGTTGTACGCGCTCGTCACGTCAGAGGCGATGCGCACGCCGTTGATCTCGAGGTCGTATCCGAAGAGAACGCCGTCAAGCCGCAGCATCACCTTGCGCCCTTCCCACATAGGATCGTAGGCGAACGTGCGCACGTACGTTCCGGTGAGGTTCTGCATCTGGTTGCCGTACTGCGGATGCTTGTAGCCCTGTGTCTCCCAGTTGCCGGGCACGCGGATCTTACCGGACTCTCGCGTCACTGCGTCCGGCTTCTCGTCGTCGTTGCGGACGAGAGTGAAATCCCATTCGCCGTCGAGGGACGTGATTTCGTCCGCTTCGCGCAGGGGATACACCCATTCCTCGGCAATCGCGCAAAGTGCAAAGCCCGCCAAGCAGGCAACTAATCCATTTTTCCAAATCATATCTTCTCCTTTCGATTAGATGAGGGGGCTTGCGCCGTTACAGACGGTAGACTTATTTCATGGCGTCTCCAGGACTCTTCGCGCCCATCCCTACTTAACTAAAATGACAAGCCCTTTTCGACGGAGCACGATGCCGCCCTGCGACGCTTCGTACTTTAATTTGTAATTGACCGTACTGCCGTTTGCCTTGACGGTAAGGTTTTCAAGACCGTTGACCGAGCCGCATGCCAGCACCACAGCTCCGTCAGCAAGGGCGAGGTTTCCAACGTCGATCACCGCCCCCGGCATGAACGTCGCTTTGCCCGTGACCACGAGTGTTCCGTTCGTCACCGTTCCGCCGATTGTCGCGGAAGCGAATGTGTCCGTCTGTCCGCCAAGATCGAGCGTCGTGCCGGATTCGACCGTCAGCGCGCCTGTGCCGCCATACGCCGCCGAGAGCGTCAGCTTGCCGCCGCCCGCAACCGTCAGCTCGCCCTCGCCGGTGATGGCATTCGCGATGACGATATCCAGACAGTTGACATCGATCGTGCCGCCGCCCGCGCTGACGACAAAGGCGATTCCCTCGGGCGCGAACGTATTGGCGCTTGGCAGAGCCTTCAGCGTGCCGCCGTTGAAAAACAGCTTGCTCGTATAGTCCGCATGCTCACGGGCAAAGCAGCCGGTCTCCAATGTGCCGCCGTTCACATTCAGCGTCGGCCCGTCGCCGGCATAGGGCGCGACACGGATGGTTGCCGCAGACATTGTACCGCCGTTTACATTGACTGTCGCCGCCGCACGCCGTTGGCTGGCGAGATTGAGCCTTTCGCCCACCGTAAACGTTCCGCCGTTTACATTCATCGTGCCGTGCGGATATACGACATTGCCCGCTACGCTGAAAGTCCCGCCGTTGATCGTGATGTAATCCTGGCTCCAATCGCCCTCGGTCGTGTAGGGCTGCTTGCCGACCAGCAGATTCCCTCCGACAGAATAGCATCCACTTTCCACGGAGAAATACACATCCGATCCCTTATTCGCAGTATCGCCGATCGTCATGTCCGAGGTTCCCGCAATCAAAAGACCATAGGATGCATTGTCATCCTGCGCCGCGAACACGACGGGCGCAATAGCATTCCCGCCAGAAACGGCAACCGCGTCACTTGTCTGCAGCGCAGCGCCGAAGACGATGGATCCTGTCACCGCGCCCGACGTCCATTCCGTAATGCCCGACGGCAACTGACCTTCGAATGCGAAATCGTCCAGGCCCGCCCACTGGCGTCTATCCGTTGAGTAGTGCGCTGTTTTGACGGTCAGATTCCCAAGCGTTACATAACTGTCGGACACTGTGACCGGCGATTCGAACAGATCGGAATTGTCGGCCATCTTCCTGACGGATAGCGTGACTTTATCCGCGATTTTGTCGCCAGCTATCGTAATATGCAGCCAGTTGGCATTGTCATTGGATACACTGTATTTCGTCAAGCTGGATGTGTCGATTGAAGCGAGCACATCCGATGTGCCCGCTCCCTTGCACACGTCCATTCCTTCATTTTGCTTCTTGCCGTACAGGTTAAAAAGCTCATTACCGTTCGAACCGTATGCCACAAGGCCGTAGACCGTCGCAGTGTTATCATTCACGCCATACGTCGGTGCGTAGTCGAACTCCATCGTATACCCGCCGTCCGCAAGTTTCACTTCGTAAGGGAAGTTAATCGTGGAAGTGATGCCGCCTGAAACGGTTCCCGATTCAGCGTCGGAAAGGACGAGGTAAGTTTCGCCGTTCTTCTGGGTGTTCGATCCAGTCACTTTTGTCGCAGTGGCCTTGGCATTGAGCGAAACATACTTCGCAACCTCCGCCGCATTGTCGTCGCCGAAGTTGCATGTCCAGTTGAATGTGGAATCGGCCAAGACTCCAAATCCGACAGCGAGAGCGATGACTGCGATAATTTGTTTCATGGTGGTTCCTCCTATTTTGTTCTGACGATGGTATTATAGCATTTTCGCCCTGTCGTTCCCTTACTCCAAAGTGTAGTAATTTAAAAATCAATCGGCAACCGGCGTCGCGCTGACCTTTACGCGATAGAAAGCGACACTGCCGACGCTCTCAAGCACTGGCTTGGCGGGCGAGACGGTTGTGCCGGTCGCAAGGATGCGTTCTCCTTCGGCCGTGACGCTCTCTATCGACGTTCCTCCGACGATGGAGTAGTAGAGGCCAGGTTTTGCATTCGACAGGGTAAGCGTTGCCGCATCGGCATCTACAAGTTCAGCGCAATCGATCGTCGCCAAAGTCGCGTCCGGTGCGACAGCCGTCTCATCCAGCGAAACGGTGACGACAAAAACACCATCGGCGCCTTCCTTTTCAATTGCAGTCCTTTTGAAATAGGCGGCATATCCTTCCTCCGTCACAACTGAAGTTACATCGGCGGGGCGAGCTGGGAAGCTCACCTTTGCAGCGGCCGACTCAGCATCTGCGTCCTTGATTGCCACTCCGTCATCTCCAGTCGCGCCAGTGATCTTCACCGTGCCCGATGTGCCAGGGTTGAGCGTTCCCGTGAAACCGCTCATGTCGCCGTTAAGCGTGATTACGCCTCCTCCGTTGCGGTTTGACAGGCTCACATTGCCACCGCCTGCCAAGGTGCCGTTCAGCGTGATCTTTCCGCTCGCACCCTGCGAATAAAACGTGACATTGGCGCCATTCTCAATATCAAGGCTGTTGTCGATGACAAGCGAACCGTATACCTTTGTCTGGATTTTGATCTTGTTGCCGAGAATCAACCTGCCCGCACCAGAGAAAGACGGCTGCGTGATTGCACGTTCTGTCTTGCCATCGCTGCTTGCGAAGGTTGTACTGGCATTGAGCACAATGTTGATTCCCTCGGCATCTAGATTGTCGGCAAAAGTGACGTTGGCGCTGACATTGAAGAGTACCGTAGCGCCTGCGCCTGGCAGGTTCAGTGGCGCCTCGCCGTCCGCCCACGCCCAGTTCTGGATATTGTTCCACAGCGTGTCTCCGCCTTTTCCCGTCCATGTGAAACGCGATGTGTCGCCCGTATTGCGTGCGTAAAGCGTCGCTGACTGCGCGTGTTCATCGCCCTCGGAAATGGAGAAGAACGCCTTTCCCTCCGCGAGTGTGGCCATTCCGTCCGCACGTATGAACACGAGCTTGCCGCTCGCGTCCACGCCTTGCGCAAAGTTGAAGAAATCGTCGCCCGTCGTCGGCTCGAGGATGCCTGTAGAAGGCTGGACGGCAAGGAGATTTTCGCCGCTGAACGCCGCACCCTCGCCGGATTCCAGCGTGTAGTTTCCCGCAGTGCCCTGCACGACGACCGCCTCGCCGATGTTGAACGCACCGACCTCGCTCATGGAAAGTAGCGTCGGATAGCCCTTCACTGTTCCAACCGCATAAGCCTTGACCCCCGCAGGCAGGACGAAGTTTGACTCGTACAGGTTGCCGAACGTGCCCCAGCCGTCTTCGCCAATCTCCAGCGTTACTGCTGGCATTTCTTCCTTTGGCACGAAACGCGCGCCGACCAGCGTGCCTTTTCCAAGTTCGAGGCAATAGACTCCCGCGCCAGTGTTCTCCGCCTTGAGATGCGTCACGGCACCCGCTTCCGCAGCCTGTTCGTCAACAAGCTGTCCGTTCAGGTAGAGACGCACGGTGGCGGCGTTTTTTGCGACGTAAAACACCTCGAACGCGCCAGAGCGCCCAACGTTTACCGCGACGGCATGCCCCACGCCGGATGCACCTGCCGTAGTTGTGCTGGAAAGTTTGTCGCTGTTGCAGTCGTAGACGGAATATGCGCCCTTTGAAACCGAGGTCGGCGAAGCGTCTCCGAGCGTCCATTCTATCCTAGCGGCGGCGTCAGCATACTTGACTTTGCGGCTGTTTGTGTTTTCTGCATGGAAGTAGATGCCGTCCATATCCACGATTGAAGTTGCGATATCGCCAGTGCCGTCGTTCCATGTCCACGTCGTTGTGCGGTTTACGACGTGTTCCGCGCCGAAAACCGGCTTCCGGACGCAGTATTCCACATCGACCTTCTCCCCTTCTATCACGCCCTCGTCGATCATGCGGTTGTAGAGGCGCTGGCCGAACAGGATGGAGCTGGCCGCGTCGAAATGGACGCTGTCGCGCATCGTCAAGTCGTAGAGATCGACGACGTGCATATTGTTGTCGTCGTCCGCTTCTATAGACTGCAAGGCGCGGTCGACAGCTACGGAGAACTGCTGGCTCTTGCGCGGAATGGAGCCGCAGAAGAACGGCAACGTCCCGCAGTCTATCCCCAGTTTCGCGTAAAGGTGGTCGCGCAAGTACGCGACCATAGCCGTCAGGTTCGCTTCGTAGTCCGTCGTCTTCCTGTCGCTTTCGCCCTGGTGCCAGATGATGGCCTTGACGACAGGTGTATCGCCGCCGGCCCTGATTGCATCAATCGCGGCGTCGATGTTCTCAATCCATGCCTTCATCATCGACTGGCCGTCGTAGGTGACGCCGCCCTGATCGAACGTACGCCCCGCGCTGACGGTGGCGGAGAGGAACGCCGCGTCGACAGACCAGTGGTACCCGCTGCCGTAGGCGGGGAGCCAGGCGTTCGCGTGGCTGGAGGGAGAATTGTTGACGCTCGGACTGATCGACGTGCCGCCAAAGCTGGTCTTCGCGACATAGAACGTCTCGCCCAGAGCCTGCCCGATCAGATAGTAGACTTCAGCGTCGTACGCCCATCTGCCTGTCGGGGCGAACGCGGCGAACTTCCCAAGCTCCGTTTCCGAAAGCGGCGCATGGACCGATGCGAGCGCGAACTCGTTGCGTTCCAGGCATTCCGGCAGTTCGCTGACTGGCACGCGCCCTTCGGTGTTTGACTGCCCTCCGACGAGGAAGAGCGAAACTTCCTTTCCTTCGGCGCAGAAAAGCGCGGCGATGGCGAAAACAGCTACTGTGATTTTCATGCGGACATCCT
Source organism: Lentisphaerota bacterium (assembly GCA_015061665.1). Taxonomy (GTDB): domain Bacteria; phylum Verrucomicrobiota; class Kiritimatiellia; order RFP12; family UBA1067; genus UBA1067. The sequence continues at coordinate 28,553 of SUWC01000007.1, forward strand.
CCATGAGTTTATGCATATCGGCATTTTAACATTTCGTGTCCGTCTCGCCATTACTCCAAAGAGCAATCACTGGGAAAAAACCTATTACTCTTCGGGGTAGTGCACTGCAATCGCGAAATATGGTAGAATACTTGCATGACAAGGACCTTTACCGGAATGCACGCTGTCCGCGCCCTGCGCATCGCAGCGTTTGCTGCGCTGTGCGCACTACACGCTGGGGCGTCCGGCAAGGACGTTGCCAGCGTCAGGGGCTACGTGACATTTTCGGACCGCGAAAGGATTGTCGTCGTAAGCGACGTAAAGCCGCATTCGAACGGCAGGCTCATACGCCTTGTTCATGAAGACGGCACACGCGCTGTCGGTCCCACGCAGTTCCAGGAAGGCGAACGCATCATTGCGACCGGAATCTGGAAGGGCGAAGGCAAGAACCGCGAGCTAGTCGCGGGCTCCGTCACCAAAAAAGGCAGGGTGAAACTGGATGAGCCCAATTCGCCGAAGGCATCCGACCTGCGACGCGGATATCTGCACCTCAGACGAGTCAGGATAGCCGGCACGCTCGGCAGCATCGATTTCGAGACGGATGAAAACGGCGACGTCAGAACATATCTGGGAATCCATTTCCCCGCAAGAAAGCTGCATGCGGCATGCATCCACGCGGACGCTTCAAAACTCGGCCTCAAGCCGAGATGCAAGGTCGAGATAACGGGAGTGGTCTTCAACGTGTTCGACGCCAACGGAGTCGCCATTGGCACGCAGGTCGAGGTTGCGGGCCTTGAAAACGTCCGCGTTCTCGAACCGGTGCCGCCCGACATGCTCAAGATCGCCGGCGCCGCCCTAATAATCCTCCTGTCCGTCTCGATTGCCGCCCTCGCGGCGGCATGGGCGCGAACGTGGCGAAAGCGCCGCGAACTAGAGGTCATCGTCGCGGAGCGAAAACGCATCGCCGGAGAGCTGCACGACAACCTGGAGCAGCACTTCGCAGGCGCGAAGATACTTATCGCCGGAGCGCTGCGGATAAAGGACATGCCCGCCGCCGCGCGGACACTGCTCACGCAGGCAGCCCAGGTCATAGCGAACGCCAAGGTCGAGGTGCGCGACGCGGTCCTTGACCTGCGCAGCGACGATATGCTGAAGCTCGCGCCGGTCGCCGCGATGAGATCCCTAGCATCACGCCTCGCGGCGACAGGCGCGGCACGAGTGCGGACCAGACTCGAATCCTTGCCGGAGAAGCTGGCCGGATGCGTCCAGCGAGATCTCCTGTCCATCGTTCGAGAAGCGGTGACGAACGCGATAAAGCACGGACACGCGAAAAACATAGCGATAGTCGCCGATCCGGCGGACCGAGGGTTCATCCTGCGAGTGATGAACGACGGGGAGCCCTTCAACATTGACGAGGCGCTGGGTCCTGAAACAGCGCACTTCGGACTGGCTGGGATGCGCGAGCGCGCAGTCAGGAGCGGGATGAAGATTTCCTTCGGAACGAAAGGACGCTGGACAGGCGTCCGCATTGAAATTGGAGGCGCAGAATGACAAAGGTGTTTATCGTAGACGACCATGCCGTGGTCCGCATGGGGCTCAAGGCAACCCTTCCCCTTGAAGGCGACGTCGAAATCGTCGGCGAGGCCGTTTCGGGCGACGGCGCGGCGCAGGCCGTCATTACGGCGAGACCCGATGTCACGCTTTTGGACATAAGACTGCCCGGAAAGGACGGTCTCGAGGTTCTCGCCGAGCTGATGAACGCGAATCCTGACGCCAAGGTGATCATGCTCACAACAAGCGAGGCAGACAACCACGTCTACGAGGCGCTGAAGCGCGGCGCTCGCGGCTATGTCGTAAAGGATCGCGACGCAGACGAGATACTGACTGCTGTGCGCATGGTCGCGAACGACGCGAAGTACATCCCGGACACCGTGCGCGCGCTTTACCGCGAGCGGCAGATGATGCCGGACCTGACGGCACGCGAGCATGAAACACTCGAGATGATGGCAGCGGGAAGCCGCAACAGCGAGATTGCGGACAAGTTCGGTATTTCAGTCGACGGCGTGAAGATGCACGTCAAGCACATCCTCGAGAAGTTCAACGTCACGGACCGAACCGCCGCCGTGGCCGAAGCGCTGCGCAGGGGCTTCATCAGACACTAACGTAACGACATCAGCGTCACGACCCCTCTGGCTTCGATGCAGGCGTCAACGTCATGCGGTCGATGTCGGGCATCCACGCGGAGGCGTTCGACAAGCGTATGGAGTGTACGCCCCCCGAAAGAGCCAGACGGACGGCGACATCACCTGGCTTTCCGCCTGTCGAGGGCGCGGCAACGGTTGCGGCACGCCTTCCGTCGATCTCAACGTCAAACGAGCGCTCGTCGACGGACAGATAGCGGAACGCTAGGCTGTATTCGCCGCCTGCGTCGATCTTCACGTCGTTCCAGACGAGGTCGTTGGTGGCGCGCTTTCCAAGCCAGCCAACAACCATCCCTCCCGATGCATCCGCATTGGCGACGGGATGCGCGGTCCCAAGCTTGACTGGATCGTGTAGCCCCTGGTAGTCCGTAAGATACGCGCACTCCGCCTCGTAGACGGAACGCTGGAAGCGCCGCTGGGCGTCGAAGCGGTAGAACTTTGCAGAATGCGGAGCCACCTCGACGTGGACCGTACCCTCGAAGCAGCCTACGTCGCACTTCGCGACGAGGTCGAGCGCATCCACAACCCCGCCGAGGTCAAGCGCGTCCGCGCAGACCTTGAACTCATAGTCTTTTCCCGATGCGTTGTATAGGGCAACGTAGCGCGACGTGCCGAACTTCTCCTTGGCGTCCTTGACGAGGATGCAGGCGTCTCCGTCGCGGAAGACGACGTAGGCCTGAAGGCCAAGGTCGTTCTGGTTCATAGCGAGGAGGTACGGGTTGGTGATGAGTTCCTTGGTGGACGAGGGGATGGTGCGGACATCGCAGCCGACCAGGAGCGGAGAGGACATGATGCACCACATTCCGAAATGGGCGGTCTCCTCGTTAGTCGTAAGGCCCGTGTCGGAGTGCTTTCCGAACGCCGTCTTGATCTTGCCGACAAGCTGCCCCACCTCAAGCATGTCCATGTCGTTGTAATGCCCAGGCGATGCGTATGCGCCGAGGTAGAGGTTCTTTTCGATTATCCCGCGCACCGACTTCCAGCTCGCCCTGATGTCCCCCGTCGTGCGCCAGGACTCCGCGATTCCAGCCGCCCATGTTCCGGGGAACGCCCAGCGGCAGATGTTGAAGCGGACATCCGTCCTGCCCGTTGCCTTGATCGCGTCTGCAATTTCGGTGTAGCGCGCCTTCTCGTCGAGCTTCTGGCGCTGTCCGCCGCAGTAGTCGACCTTGATGAAGTCGAAGCCCAGCTCTTTGAAGTAGAGATTGCAGTCTTCGGCGTCGTGTCCGAAAAGCCCAGCTCCGACGCCCCCGGTGTCCTTGCCGTTGGGCCCGCCTCCGTAGTAGCTTCCGCACGTGTTCGCGCCTGCGTCGGAATACGTTCCGGCCTTGAGCCCGAGCGCGTGGATGCCGTCCACGGTCGGCTTCATGCCGTTGGGGAAGCGTTCGGGGTGGAACCTGAGCCGACCGTCCTCGCCGTGGCCCCAGAAGAATCCGTCGTCGATGTTGACGTACGTGTAGCCAGCATCCTTGAGTCCGTTTGTCGCCATCGCGCGCGCGGTCTCGAGGATGATGGACTCCGAAATGTCTACGCCGAATGTGTTCCAGCTGGACCAGCCCATGAGAGGGCGTATCTTCGGGTCCTTCGCTGGCGGGATGACCGCGTCGTCCAGCAAACGCGCCGCGCGCGCCGCCATTGCCTCGGCGTCCGCACCGTCCAGCTTGGCGAGGTTGACGTAGGCCTTGCCCTCGTCGAGCTCGATACGGATGCGACTGTTGCACTTCGGGCAATCGCGGAACTCGACGCGTGGGTCGCGGGCATAGGCCTCTCCTGCGGACACCGCCGCAGCGCATGTTCCGGCTGCGGCGACGGCCAGCGCTGAAGCGGGGAGGATTCTCCAGGGTTTGCTGTTCATAGGCTGCTCCTGTCCTTCAAGGCGATTTCACGATCCTGCTGGCTTAGTGTAGTCGGTCTTGCCGCTCGGCGGGATATTCGGATTGGCGTCAGGCCTCTCCGGGTCGAACGAGCGGTATGCCTCGCGTATGGCGTCTTTCACAACCGGTATCTCGGCCAGACCTGCCGCGACGATGCGGGCCATCTCGTAGGCGCCGTACACATTGTGGTGCGTGTTGTCTATCTTGCCCTTGTTGTTGCACTGGATCGCGCAGGAGCCCTTCGCGCCCATCTTGCCCTGCATCCTGTAGCTTGCGTCGTTGAGGTCGATGAACGGGACGCCCTTGGCGGCTGCGACGGACTTCACCGCCTCAGCATAGTCGGCGAGCGTCTTGGGCTGGTGCTCGCCAGTCGTCTCGTCGAAGCGACGGCGCTCGACGGGAGTGACGAGGACCACGAACGCGCCCTTTGCCCTGATGCGGTCGATCCAGTCGTTGAGCCTGCTTGTATATCCGTTCCCCGGCTCCTCGCCCGCGATCTTCTGGTCGTTGTGCCCGAACTGTATGACCACCCAGTCGTCCTTCTTCAGGTGCTCCAGTATCCGCGTAAGGCGTCCTTCTCCCTCAAACGTCTTGAGCGCGAGTCCGGAGCGGGCGAAGTTGGACACCGCCCAGCCCCTGGTCACGAAGGCGGGCAGAATCTGTCCCCAGCTGCCCCACGGCTCGTTCCGCTGGTCGGTTACCGTAGAGTCGCCGCAGAGGTAGATCGTGCGCGAGTCCGGCGCAGGCGCGACAATCGGCTTGAACGCAGGCATGTCCTCCTGCGGAGCGTCGCAGAACACCTCGAGCTGAAGGCGGCGGTTGCTCTTTTCGTCGCCGCGGCGCGTCGTGTACGGACCCGGCACGCGGGCGGTGAAAGACACGGACTTCGTCTCGCCGGCCTTCGTCTCCGTGCGGTCGACGGCGAGGCGGCGGCCCATGAACTTGACGTAGCTTGCGCACGGTCCCTTGCCGGTGCCGAGGGTCACCGTCACGTCGTAGTTGCCTATCTCCATCGGCTCGTCGTACCTTAAGGAGAAGAACTTGCCGCCCTTGGCCTCGACACGCCTTGTCTCGGCTGCTTTTTGGCGCTGTTCGCATCCATCCTGCGGATTCGCGCCCTGCGCTACGTTGGCAATCGTCGAATCGCCCACCATGAGAATTTCGGCGAGTATAATCGCGCCTGCTATAGTTGCCGTCATTGTAGTTATCCTTTCTTACACTCATATTCTACCAAAAATACGCACCGCCGCATTACCCACTTGGGTACTACACGCTTATCCCGACTCTTATGGCAAATGCTCAGTTGCAGTAGGGGGTTGCGTCGCTCCGCGACGCAACAAGAAAGGTCGTGTCGCAGTCGACTTCCAAGCAACTCCCATTCGCCTTCCCTCGAGCGCTCCCGATTAATTGATTCAATGCGAGAGCTGCGAGTGAAGGTGCTGTCTCCGTGTGGTTAGGCTGCACCTTTGGAGACGCGGCTTCCAGCCGCGTATAATACAGCCCACTTACAACCCCAACGCGGCAAGATGCCGCGTCTCCAAATTAACCCCCTCTTCCCTCTTCCCTCCTCCCCATTTCCCATTTCCATACTGCTTGCTTGTAAGGGCTTGGCTTCGTTCGTGGCAACGGTCCTCGCCTTTTGATACGGCCGATTTGCGCGTCCTCACGCGGCTCGGCAACCGCTAGGTTTGCCTTCGCCGCGAGTCCTGCTCAAATCGGCTCGTCTGAAAAGGTTCCGGTCCGCTCGGCCCCGATCGAAGCCAACCTTGCATTTTCGACAGCGTTCGCCGCGACGCCTTCGCGCCGGACGCCCCGGCCCCGCAGCGCCGTCCGCCTCCTCCCGCGCCCATCATCGGCAATCCGCGTCGCCTGGCTTCGTCGCGCGACGACGTGGCTTGCGCCATGCCGCCGCGCGTCCTTGCCATGCTCGCGCCTTGCCGCGCTTGACGCGAGCCTGAGTCGTCCGACCTGCTCCGCCAGTTCGTCCGTCGCTAGTCGCCGCGTCTCGCTTGTGCCGCATTGCGCGCTGCCGTGCGTAGTCCTCCCCGGTCCAAAACCGGCTTCTCGCCACAGAGTCAAGCCGTTGCGGTCTCTAAGGGAAAGGTCGTGTTGCAGTCGACTTCCAAGTCACTCCCATTCGCCTTCCCTCGCGCGCTCCCGATTTATCTGATTTTGCGCGAGCGCGTGAATGTCCGTCGCGGAGCGACGGACCCCCTTGATAGCAACAGCTCAGTCGCTTGCAGGGGGTTGCGTCGCTCCGCGACGGAACATGGGATGGTAGGAGAGTTGTTTACGAAGAGCCCAAATTCGTGTATATTCGTGTCGGGCGTAGCCCGGTTCGTGCCACTCGGCAAGCCGCCGCGGTTCGTGGTCGTGCGTCAGCGCCCGAGAACAGATATTGCCCACAATTTGGCATGTGACTACGCAGCACAGGTAAAATTACGATGAGAACATCAGTTTGGCATCGATAAACATTGGTCTAAATTTATTTTCAGCTTTACTGAAGTGGCAAAGGCGGGTTCTGCCAAAAATACGCCCCGCCGCATTACCCACTTGGGTACTACTAAACTGCAATCACTGAAACAAGCCCGTCAGCCAGCTCCAGAAGCCAGACTTCTGCTCGCTGCGCACCGCCTTGCCCTCCGCAAAGGTGAACTCGTAAGTGCCGTCAAAGAGCGGCGCGGTGAACACAACCCTGCTGAACCCGACGTTTGCAGTATCACACGACAGTTCTCCTCGTGGATTGCGTTCGACGGACCATGAACCAGGCCTGGACGAATATACAAGCATTCTCCGCCCGTTGGAATTCAACAGGACTCCGCCGTCTACGACAGATGCCTCGGTCCTCGTCTGAAACGCCCACCTGTAGGTGTGATCGCCGCAGACACCCCAGAAGGAGTCAGCGACCGTAAAAGCGCCGCCGGAGAGGCGAAAAGTGCGCTCGGCCGTTCCGACATAAGCCGGGTACAGCCCAGCCGTGTCTGCCGCGAAGGACGCATCGTCGAGCTTCGCCAGCTTTACCGCCGCGTCGACCTTCGGCTGCTCGTCGTCGATGGTGAAGACGGAATGCGCGCGCTCACTGTACCTGAACACGCTCCACCTTGAGCTTGACTGCGCCATGTTCCATACGTCGATCCCGGCGGTCTCGAGCGTATTGTAATTCTCCGTCCCGCCGTCGCACACCCAGCGCACCGCCCATCCTGCGCCAAAGGTCTCGTAGACAAACGAGCCCGCATCCATGTGCCCGTGGCTGAAGGACGCCCTCCCTCCCTTGACTGCAACCCAGTGCGAGGAGTCGCCTATCAGACCGACAGGCTGTTCGTCGTGATGGAAATATCGCGCGCCGTCAAGCGGAGTGCGCCCTGACTCGCCTGGACGCCACCACATAGCGAATGCGATCGGCCAGGAGATGCCGCACATCTTCGTCCGAGCACACTTCTCCAGCTTCTCGTTTTCGTATGCGTACCACTCGGGGTGACCGGACCTTGCGCCAAGCCAGAACATGCTCCACTCAACCCCGCGGTAAAAGCCGTCAGCGGTGGCGTTGCGGTCCGAAAAGTCAAAGTACTCACCGCTCGGTGCGGTTATCGCGTCTATGAAAGCGCCCGTTAGGGATACACCCGGCATGTCAAACAGTCCGAAATCCGTTCCGCACGTCTTGCCCAGCATGTCCATTAAAAGAACGTAGTAGTCCGTACCGTAGCTCCAGTAGGCCGGGCCTTCGGGGTAGACGCCGAAAGGAGCGTACGCCGTCGCGCCGGCTTTCGCCGCGCGGCAGCAGTCCGCTACAACTTGCGCGGACGACTCAAGCCGCCCTTCGTCTCGCGCGATTGCAAGCGCGGCCGCCGCAACGCCGCAACCGCATACCTGCGACCAGTTGATCTTGGAGTCCCAGAACCAGTGCCCGGCGGAAGCCGCTATGCACTTCTCCGCAAGGGCATCGGAGACCTTTTTCCTTTCGTCGACGGACATCACGTCCCAGCAGGCGTCATATCCGAGCGCCACGCCAAGGCCGACCATGGCCGAATCCAGGAAATGCGAAGGATTCCAATCTACGTAGTCCGCCGCAGCCAGCATCTCGGCGATGCAGCGACGCGCATACTTCCCGTCTTCTGTCGCAAGATAGGCCGCGGCGAGAAGGTGGCTCCGCGAACCGATGTCCGTCAGCATCCGCTTCCCGACAATGGTGCGCGGGAAAGGCGCCTTCGGCATGAGCTCGTCCGCCCTCGCGACAATGCTGGCGCGGAACGCGGACATCGCGGGCGAATCCTTACGGCCGAGGCGCCTGCGGAATTCCCCGGCCCCGCCCTTTCCGTAGAGCAGGTATGGATGCCTTTCCGGAAGAGACGTCTCGAACGCTGCAAGCACGTCCGACTTGTCAGGGTGCCCTGCCGGCGGCCTTGCTCCGGCCGCCGCGAAGGACATGACAACGCCTGCCAACAGTAGAAGCGCCGCTCGCATCAGCCTACTCCATGTTCTTAAGGCGCAGCAGGGCCTCTAGGAAATAATAGTCGGCGTAGTTGAGCGGAACGTCTACCTCCTCTCCTCCTGGCTTGTGCGCGACGGAATGCTTCAGCAGCCAGTGGCCGACCTCGTCGCCTTCGGAGAAGTACGCGGGGGAGGCGAGCGAGGCGAGCTGCTTAACCGCGAATGCGCGGTAGGACGCCCCCTTCTCGCCGCCGACATGGCCCGAAAGCTCAAGGAGTCCGCACGCCATCACAGCCGCGGCGGAACTGTCGCGCTCCTCGCCGGGCGCGCCGTAGTCCCAGAAGGGAACCCCATCCTCTGGCATGTTTGGGTTGTTGATCGCGAAGTCGGAGACCTTCTGCGCAAACTCAAGGTACGACCTGTCCCCGGTCTCGCGGTACATCATCGTGTAGCCGTAGATCGCCCAGGACTGCCCGCGCGACCAGGCCGTCTCGCATGAGAGTCCCTGCCCGCGGCGGATTTCCTGCACGACGCCGAGAAAGCCCGGGCGCTGGTCGTAGTTAAGCACGTGATACGTTCCGCCGTCCTTGCGGAAGTGGTGCTTCATCGTGACGGATGCGTGCGATCGCGCGACCTTGTCGTAGAAGTCTGCCTTTCCGCAGGCGTCCTCGAACGACTTGCATGGATGCTTGGCCGCCCACTCCAGGAGTTCGAGGTTCATCATGTTGTCTGGGATGACGAGGAAGTTCGTCTTGTCGCCGATCTGGCCCCAGCTACGGATGAGCCCGAGGTCCTCGCTGAAGCGCTTCGCGAGGCTTCCTGCGGTCTCGAAAAGGATCGCGTCGTACCTGTCGGTCTTGAGGATTCGACGGGCGTTGCCGTAGGAACAGTACATCAGAAATCCTGTGTCGTGGTGGGTGCTGTTGGACCTGTGCGGCTCCAGCAGCTCGGTCCAGACGATTGCGCGTTCCTTGAAGAACTTGTCGCCGGTAGCCTCATAGAGATACCAGAGCGCGCCCGGGTAGTGCCCGGAGGTCCACCAGCTGACGTCGCGCATGTCAAGTTCGCCCTTGGAGCGGTTGTAGCTGTACGGCAAGAGCTTTGTCCCGACAGTGCCCCTGTCCATACGTGCGGTCGCGGCCGCGTCGAGGGCCTTGTAGTGCGCGGCGGACTTCGTGAAAATCTCCGGAATCGCGGCCCTGAGCGCGCCTTCGCCCGCGTCGGCCCAGAGGGACGCCGATGCAACCATGGCCAGCGACACGACAACTGCGTATTTCTTCATGACTGTTTTTCCTTTCCTTTGCGATTTTCTGCGGGGACGGTTATCTGATCACAACCGAAAAACCATACCTCGTCCTGCGGAAGTTCACGGAAATGTCGCCGTCGTCGTCGACGAAAACACGGGCCGCATAGTCTCCCATATTGCCGGACGTGCGGCACGTCACGCCTTCCAGCGCGTAGGGCGCATACCGGCATCCCCTGACGATCTTGCAGGTTTCGCCCGCCTTCGGAACGTCCGTAGGCCTTCTGTCGGACGAAAGGACGATTTCGGCGCCAGGTTCGATGGTGAAGAACTCGGCGGAGAGAGACGGACGCTTGGCGTCGCCGAGCCTGAACTCAAGTGCCGCGCCCGACCTTACGTTGACGGGGCCTCCAACGACTCTGTCGGCGCTTATGACAGCCGATCCGGAATCGACATCGAGGCCAATGGTTGCCGGAAGGTCGGCCGCGATAGTCACCGAACCCAGTCCCGAGACACCGACAGCACCGCAACCACGGATATCGGCTCTGAGGTCCATCTCCTGCGCCTCGGCAGGCGCTAGCGCCAGCTTGACGCTGTCCAGACGAATCGGCGAAGGCCCGGGGTTAAACTCTGATTCGACCGTGACGGTGTGGTGCTTCTTCGCCGGCATGTCGATCGTCAGGTGGTTGACCATAAGCGTGTCATGCGCGCCGTCTACACTCGCGCCGACTACGTTGGTCACCGCGACAAAAGAGAATCCGGTGCCGTCCGACGTTCCAGGATTGAAGCCCGGCACGTACTCCGGGTGAGTGCCGCCGTTGTAGTTGTAGTGGGCGCTGGCGATCTTCGCATAGACGTCGCCGAACTGCTCCTGCATCAGGAATCTTATGGAGTAGAGCGTGTTACCCCTGAGCCACTGGTAATAGCTCTGCGTCGTGTAGGCCTGCGCCGTGCGGAGATAGTTGAACGCAACACTCCAGTTGGAAACCCCGTCCTTGTTGACCGCCATTGACGACGGACCGAGCGTGGCATCCGAAAGGCTGACGTCATCCCACAGTTTCACCCATCCGTCCTCGCGCAGGATGCACTCTCCGTAGTCGCCGACGATGTGCGAGGCGGGGCGGAAACGGACCTTGAGGTTTCGGATGGCGATCTTGCCGACAGTCTCTACGCCGTTCTCCCCGACAACATCCGTCACGTCGAGCGCCACGCCCGTCTGCACATCCTGTCCAAAACCAGGGCCGAACGGCGAATCGATTGCCGCATAATTCGGGCTGTCGCCGGAGCCCTTGTACTGATGCCCAGCCCAGATCACGCGGCACTGCACGTCCGCATTCACCTGGTCGAACTGGACAACCGCTCCGGCACGGCGCTTCGAGTTGTTCTCGTCGACTTCGGCGAGCAGGTACATCTTCACCGTCGTGCCTCCGTTCGTCACGACGACCTGGTAGCTCTGGGCTTCCGCCCATGGCACCGTGACGACATGTCCACTCTGCTCAACCTTCAAGCTAACGTCGCCGCTCATGCCGACTATGTCTTCAACGCGAAGGTTGCGCGCAACCGTCACGCCAGCAGACGAATCCGCGGGCTTTATGCAGGGGAGGTATCCGTAGGTCTCTTCGTCAAGCCCCGAGGTGTCCGTGCTGGTGAACACGATTTCCAACGGTGCAGCGGAAACATCGGCCCCTTCTCTCAAGACAAATCCGAGATCCGCAAGAGCGCGGACTTTGTAGGCGACAGAGTACAGCGTATTTGTGACCACATCAAGATCACCGCCTTCCGTCGTCATGTCCATCTGTCCGGCCGTATAGTTGGCCATGTACCGTCCCTTCACGATTCTGGCCTTGACATCAAGACCTTCCTGTCGATACTGCATCACGAATCCGTATGTGGCGGATGACCCCTGGCCATTCATCTGAAGCTGGCACTGGACGGAGCCATCCACCTCGTTCGTCGTGACAAAGTAGCATCCGGCTTCCTGCCAGTAGCACTGGTCGCCGCTTCCGGCGCTGATCTTGCCTGTGAAGCTCGCGATGTCCGTCAGCTTGACGTTCTTCCAGACGACCTCGTCAACGCCGAGAGGACCGCCCTCTGGGTAGAACACTCCGGGGCGGACGGTGAGGGTCGCATTCGCAGGAACAACGTAACCTGCGCTCAGGCTCGTGTCCGCGTTGACTTCATGGCGGTCTGCCTCGGAAACGGCCGGCGCTGAGGCAAGAGCCGTTACTGATGCCATTGCCATGAATGCGGCGACGGCCAGCCTGATATCCTTTTTTACACTTGCGTCGAGTTTTGTTTTAAGGTCTTTCATTTTGGCTCTCCTGATGCGGAGGTTTCCTTTGCCCCGCTTTCTGCCGCTATTTTAGCATTTCACCCCATTGATGTACAACTGCACTTTGGTGCAGGGCGGACGTAGGGTTTTAAGAATGCTCCGCATTCAAATCTCGCGTTGAGATCCGGAGCGTTCGGTAGGGCGCAATCACCGATCGCGCCGCACAAACAGCCTTGCAGGATAGTTGGGCGGTTGCACTGAACAGAAGTTTATGCGATAATAGAGGCATGTCCGACAGTGCTAAAAAATATCTGCTCGCTTCTCTGGCCCTGCTGGCTGCAGGGGCGTACGCCGACGAGCCGCGCACCATTCCCGTTGCAGAGGCGCGAAAGATCGCCGCAACGGGAGCAAGGTACGAAGTCGAGGGCGAAGTAATATCCTCGACGCGGTACTGGAGCGCGATACAGGACGACACTGGCGTCATGCAGGTGCGCAACTGGACGTCGCCGTGGGAACTTGGCGACATAGTCCGCATGACGATTGAAACAGTCGCCCCTTCCAACGACTCTCCTGGCTACGTCCGCCGAATAGTACGCCGCTCGCAGGTGACAGGTCACCGCGCGCCTAAGCCTCCGCAAGAAGTCAGGTCTTACGACGTGAGCCGCGGACGGATCGAGCCGCTCTCGCCCGTCATACTGCGCGGGACCGTGACGAGCGCGATTCCAGACGACATCGACGGCGCATGGAGTTTCCTGATCGTCGAAAGCGAAGGCGACCAGGCGATCGTTTCGCTGAGATGGCCGGACGCCTCGGCGCGCCGCGACATGTCGCACCTCATCGACGCCGAAGTGTCCGTCAGCGGCATATTCCTCCGACAGGGAGACGGCGGAAGACAATTCATGGGGCGCAACATTCTGATAGAAAGCACCAACTCCATATCAGTCGTACAGGCAGCGCCCGTCGACCCCTTCGCCTCGGCAAGTCCGCTCAAGCTGGACTGGCCGACTGACATAACGGCGATAGCGGACGGACACCGCCGACTCGCCGTCGGCACGGTGACGGCAAGCTGGATGGGGCGCAACTTCGTCCTGAAGACGGACGACGGGCACCCGATAACCGTGAAACTGCCAGCTGGACACGCGCTTCCGAAGACGGGCATGCGCGTCGAAGCGGCAGGGTTCGTGCGGCAGACCCCATTCGTCATGAAGCTGTCGAACGGGCTATGGCGCGAGGTTGACGGGCCCGCCCCCATGCAACTGCCGCTCCATGTCGAAGCAAGGCAGCTGTTCTCGGACGTCCATGGAAATCCCGTTGTAAACGTCCGCTATCACGGGCACCTCGTTAGCCTCACGGGCACGATTAGGGAGGTGTTCAACCTAGACTCCCCAACGCGCATTCTCGCGCTCAACTGCGACGGAAACCCGATAATGGCAATTGCGGAGAACATGCAGCTGCCGCCCCCGGGAAGCGTCGTGGAGGTAACTGGCATCTGCATCGCAAACGAGAACTCGGATTCCGACGACCTGATCCGCCTGTCTGGGCTGACGGTCGTGCTTCGCGACCAAAGCGACCTCAAGGTACTGCAGTACCCGCCATGGTGGACGGTCGACCGACTGCTCGTCGTCATCGGCATTCTGTTCGCGTCGATAGCGGTCGCGGCATTCTGGGTGGCGTGGCTCAACAAGCTCATCAGAAGGCGCAGCAGAGAGCTGCTCAAGGAACAGATCGCGCACACCGAGTCCGAGCTGCGCATCGGCGAGAGGACGCGACTTGCGGTAGAACTGCACGACTCCCTCTCCCAGAGCCTGGCTGCGCTTTCGTTCCAGATTTCGTCCGCGCGTTCCGCAAAGGCAGCCGGCATGGACGAGGCGGAGCGCGCTCACCTGTCGAAGGCCGAGAAGATGCTGGATGCCAGCCGGACGGAACTGCGGCACTGCCTGTTTGACCTGCGCAGCAACACGCTGGAGGAGCGCAACATAGAGACCGCGATCCTCAAGACGCTGAAGGCCGACACCGCCGAGGCCGAGATAAACATCGACTTCCACGTAACGCGCTCGCGCTTGAACGACACAACCGCGCACGCGACGCTGATGATCATCCGCGAACTCGTCTCCAACGCAATCCGCCACGGCGAGGCAAAGCACATCATGATATCAGGCGGGATCAAAGGCAGCATCTTCTCATTCTCGGTGACGGACGACGGAACAGGGTTCGACGTAGCGAGCCGCCCTGGCCAGAACGAGGGGCACTTCGGCCTGGCCGGAGTGCATCAGCGGGTCAGCAACCTCGGCGGCACGTTCGACCTTCGGTCTTCGCCCGGCAAAGGGACTACGGCAACTGTCACGATTCAACTGACCAACCACACCAAACATAAATGACCATGGAAAAGACACGCATACTCATCGCAGACGACCATTCGCTCGTTAGGATGGGTCTGTCCTCCCTCATCGGATACCAACAAGACATGGAGGTCGTCGGAGAGGCGGAGGACGGCGAGATGGCCGTGGAACGCACGCTCGCGCTCAAGCCCGACGTCGTGATCATGGATATCGTCATGCCGAAGCTGGATGGAGCGTCCGCGACGGAGCGCATACTCGCGGCCTCGCCTGCCACAAAGATATTCCTCCTAACGTCCTTCGGCAACTCGGCCGACCTTCTGAAGGCAGTAGTGGCCGGCGCAAGGGGCGCGTTCCTCAAGGACTCGCCCAACGACCAGCTTCTCGACGCGGTCCGGCGCGTGGCAAAGGGCGAGACGGTCATACAGAAGGTAATCCAGCAGCAGATGGACGAGGCACCGTACCTGCTTTCGCTCTCACCACGCCAAATCGAGATACTGCACTCCGCGTCATGCGGGTTCAGCACGGAAGACATAGCTCGTCAGTTCGGCATCACGCCAGACGGCGTCAAGAAGCACTTCGCCTCCATCTGCGCGAAGCTGGGCGCTTCCACGCGGACAGAGGCGATAGCGATCGCACTGCGCAGGCAGCTGCTAAAGGTTTAGCGGACCGCTACTTGCCCGCGATGTCGATTTCAAGGCGGAAGAACTCGACAGTCTGCTCGGCGGACGGCGCGACGGTGAACTCCGGGGCTGTGCCGGCATCTGTGCGCTCCGCATACGTTCCATTGACATCGGTGCTGGACATGAGCTTTATGTCGAGCCTTACGTTGTCAGGAGGATTGACGCTGTTTCCAAGGCTGATCCTGAACTTGCCGTCCGAAGTGGGCACTATGTGCAGAAGAGGCTTGCTCATTTCGACTGTCGGATTCAGTCCAAGCGAGTAGCACTCGAAGTAATTCAGTCCGTTATCGCACTTCGTAGCCGAATCAGGGGCAAGCAGCTCCTCCGCTTCGGCAACCGTCTTGCCGCTGAGATAATCGGACACGAAACCACTGCCCACAGCCACATTGTCCGAAGAAACGCGCACAATTATGTTTGTCGAGTAGAAGCTTCCGGTGAGCGACTTGAAGTTGCATGAGCCCTTGTATTCAACAGTCTGGATCGAGGAGCCGGAATTCGCGAACGGGAAGTTGCCGTTCCCGCCGTTCTTGAGCTGAACATTCCCCACCCAGACGGAATAATCCTGCGCGAGCAGGTCGAAAGTCGACACTACCGTATACATTTCTTCGGCGGACGGCGTCAGCCCTTCACCCTGCACGGTCAGCCACCCGGGGGTGTTGTTTATCCTTGTATAGACCTGGAATACGGTTTCGTTGTTCTCGTTTGCAAGTCTCACCCCGCCCTTGGCGCCGGCGGTAATCTCGACGGACGTGTCCGCAAAGTCGCAGAATTCGACGACATTGGTGAAAGTAACGATTCCGCCAGCCGCGCTGATCGCGGCAAACGAATTGTTCGAAAGCGGTGCGACATGAGTGGAGGAATCGTAGCTTGGCTGCGCAGTCCATGTGCCGGTGCCGCTGTGCTCATAGTCTTCGTTCACCCACCCCGAGTTTTCCTTTGCGACCCTTGAAGTCCCGACAAAATCTTCCTGCGATCCGCCGGACGCATGTATCGAATAGGCGCATGCCGCGCCTGGTACAAGCTCCGTCAATTCGAACGTCACGGTGCCGTTTTCATAGGTACCAACGAAATTCCTTCCGCCGAAAGTCAACGTCCATGTAGCGGTCGGGTCAGCGTGCGTCACGCCGACCGTAAGCTTAGCGCTTCTGAAATCGGCCTTATACACGATTGACGGCGTACCCCACGCAAACTGCTCGGACGCGGAATAGACAAGCCTGACGAAGCTGTCGTTGGAGTTCTCGCTGTCCACAATGGTGTGGCTTCCGCAGAAGTACGAGGTCCCGTTCGTGACAACCACTGGGCCGGCCCCTTCGTCGACTTTGATCTCAATTCCATCGAGAGCGCGGTCGGTGAACGTCAACGTTCCGGCACCGTTCTTCGTAATCGCCGGCTTTGCCACGCCAGCGGCCCTGCTCAACGGGACTGCAATCTTTGCGTTTTGGACTCCAGTGTCGAATGTCGCGCCGCCCGCCGCAATCTCATAAACCAGCTTGCCGGAAGCGTCCCTCTGCAGCCACGATGTTCCGTTCGGCGTACTATAAGGCTTAAGCGTTCCGCCGTTGAAAACCACCTTAGAGTCATTAGATACGGTTTCGTTGACGGCTCTGATTAAATTGGCCTTAAGGACCCCGTTCGGGAGTAGCGTTAAACGTTCAACTTTATTTGCAGTTGTTGCATTTGATGCAAATCGCACCTGATCACTGAGCTCCAGAGTTCCCGTGCCGGTCCCTCCGCCGATCACGGCATTGCAGGTTCCCTCCCCTTCTACGCCGAAAAAGAGCGAATTGGAATCCACAGTTCCGCCGGATACTTCAAGGGACCCGTTGGCATTTGCTTTGTTGCACAGATATATGCCGGAAGGAATGCTTACCGTTCCGTCCGACACAACAAAACGACCTTCACCGTTAACCCCGATAGTGGCCTTGTTTTTCACAGACATAGCGCCTCCGGAAACAACCAAATCTCCATGGCTGTTTGCAGACTGTCCAGCAGATACTTCATACGCATAGACAGAACCCGAACTCAGCTCAAATCTGGCAACAGAATTTGCGCCGTTGCCAATGCGTATGTAACCGTTTCTGTTGGTAACAGCCAGCGTTGCTCCGGACACAGAGACAAGTCCAGTGGAAGAGCTTCCGTTTCCAATAATGAAGGCGCCGCCGTTGATATCGACCTTACCGCCGGAGAGATTCATCTCACCGTAGGACGCGGTATTGACTCCGGCAAAGGCATTACTGACGATTGCGAGACTTCCGCCTGTCATATCAACAATGCCCCTTGCGGAAGACTCGTAGCCGACTCTGAAATGCGAATTGGAAATCACGGCGCTTCCTCCGGTAATTTCTAAAAGGCCGGTCGCGCCACTCCTGTATCCGACGGAGAAATCGTTAGTGGCGGAGTGTTCTATGAGACCAGACGAAAGGACGACCTTGCCGAAATTGTCCGTTCCCGTTCCTGCGCCGATGCGGAACGGACCGCCTTTATTGTAGAGATAGCCACCCGCCACGGTGACGATGCCGGTTGCGCATGTACTGGATGTGTCGTTCCTACCGCCTATGTCGAACGGCCCTGCTTCACCGCCCTGAAAGGTGGACCCGTCCGCATGCTCGAGCGTTCCGCCGTCCGTGATGTTGATCTCGCCCCTGCTGTGGTCCGCCGCTGCGACGTAGACGCCCTTTCTGAACTGAATGCCGTAGCCCTCACCGGAGACGTTCAGCTTTCCCGCGGCGTTCGACACGTTTTTGGGTATGAAGTCGCTGTTCGAGGCCGGACTGTAATACACGCGGTCATTGATGTTCGTCTCACCGTTGATAACATCATGGCCCGACCATTCCGTGCCCTTGTCCCATTTGATGTCGCTCGCCTCAACGCCGAAGGCATGAGATAGTAAAAGGGCCAAAAACGAGCAGCGCAGCAACTTTGCCACCGCGCTTCTTGACGATATTTTGGTAGATGTAGACATGGTCCTGACTCCTTGTGGGTTACACGAAAAAGTATAGCAAATATGAATCCTCACAGTCTAGATGTTCGGCGCTACACTTTGGTGCAGTCAGTTTGCAACCTCCATGTCGGCCTGCCAAGCCATTCCAAGCGTAATTTGTCGCCTTCCTTGAAATTTGCTATACTGTCTTTCGAGGTCCTAAAAGCATACGGAGAGCAATCAAATGAGACCACTACACATTTCCCTAGCCCGTTCGATTCTCGCGGCATCTTTCATGGCGTTGTCAGTCGCAGGATGCACTACGGTTGAGCAGACCGACTGCTATGACGACTCCTTCTGCGTGGAACCGACGGATGGCATGATCCTGCCCACCACCGTCACCAGCACGGATTGCGCCGTCAGATTCGACTTCGGGGAGGTCATAACGGCCCGTCCGGTAATAACGGTGACCGGTCCGGCAAAAGCCGAAATAAGATACCGCACCTACAGCAATGCTGCAGATGCGGTGGAATCGTCCTTCAAACTTCCAGACCTAGACTATCACGAGAAAGCCTCGGACATCATGTACAGACTTGTCATGATTACGGCTACCCATGAATCGAAAGAGGTACGAAAGTTCAGGTTCCTTGACATTGAGCTGTCGAAAGGAGTCGACATACTCAGAACAGGGGGCATGCCGCCTTCTTCGCAGGCATCTTCTCCACGTCGGACAGCTCGACCTTGGTGATCTTGGCAGGGAGACCCTTGATCTCGGCCGTGGCCTTACCGTAGACGAAATAGCTCTTGTTCTCAATGCGATAGCGCGTGGCGACGACGGAATCCGCGCCCGAGGCCGAGAGGGCCTTGGCGTATGCACCGCCCTTCGCGACATCCTCGATAGAAGGACCGACGAACGGAAGCTTCACACCGGTCGGAGCAAAGTCGGCGACATGATCTGCGGTTCCGCCCCACGTGATGGTGATCGGAATGATTCCAAGGTTGATCCAATGGATCGTCTCGGTCGCAGAGACAGGATTCTGGTCAAGTGAATAGGATAGCTGCACTGCATCCCTCGTGAAGACATCAGGATGCACGATTTCATTGCCGCCGTCGTTCTTGTGAACACTCACGCATCCGGTAAGTGCAGCCGCAACCGCGACGAACATTAGCTTCTTCATTGTCCTTTTTCCTTTTCATGAGCCCTGAATGTGTTACACGTCCCAGGAACCGGGCCAGTCCCTGTAACGTGTCGCCGCAGCGCGGCAATGGCGAAATGCGAGAAACATGTCGAGCATGACCAACGCGTCCCCCGCCTTTTTTCCTTTATTTTATCAAAAGCGAACGCACAATGCAATCGCAGGCAGAACATCGTAAGTCTCACCTTTGCCGTCCGCCGGACACGAAAGGCCGCTCCTTCTGTTCATTCTTCTTTCCACCGTATGTCTACTGGCTCGCCAATCATCTGCCTTATGACGGTCTCTGCCTGGTCTTTCGCAATTTTCATGTTGTCTTCGCTTCTTGCCGCCCGCGCGACAAGTTTATTTGCCTCCCCGGAGACCTCGGCCCACATCCTGTTTATGGCCTTGTCGGTGTAGCCCAGTGCGACCGACGTCTTGTATGGACGGCTCTTCTTCATGTTGGCGACGGCATATACCTCGGGAAGCGGAACTTCGACTGCATTCCTCTCCCCGTCTGACAGGAACCTGATCTTCGAAAGGTCGATCTGATAGAAGCCGCCGCCGTAGACGAGCCACATCATCTGCGATTTGCGGGACTTCGACGACAGCGTCATCGCTTCTGCCACGCCCACGTAAAGCACATTCACCTTGCCAATCCGCTGTATTCCCGTTATGGTCGGCTCATGCCGCTGCCAATTGTCGCAACTGCGAATCCCGAAGGTCAGAAGCACGGCAAGGACGACAACGAGAACTGCAAATACCTTACCTTTCATTTCGCGTCCCCCGTGCCTGACGTCCATTCTATGCCTTCCAAAATCCGGCCCTGGACTGCGTAGAAGCCGTCAAGTATCTGTCTTGTCGCCACCTGGGCCTCGTGCAATATCTCAGGATCCTCGGCGGTCTTTCGGATGGAGTCGTGTACGCCCGCAAACAGACGCTGATGGACCTTCGCGGCAGCATTTACAGTAGTGAAGCAGCTTCTGTCCGCGTCGAGCTGCTCCACGCTGTCGAATCGAATCGAACGTTCCTCTACGGACGGTATTGGCACTTTCTTCAACACGACTCCGTTTTCCGCCTTGCCCGGTTCCTGCACAATCGATCCGACAGGGACCTTGAGGAAGGCGCTGCCGCTGACCCTGTACAATGCGGTAACGCCATCCTCGTCTATGGCCGCGATGTCCGCTACGACGACCTTGATTGGGACGAAGTCAGAAAGACGCTGATGCCCCGCGGACCCCTCGTCTTCCCCGCATCCGCACAGTGCACCTGCCACAAGCAGGAAAGCAAAAGCCCTCGCAGACATCCGAAAAGACAATAGCACCTTCATTCGGCATCCTCCATCCCGCTGCCGCACGAGGAGTCTGCATTTGCCGAGCCATCGTCCTTCAACGAGCTCGTCACCACGATTTCCATGTCGTCGTCAACCAATCCCTTGTTTAGAAAGTAAAACGAAAGGAACACAATGATCAACGCGGCAAATACACCAAGGACGTTCCAAAACGTAATGTTTGCGCCCTTGACATAGCTGACAATACAATGGATTGATCCGAGCACGGATGCTCTCCCCGTTTTACATTGCGAACCATCCGCTGCCATTTCCACGGCATTGCCGTGTCCAATGACAATATCTGATTGCGCACTTTGCGCCTGCATTTGATCGTCTATCATACCCGCCCTTTCGACCTGAATATTATATCAAATTGAAGCATGATTGTGGCAACCCTCATCTGCAAAGCCAGCCGCTTTAGCGTTCAGAGCGGATGCGTCACCTGTGCTTCGGGAGCGTCACGGAAAAAACGGTGCCGCGTCCAGGCGTTGACGAGAAGCCTACTTCGCCGCCGTAGAACGTGACGACGGCGTGAACGAGAGAAAGGCCCAGCCCGGAGCCGGGCGTGCTGCGTCCGCGCTCCGACCTGAAGAACCTGTCGAATATCTTCGGCTGGTCGCCTTTCGCGATTCCAATGCCAGTGTCCGAAACCGTTAACGAAACTTCCTTTGCCGTCTCGGACAACGCCGCCGCCACCCTTCCGCCGCGTGGCGTGAACTTAACCGCATTGTCGAGAAGGTTGCCCGCTATCTGCTGCAGCTTGTGCCGGTGGGCCATGAGGACGACGGGGTGCGACGGAAGGTCGACATCGAGGGCAACGCCATTCATTTCGGCAACGGACCCGAACAGCTCGGCGGCTTCGGACACGACCTGGCGGAAATCGACTTCGTGTGGCGGAGGCTCCCCCGCGCCGACGTAGTTGTTCGTTATCTCCGCATTTGCGTCGACAATTGCAAGGAGCTGCGCACATGACTCCGATACGGACGCGGCGTCAAGAGCGTCCGCCGCACCGCCAAGGACCAGTTGCGCGCTGCTGCTGATACGCGAAAGCGGAGTGCGGATGTCGTGGAGAACGCTTCTGACGAGATCTCGCGACTCGTCGTTCAGCAACTTAATGCGGCGCGAGAGCCGCCAGAAGATGAAAATGCCAACGGCAAGCGCGATTCCCTCCGACAAAGCCGTGCAAAGCGCGATCACTGCATAGACGCGCAGCGCCTCCCCCTCATGCCCAGCGCCGAGCGCGCGCTTGAGAAAGAACCATCCGGGGATACCGGCGATGGCCGTCGTGACGATCATCGAGCATGCGAGAAGCGGCACGCCCGCCGTCTGGACGAGGCGGTCAACAGCTGAGATCCTACCGAAGCGCATATCCGAGCCCCCGCTTGGTCTCTATCAGCTCCGGCTCGCCCCGCGCATTCAGCTCCCTTCGGATGGCATATATCTTCGCCTCGACGACGTTCGTCTTGGCGGCCTCGAAATTCCACACTTCCTTGAGCAGAAACCCAGATGACATCCACTTCCTGGGATTGCGTATGAACACTTCCAGCAGGCGGCGTTCCAGCCCGGAGAGATTCAGTTCGCGGCCGTTCCTGTAGAACAGGTCTCGCGACGAATCGAACACTAGGTCCCTGTATGCGACTTCCGAGCCGCATTCGTGCGCAGACCTGCGCAGGACCGCCTTTATGCGGGCGACAAGCTCGTCGGGCGAGAACGGCTTGACCATGTAGTCGTCGGCGCCGGACGAAAGCCCGGCGATGCGGTCCGCCGTCGAGGCAAGCGCGCTCAGCACTATCACCGGCGTTCTGTCCCCGTCCGTGCGCATCTTCGCCAGCAGCTCCTTGCCGTCCCCGTCGGGGAGCATGAGGTCAAGCACGACGATGTCGTACTGGTTCCTGGACATCAAGTCCACGCCCTTGGCCACTGTATCCGCGACATCTGACGCAATGCCGGCGGCTGACAGTCCGAGCCTGATGAGCTTGACCTGATCGAAGTCGTCTTCTATCGCAAGAACTTTCATGGCTTATATTATACACTATTCCGCTAGAATGAGGGAATCTACACATCACTTCTGCCACAGATCCGCGAGGCGGCCAGTGTACAGCGGATTGCGGTATTCAACGTCGATCTCGTCCTTCTCCCGTATGCGCATGGTCTCGTCCTCGCCCCATATCCACGACTCGCCGCCGGACAATACGGCAAAGAGCCACTCCCTCGCTATGGCCAGCGCATCGTCGCCAAGCTCATGACCTCCAGCAAATGGCTTAAGGAGCACAAGACCGCCCGACTCGCGATAGCGCTGCGCGAACGAACGGCTTATGCGCATTCTGTCTTCATCGCGAAGTCCGCAAGTCACAAGCGAAGGCGCCTTGGTGCGCAACTCGCCCGCAGGATACACGCCGCATCCGTGAGCGCCCCATGCGGCAACCGACAGCTCCTTCGACTGCGTGAAAAGCGCCGCGCACTGTCCGCCCGCCGAATATCCGTAGAGAACTATCGGGCTCGCCTTCAGCCCGTAGCGCTTCCGAATCTCGGCGACGGCCTTGGCAAGCTTCTTGCCCGTGCCCGTCTCGGGATTCCAGTACTCGCCTTTCGAGAATGACGGCGAGACAAGGAACGCCATTTCGCGATCCGCCAGAGCACCGAAGCCAAATTCCTTCAGCGTCTTTGCACCCGTCCAGCCGCGACCTCCGAAGAGCACGACAACGCGAGAGTCGGCGTCGTATTTCCGTGGAACTCGGCAGACGAACTCCACGCCAGCGACGGCAATGCGCACGATCTCGTCGGGGACTGGCGGCTCGACATCCTTGAATGCGGGCTTACCCCACGCCTCGGCAATAGCGCGGCTCGGCAGGCTCACGCGGTCAACGGGATTCACGAACTCGGCCTCCGCGCTTTCGACAGGATAGAACACGTCGTCCTGGTCGTCACCTATGAACACCTCCTCGCCTTTCTTGCCCGAAATGCAATGCGAAAGAAACGCCCGCGCAAGGCGAAGTGAGTCGGGCGGCACGTCGTGCGGATGGTTCGGGAATGACTTCCAGATAACGTCGACGCCCTTCCGACGCGCCTTCTCGACGAACGCGCGGCTGATGACGTAGCGGGCAGAATCGGCGTCGCCGCACGTGACGAGCCCCGGTACGCCGCGCATCGTCGCCTTCGGTTCGTGGAAGACTCCGCATGCGTGGCTTATCCATGCGCGGCACCGTCCTGGACGCCACGCCGGAAAGAGGTTCGCCGCCTGGCTTCCGGCGGAATATCCGTAGTAGCAGATCTTCGAGTCGTCGATCCTGTACTTGCGCTTCAACGCGGCAAGTGCGTCGAAAAGCGCCTGGCCCGACCACGCCTCCGGCGACCAGTAGTTGTCGTCCTGGAAACCGGGGCATACGAGGAACGCGCCGTTCGCGTCCGCCCAGTCCGACCAGCCGAGCTTCCCCGACGCTTCGTCTTTTCCCTTGCAGTTGCGGCCGCCGAAATACACAAGAACTGGATACGGCTTCTTCCGCTTCGCGTCGTAGCTTGCGGGCACATGGTACCAGAACGTCGCTTCGGCGTTGTGCGGCGCCTTCGTCGGGACCGTCACGGACTCGACGCTCGCCGCGCCATCAGCGAAAGCGGCCGCGATAGCAAACATAGTTGCAACAACAAGACTCTTTTTCATATTCGTGTTACCGTTTTTGTTTTAGACAGGATTTACAGGATTGACAGGATTTTCGGACAATTCCCTCTGCTATTCTTAATCTTGTTAATCATGTTAATCCTGTCTAAAAGAACATTCGGCAACGACAACGGCGTTTGTCGGCGGGTCGAAGAATTCGGTCGGAGAGACGAGCGTCAGCCTCGCCGAGGGGAACCGCCATGCAGACTCAGCCGCGTCGCCGAAAAGCCACACCTCGCCATCGTCTTCCGCGTCCGCGGGAACTCCAGGCCTTATGCAGAACCGCGCGCCATTCGGAAAACGTTTCGCCACCGACTTGAGACTCCATCCCTCGTCACGGTAGACGCACAACCTGGTAGGGACGGCGTTCCATCGCCGTCCGCCAACCACATACTCCCCCTCCACCCTCGGCGTCACATCCGACCACACCCCAACCACCGCCGCACAAAGAGCAACCGCCACACCTGCAACCGTCAACACACGCCTCCGAACTCCACCAAGTCCAAAACTCTCTGCGCCCTCTGCCTCTCCGCATCTCTGCGTGAAACATCTTCTGCCCCACGCCGCCATCATCGCCAATCCCATCCCAACAAACGTGGCAAACAGCACCCACGCCAAAACAAAGTTAACCGCTCCATATCCGCCCATCTCCTTAAAGTCAAACAGTACATGCCAATCAAATACGGACGCCGAGAACGCCGAGACCGCGAGTCCCGCAAATGCAACCCACGTACGCCGCATTCTCCAGCCGACACAAAGCGCCAGCGCGATGAACGCAAGCCACGCGCCCCCGACAAACGCGCCCATTTCGGCAAGCAGCGTCAGATGCGAGTTGACGAGCGTCCGCACCGTAATTCCGTCCGGCAGCATGAACGCAGACGCGATTTCGCCGGAGTTTCCAAATCCAACCCCAAGCGGGTTCGCCGCAAACAGCTTCAGACCCGCAAGCCATATCCTCGGCCTGTTCATCACCGCCCCGTCCAGCGCCAGCCTCGGCCACATCCACCATGCGGCAACCGCAAGCACAGCCAACGCGACCGACAGGGTAGGGACGGCGTTCCATCGCCGTCCGCGCACGCTGGTGGGGTGCGCTGACCCCAGCGCGCCGCGCCACCACAACACCGCCGCCTCAATTACCAACACTACAAATCCTGTTCGCGAATACGTCATCGCGAGCATCACGCAAAGCGCGATGCCGATAAGCCGCCCTGCCCACCGCCACTTGCCGCACCATCCCCAGCAGAATGGAAACAACGCGCAGATTGCAGCGGCGGCATGGTTGGGGTTCGCAAAGCCGAACGACCACCGCACCATCTCGTCGGACATGTATTCCATGGCAACAATCTTTCGTCTGCTATTCTACCAGTACATCTGGCACTTGGGCAAAGCATATATCTCATGGCAGTGCCTGTAAGCCACACCAGGTATCTGCCGCAAAAACTGGACTTTGTTAACGATGAAGAAAAGCAAGAATCACTCCATTTTTGAGCTGGTGGTGACACATCGATTGCAACAATTCACAACCCTCCCAACAAGTCACGATTCCAAGCATCGCCCTTGATCGGAATGAAACATTGCTTCAAAGCATCTTTGAATTTAATTGACACCCTTAGGCCAAAGCCCAAAGATGAACTGTCATATGGTTCAGATGCACAAGACTCCACAATTGTACTATCAGTTGTTGCCCACTCAAAATGCTCTACCTTCTTAGAGGCAAATCCCATCTTCCCCGAGATAGAGCATGAACACTTAAGGACGCCTGCCATGGTATACCTTGAACACAACAAAGCATATCTACCAGAATCGTCTGCATATAACGCAGCAATATAAACATCTCTTTCTTTCCCGCTACCCACATAGGATATGCTCTTTATGACTTGAGGCAACCGTTTATAGATCGTCGGGCAAACAACGGGACGAAAACAGCCAACGCGCATTCCAACACCGTCAATAAGGTCATTATTAATCGGTATTTTCACCAATAACCCTTGCTTTTCGGAAGCATTACAGACCAATGTGCGCCCCAAGTTAGGGACCTCGGACACTTCTAGATTGAATCCGTTGTTAGCATAGCGCAACGAGGGAAATTGGACGGAATGCCATATCCCCGTCATGCAATTGTTATTTAAGTAGTAGCTGGTTCCCTCTCTTTCCAAAACATACATGTAATTTGTCAGACCATCATCCTTATCGGCTTGCCATGGATGAACAACGATTTTTAATGCATCACCACAGTAAACCTTCCCCGTTTGGATGGATGCCGACTTACATTTTAGTATTTCCCCGCACGGATCTATAATTGCATCAACAGCCAATCTACAGCCAGTGTCTGAAGAACGTGTAGCTACGCAACCTGTGACTAGCAACAATGATGCCCAAACGAATCTCAGTTTCATCTAACACCTCTATTCTAGATATACCGTTTTGTTTTTTACAGTTGTCGATGTGTCTGCCAACAACAGAATCCTGTCCTGAACCCTCCAACTTTTTCTTGTGCAGCCCTCCAACAATGTAATCGCGTCCGCGATTGTGGCGGCTGCCCCTAGTTCAGGAATAGCCGTTACCAATGCCGACACGGCAACAATTGTAGAACCATTTTTCTGGTGCTTGAGCAAAGTCGACATGGCCGTATCTTTGGTAATGGTCAACTCAAAACTAATCTCGTGCCATTCTTCTCTAATAGTCGTTTCCGTATCTATACGGTAAGGGTGACCAGAGCCTATTGGGATGTAAATCGTATTTCCCGTTTCTGTTGTTGTATCTGACCTGATAAATCTTGAGACTACTTCCTTGTCGTCATCATTGAGAACGATAGTTCCATCAAGAAGCAAGTCCAAAACAATGTCCTTATACGGAGGAACTATCTCATGATAACCCTTCTCGGCCACTCCAATTCCAACAGATGGTATAGGACCGTTGTCAGACATAATAGCAGTTGGATTACCTACCTTTGCGCCCCACAGATCCACTGCGCTCGTCACGCCGTTGTTGCAATATACCAGCTGGTTCCACCCATCCGGATAGCCCATGGGATCGGCGGACTGCCACTTCGCGAGGCCGGCGCGGTAGTTGCGCATTAGGAAGGAATGGCCGAGGCCTTCGACGAACGGTTTACCCGTGAAAAAGTTGGAGTTTTGAGTTGGAGAGTGGACGGTTAAGTCTTCGCCGAAGGCGGTGAGCGCGGCGGCGGAGTACTTGCCGCCCTGCTTGGAGCCGACCGTGGTTCCAAGCGCATCGTTGAAGTACGAGGTGCCCTTCGAGGACGCGACCGGGTTGCCGCCTCCAATATGAGGCTCGTTCACGAACTGTTCGTCGCCGCGCTGGATGAGCGCGAGGCCGTCCCACTGGAAAGTTTCGGTGTCGGACGCGACAAGCGCGTCCCTCCCCGGACGAGACGAGCTCGTCCCTACCGTCGCGGAGGCAAGCTGGCCGTCGGCGTGGTAGGTGAAGGTGCGGGTCGTGTCGCCGTCGGTGACAGACATCACCTTGTCGAGGTAACCGTAGCGGTAGGTCTTGCTGCCCTCGCGGACGAGACGGCCTGCGGCGTCGTATGCGTAGCGCGTCGTCACGCCGTCGGTCGTGGAGCTGACGAGCTGGTTCGCAGAGTCGAACGCGAAGGTGGTCGTGATGTAATCATCGGATTGCGGCGTGCGCGGGGCGCCCGCCCTACCGCTGCGGAGGATTTGCTTCTTGAGCATGTTGCCCGCCTTGTCGTAGACGTAGCGCTCAACCGCGTTGCCGTCGGAATCCTTGACCGCGAGAAGCTGCCCCTTCCTGTCGTACTCGTACGTCTGGCGGACGCCATTGGCAGTGCGCGCGACGACGCGGCCGGACTTCGAGTACTCGTATTCGACCGAGGACTCGGGGTTGACCCTGCCGCCCAGGTACTTGCCCGCGAGCAGTCCACGCTTCGTGTAGGAGAAGTCTATGGGCGTTCCGTTCACCGTCTGCCTCGACACGCGCCCCGCCTTGTCGTAGCGGTACGAGACCGTCATGCCGTCCGCCTTCGTCTCCGAAAGACGCCCGAACTTGTCGTAGGCGCGGCTCTCGGACGAGACGACCGTCCCCTTCCTGTCGCGTGTCGTGCGCGCGGTGCGGTTGCCCCATGCATCGTAGGAGTAGCGCGTGGAAAGGCCGTACTCCTTCCTCTCGGTGAGGCGTCCGAAGTGGTCGTAGGAGCACGTCTCCTTCGTCCTGCCGCGCGTGTGGACCGAAAGGCGACCCCACTTGTCGTAGGCGAACGTCTCGTCCTCGCCGCCGTCGTACTCGACGCGGACCGGACGGCGGAATTCGTCGTACTCCGTGCGGATGTGCCTGTCCTCGCTATCATTCCATTTGGACACGACCTCCTTGATGAGTCCGAGGTCATCGCGGACATAGTCCGTGAGCTGTCCTGCGGCGGTCGTGCGTGACTCAAGCCCGAAGCGTCCCCAGCCGAATCTAATCTCGTGTCCGTTCTCGTCGATCACGGACGTTCTGCGGCCAAGCGCATCATACGAATAAGCGCATTCCGAACCGTCGGGGAACTTCTCCGTCAAAACCTTGCCGAAGGCGTCGCGCTCGAACGACTTCGTGAGCCCGTCCTGGTCGGTGTATGCAACGGGACGTCCCATTCCATCGTATGAAACGTCAAGAGACGAGACGACATCGCCTTCGAAAAGGCGTTCCATGCGGGTCACGAGCCCCGCGTCGTTATAGTCGTACTTCGTCGTCATGCCGTCTGCGTCCGTCACGCTGACGGGCGTATGGAAATCAATATAGCAAATCTTGGTGGCGTTGCCTATGGGGTCTTTGACCAAAACCGGGAATCCTGAGCGATTGTACGCGATCTCCGTAGCGCCGCGCCCGTCGTCCACGGACGTGACATCGCCGTGCCTGTCGCGGATTATGCGCGTCGCAAGCGCCGTTGTGCCGTCGGCGTTGAGGAGCGAAACAGCCACGGGCTCGCGTCCCTTAGCGTAGCCGAACGAGGCGACTGGCTCGACTGTCCGCTCGCCGCACGCCCTGCGCGAAGCCTTCGCGAAGTGAAGTCGACGCGCTCGGCGGCGACGGAAGCAAAACCCGCTAATGCGGCGAGTAGGAATGCTGCGATTGTCTTCGTTTTCATTACGATAGTTAACTTTATAAACGGTTAGGTTCGTATGGTTCAGACCGTCCAGTTTGTTTCGTTTGACTCAAAGTTTTCAAGCTGCAGTGCATAGAAGGTCTTGGACGCACGCTTCTTAATCGACTCGTGAATTCTATCAAATGGCCAATAGTACCGAACTTGATAGGGCGCCTCGCCAAACGGATGATGGCGAGACTTCTCAATTGCCGCAAAATCGACATCGTCCGCCGAGACGATATCTTTAAACTTCAGCCCGCGGCCAGAGGCCTTATTCATCATCCAAGCAAGCGAAATACGGCTCATGCCCTTGTCGTCGGCATAGCCACCGCCGACCTCAGAATGCACTCCCGAGAACCACACCTGTTCTATACCATCTTCCGGCAAATAGTGCATTACCGGAAAGAAACGGCGTCGCTCGTCTGCGGCCATTGCGTGGTAGATGCGTTCTACCAAAGGCGACTTTAAGCCATTGAAAAAACCTCGATACCTGTCATTCTGCGAAGAAACGACATCCCATAGCCCCATCATAGCAATACTCGGAGAATCATCAACACGATCTACCTGGAGACCATCAAGCCGATCAGCATCTTTTCGCATGAAAGCATCGACAATGCCATCTGAATCCGAAAGCAATTTCGCGACGCCCGCCCGATAGAGCAGCCAACTGAAAACATGGCAGATGTACGCCCCTCTGCTAAAGCCGAACAAGTAGATCTTGATCTTCACTCCCGCACGCCGACAAATATTGTAGGCCTTCACCAGCTCGCGATATCCTTCCTTGACTGGCTGGTCTAGATCTGCCGCGAAGAGTCCGCCTTTCAACATATTGCCCTTAGCGGTTCCAGGACCCTCGACGTAAACCTCGTAAGTCAGTTCCGTATCGCCACTATCGTCTTTAAACGGCTCATCGGCACACAATGCGTCATGGAGTTTGAGGACATTAGTACCCTCCTCGTTATCCTCGGTGTCTGGATTCTCCGTATTCCACGTTCCGTCGAAGCAAATCACGAGATTGCAGACGGAGACTCCATTTAGCATGCCCTTTAATCTTTTGACATTACCCATCGTTACACCTCCCTACTTTTCAAGCCACCAGGTGACATACACTGGGGTTCGAAAACCCAAACACGAGATTCCCATTAGGACCTGACTCCACGTCTGAGTGCATGTCACACGCCAAAGCCCGCGCTCCTCAATTTCGGAATTTGCGTCGGACTGTAATTGTTCGTCAAGGACTTGTTGCGGACTTTTATTCCACCAGTTTCCTGTGTACGTGTTCTGGAAATACTCATCCGATTTCTTTGAATGCACCAACTTGGTTGCCGAACTCTGCAAGTCAACCGATACGCACCCAGCGAAAAGCATGAATACGGCAACTACAGACACTTTGGTTATCTTATGCATTGTAACTCCTTGTTTATCATAGCTTATGCAGACCATCTGCAAAGATGTATTTATATGATATCAAATCCCTGGTGTTCTGTGTCAAACTATTTGTTTACAATTTCGTAAAGTTGGCAGAGTGAAAAATTAAGAAGAAATTATTTTCAAATCATCTTGAAATCATTTTCGTTTGATACAATACTAAGCATGAAAACTTCTAAACGGCAAGAGCATAAATTGAAATGCATCGTCATCGGCGATCTTGAGTACGACCCTCAGCATCAGTGTCTGCTGCATGACGGGCTATTGGCTAATTTGACGCTCTGCGAATCGAAGATTGTCGCCTATCTGTTCAGCAACGATCGCCGTAACGTTTCCGCACACGAGCTGCTGAGCTTTGCACTCGGATGCAAACCACAACAAAAGACTACAGCCGCCGAAAGACACATCTGCTCCGTCAGAAAGAAGATCGCAGCAATCGGTGCGACAACGACAATCAGGACTATCCGCAATCAAGGATATGTAATCAAATAAACATTTGAGCCGCCTCTCCATCTCGCGCTGAACGGGAGATGGGCGCGGATCGCGGCAGCAGCATGGTCAGTTCTCTAAAATCGAAGCCTTGCAGAACAAGATCGACATAAAGAAACCTCTATATGCCAACTTTCTGCCGCACTTAATGACCTCCCAAATCGACTCTGCGATCAAAAAGCCTTCGCCCTGCTCCTACAGTTCCTCTCGAACCCTCTCATTTTCGACACGTACTCCTTTTCCTCGCGATTTAACTCCATAGGCCATAAGTCAAGTTGCCACTGTCGTTCCCACGCCACCATGCATCTCACTCCAGAATCATTTAACTAGATCATCGCGCTTAAGTACTGCCGTCATTCTTTCCACATCACAGATGCTTTCCGCAACACCTTTTGCACGTAGATAGGTTTGCATCTTGAGAACGTCGGCTTTGTTCGTTCCTGAAGCCACAGCAACTGCCAGATTGGCGTATGTGACATAAAACCAAGATTCGCCTTCAGGCACACTCATCTCGACCTTCTTGACCCACGATTTCATCGCAAAATCTTTGCTGCCATACATTCGCTCAACAGTCCAATTATGGTCATCGATTTCATTACCAATACATCCGCATATCAGGTAGCATAAACTACCGCGCCCAGGTGTAGAATCCACAAGATCATAATGGTGAACCAACTTTCGTGCGTCTTCGATCGAACCCCGATAGACCATTGCTTCAAAAGCCTCCGCGTATTCTTTCCCTCTCAAGATGCACTCCACGGCACAACTATATGGTCGATTCGCATTAGCCACTTTACGCCAAACAAACAACGATAACACCGCAACCGCTGCGACGACAAGGCTTATAGTCATTAATCTCATAATTATTACTCCGGCATGAATTCAATAAAATTTCCAGGACGAGATTTATCCGGCTCCATCCTACCGTTATTCAGCACATGAAACCACCAACTCCACGTCCTTTCCACGACAAAATACCAAACAATGGAATCTGCAGCATACACAGACACTCCAAGGATGTTTGCTAAACCTTGGCAAAAGACTGCTGAATCACTTCCTGTATAACACGACAACAGTTTGATGGGGCCGGTGCCATTCCATCCGTCTGGATACCCCATTGGATCGGCGGTCTGCCACTTGGCAAGGCCCGCGCGATAGTTGCGCATCCAGAAGGCATGGCCGAGGCCCTCGACGTAGGGCTTGCCAGTGAAGAATGGGGAATGGGGAACGGGGAATGGGGAACGGGAAGATTCGCCTGACGAGTTGACGGATAAATCTTCTCCAAACGCAGTGAGTGCTGCGGCGGAGTATTTGCCGTTGGACTTGGAGCCGACGGTCGTGCCGAGCATGTCGTTGAAGTAAGAGGTGCCCTTAGATGAGGCGACTGGGTTACCTCCTCCAACATGAGGCTCGTTCATGAACTGCTCGTCGCCGCGCTGGATGAGCGCAAGACCGTCCCATGCAAATGATTCGCGGACAAACTGTCCGTTGCAACTGGACGTTATAGCCCTCAGCATTCCGTCTGTGTAGCAGATAGACAAAATCACCTTACCCTGTCCTGCATATACTTCTCAAGTGCTTCTATGTCCGTTGCCCATTCTGTCCAAAAGTATGAGAAATCCTCACTGTCGGCACCCCTGCTGATACTGTGCCGCTTCTCATAGGCATCAGACAGAAAACGCCTCATTAGATCGTCATCTCCCGTGTCGTAGGCCTTCTTTGATAATTCGATAAAAAATACCAGGGCTCTCGACCGGCCTTCAAGGATCGAATTGTTTAGCCATTTATCATTAAGAGCCTTTTCACTACAAGCACCTAGAATAAACATCAGTACCGCTAGAGCTGGCACTATCCAACCATACCACAATTGTTTTCTTACTATCATCGCATTCACTCCTCTATTACGTGGTCCACCCATTGTCCTCTAGATTTTTCATCCAAATATCCGATATCGAGCTGCCGCCGTGCCATCCAAAGACCAATCCTATAACCGACAGCCCAGTGAAGAAGTTGGAGTTTTGAGTTGGAGTTGGAGAGTGGACGGTTAAGTCTTCTCCAAACGCAGTGAGCGCGGCGGCGGAGTATTTGCCATCCTTCTTCGCGCCGACGGTCGTGCCCAGCGCGTCGTTGAAGACAAGGTTCTCGTCGGTAGTTGTTGAAAACAACCGAAACAACTTCGAGGACAACCTGAGAGAGGACGGCTCGCAACCGCGGGCCGATATCCGCCGCGCAGGTTGGCGCGGCGTCGTTCTTCTGTTGTATTTCAAGTTGTTCATGTTGTTTTCAGTGCACTGAAATTATTGGAGACTATTATATCAAATATAGTCGGTGCATGACTCGGTCGAATTCGAAATTCGAACAAGCCGCACGCTGCGAGCGCGCCGCCCCATCCCCAGCAGAACGGGGACAGCGCGCAGATAGCGGCGGCGGTGTGGTTGGGGTTCGCAAAACCGAATGCATGGCAAACCCAGCCGCCAGAAGTAAACTCTAACATCAAATTATCTGTACGGTTGAGGCTTCAGGGGTCAGACATCTATTCACGTTCTGCTATCTTTAACCTTAGTACCTTCGATGACATTGCATTTGCATCAACCAGGAACCGTATCTCACCATCCGTCCCTAGCCAATAAGGTTCGATTTTAAATATAAAACACCCTTGACGATCGGTACTCTCCACTTTCTTAAATCCATGCAAAAATGAGTTTTTGCCATACTGGGCATCTATGGCACTTTCGCACCTTGCAAACGCTCTGCAAAAACAGGACTCCTCGTTGGAAGAGGCAAAATATGCTAGTTGCACCAATTGTGCGCTTGCAAAGCCTCCTATCAAAGCAGCTACGCCCACACATATTATCCTAAACTGGATTTTCATAAAACAGCACCTCATTTTTACTGGCTTATAATTTTCACCTTGGCGTCCGAATCCGTCATATCGATGTTTACCAGCACCTCTTTAACGGAATCGCCTTCATGAACTGCAACTTGACATGCGTAAAATGCCGATTCGCCATCCTTTAGAATCCGCCAGAGCCCTTTTTGAAAAGCTCCAGTTCCATAGCTTGCGTCAAAAGCTTTCATCGCATGACAAACTGCCTCCGACAATTCAGTTTCATCCTGAATTTTCCATCGTGGCAGTCCCAACATGGCACATCCAGCGGCAACACCAAGAAAATAACAGCACACGAAAGACGACAAGAGTATTACACCTGCATTTTGCATAGCAAGCTTGTTCATTCTGCGACCCTCCGAACCTTGTAGGATTTCCTTTGGACTGCGGGGTCAATGTACGCCCTCATATAACAGTCAGCACCTGCAACCAAATTATTATTTTGGCTAAGGTT
Source organism: Lentisphaerota bacterium (assembly GCA_015061665.1). Lineage (GTDB taxonomy): Bacteria > Verrucomicrobiota > Kiritimatiellia > RFP12 > UBA1067 > UBA1067. Next base: position 63,011 of record SUWC01000007.1, read on the forward strand.
TGACCCGACATCTATCCCAAGCCCCGCAAAAGCGCCAGCAACACTCGCCCAAGTCAACACGGCGGACGCTCCTCCTGTGACCACAATGGAAGCTACTGCAATCGCAGCACCGATTACAGCTGCTGCCACCCCTGCTGCCTTCAATGCTTTCTCCAAAGCAGATGACTCAAGAACATAAACATCATATACGTCGTTCCATGTTTTCAACATCCACAAATAGTCAAAGCCATCTTCACCGGAAAACCAATTGCCGCATTTTGTCTCAGTGACATTTGCCTCACCAGTTTTTACCTTAATTGTCAGTGCACCGCACAAATCCACCGCACCCATTACCCCATTCCCGCAATACGCAAGCTGGTTCCAGCCGTCGGGATAGCCCATGGGATCGGCGGACTGCCACTTGGCGAGGCCAGCGCGGTAATTGCGCATGAGGAAGGCGTGGCCGAGGCCTTCGACGAACGGTTTACCCGTGAAAAACGGGGAATGGGGAACGAGGAATGGGGAATGGGAAGAGTCTTCGGAAATGTCTTCCCCAAAGGCCGTGAGTGCCGCGGCGGAATACTTGCCGCCATGCTTGGAGCCGACGGTCGTGCCGAGCGCGTCGTTGAAATAAGACGTGCCCTTCGATGACGCGACCGGGTTGCCGCCTCCGACGTGCGGCTCGTTGATGAACTGCTCGTCGCCGCGCTGGATGAGGGCGAGGCCGTCCCAGAGGAAGGTTTCGGTTTGCGGCGCGGTGCGGGGCGCCCGGTGGTCGCCCCCTACCGTCGCTGACGCGAGCTGGCCGTCGGCGTGGTAGGTGAAGGTGCGCGTCGTGTCGCCGTCTGTTACGGAGAGAACCTTGTCGAGGTAACCGTAGCGGTATGTCTTGGAACCCTCCTTGACGAGACGGCCCGCCGCGTCGTAGGCATAGCGCGTCATCACGCCGTCGGTCGTGGACGAGACGAGCTGGTTCGCGTCGTCGAAGGTGAAGGTCGTCGTGAGGTAATTCGCAGATTGCGGCGTGCGCGGGGCGCCCGCCCTACCGCTGCGGAGGATTTGCTTCCTGAGCATGTTGCCGGCCTTGTCGTAGGCGTAGCGCTCGACGTCATTGCCGTCGGAATCCTTGACCGCGAGAAGCTGGCCCTTCTTATCGTACTCGTACGTCTGGCGGACGCCATTCGCGGTGCGGGCAACGATCTGTCCGGACTTCGAATACTCGTACTCTACTTCAGCTTCTGGATTCAATTTGCCGCCAAGGTACTTCGCGCCAAGCTGCCCGTATTTCGTATACTCGTAGTCGATTGGCGTTCCGTCAACAGTCTGCCGGATCAGTCGTCCGCGCTTGTCGTAGGCGTAAAGGACCGACAAGCCGAATCCGGCCTTTGTCTCGACAAGGCGCCCGAACTTGTCGTATGCGCGCGTCTCCTTGGACACGACTTCGCCCTTGCGGTTCTTCGTGACGCGCGAAAGCCGGTTGCCCCAGGCGTCGTAGGTGTATGTTGTAGCAAGCCCATTCTCGCGCTTCTCGACGAGGCGGCCGAAGTGGTCGTACTTGTACGTCTCCTCCGTCTTGCCGCGCGTGTGCTTTGCGAGGCGGTTCCACTTGTCGTACTCGAACTTCTCGACTTCGCCGTTTCCGTAGTCGGCGTAGGTGAGCCTACCGAACTCGTCGTGCTCGCTCTGGATCCTGCGGTCTTCACGGCCATTCCACTTGGAGACGACTTCCTTGACGAGCCCCAAGTCATCGCGGACGTAGTCCGTGAGCTGGCCTGCTGCTGTCGTGCGCGAGGAAATGCCGAAGCGACCCCAGCCGAAGCGAATCTCGTGTCCGTTCTCGTCGATGACCGAAGTGCGCCTGCCAAGCGCGTCGTAGGAGTAAGCGCACTCCGATCCGTCGGGGAACTTCTCCTTGAGAACCTTGCCAAATGCGTCGCGCTCGAACGACTTCGTGAGTCCATCCTGGTCGGTGTACAACACCGGACGACCCATTCCATCGTATGAAACGTCAAGTGACGAGACGACATCGCCTTCGAAAAGGCGTTCCATGCGGGCCACGAGCCCCGCGTCGTTATAGTCGTACTTAGTCGTCATGCCGTCTGCGTCCGTCACGCTGACGGGCGTATGGAAATCATTATAGCAAATCTTGGTGGCGTTGCCTATGGGGTCTTTGACCAAAACCGGGAATCCTGAGCGATTGTACGTGATCTCCGTAGCGCCGCGCCCGTCGTCCACGGACGTGACATCGCCGTGCCTGTCGCGGATTATGCGCGTCGCAAGCGCCGTTGTGCCGTCGGCGTTCAGGAGCGAGACCGCGACGGGCTCGCGTCCCTTGCCGTAGGCGAACGAGGCGACGGGCTCGACCGTCCGCTCTCCGTGCGCCCTGCGCGAAGCCTTCGCGAGGCGTCCCTCCGCGTCGTACTCGAAGTTCCTGTCGTTTCCGAAGCGGTCGCGCACTCGCGTCACGTTGCCGTTCTTCGCGTCGTATCGGTACGAGACGAGGTCCTCGCCCTTTCCGTCCACGATCTTCCTGACCTTGCCGAGATACGCGACGTCGTAGCGCATGAAGTAGTAGATCGTCGCCTTCTTCCCACGGAAGTCGGAGACGGAGAACACCCCGTTCTTTTCGTCGTAGTTGTAGTGCGCCGTTCGGTTCGCCTTGTCGCGTAGCGTGACCCCGCCTTTGTAGGAATACGAGAAGTCGCCGTCGGAGACGATGCGCGCCGTGCGGTCGATCTTCTCAAAGGCGATGTCCTCGCGCATCGCGCCCTGCGAGATAGCGGCTAGGTAGTTGCCGTTGTAGCCGAACTGTACGGCATCGAGCGAACCGCGCTTCATTGAGACGAGCTGCGGCCTGACCGGACGCGCCACCTTGCCGTCCTTCGTGCGGGGAAGTATCTCGAGTGTCCGCTGTTCGTATGCGAGCGTCGTCGTCACGCCGCCAACCATGACCGACTTGGCGAGCGCCCCGTCGTAGGCAAGAGTGACGAAGGCCGTGCCGCCCTGCGAGACGGCGGCGAGTCGTCCGTCGGCGTCGTAGGAGAAGTCCGCGCTGCGTCCCGTCGGGGCGGTGATCTTCACGAGGCGCCCCGCGGAGTAGGAGAACGTCCAGTCGGCGAGGGACTTCCTGCCCTTCACGGTCCAGTTGCCGTCAGTTTCGGGGTTGCCAGTGGCGACGTCGGCCTCCCACTCGGAGTACGGCGCGTAGTAGCCGCGGCCTTTCTTCGCTTCCTCGACGACATCGATCTTCACGGCGTCCTTCGGCGTCTTCTCGCCCTTCGGGAAGAACTTCACCTTCTCGCCCCACGGAGAGGTCCAGAGCATCCCGTCCTTGTCCCACTCGGCGGACGACTCCAGCTGCGGCGAGCGCCACGCAAAGCCGAACGCGCCAGTCTCCTCCGACGACGAGTCGTAGACGAGCTCGACCGGCATCGTCAGCTCCGGCGAAAGCCGGGCGACGCCGAGGCTGCGCCTTTCGATGTAGCCTGTCCCGGTAAGCGACGCGCGTCCGGCTAGAAGCCTGCGCGAAGTGAAGTCGACGCGCTCGGCGGCGACGGAAGCAAAACTCGCCAATGCGGCGAGTAGGAATGCTGCGATTGTCTTCGTTTTCATATTGCAAAGTATTCTACCATATTCATCCGCCGCTGTGTCAAACTATTTGTTTACGATTTCGTAAAGTTCAGAGCACTGCAAAGGCGATTTGCAATGCGAAATTAACTATAAATTATTTTAAAATCATTTTCAAATCATTTTCGTTTGATAAAATATGAAGAGACATATGGAGCTCTCCATGAAGACGATATTAACATGCCTTTTTGCAGCGGCAACAGTTGGCGCGACCGCGACCACGGTCAAGCCACGGCAACTGCCGCCCTGTCAGTTCCCCGACACGGAGGTGTCGACGAACTGTCAATTCTCCACGGCGCGGACATGCGGCCTCGTGCTGTCGCTCCACCTGAGCCTCCTCGCCTCGCAGTCCAACAACGTCGAGATCGCCATCGGCCACGATTCCGACGGCGACGGACATCTTTCCGCATGCGAGGCAGGCGCGACCGTCGGCTGGGACTGCGGCGAATGGGTTGCGCGACGCGGGATGGAAGAGCTGCACGCCGACGCAGCTACGCCTAGCGTCCGCAAGCAACTGACGTGGCGGCTTTTCGTGTCGGATGGAACTGTGCGGAAGCTTGAGGCCTCGGAAAACGGACACTCCCTCGACTTCGGTCTCAACGGACCTCCGCCCGCTTGGCTGTTCAGTCCGACGTGGGACGTCGTCCGCTTCATTGCGCGCGGTGCCGACGCAGCGGACGAATCGCTCCGGGCTGAGCTGCACGCAAACGGAACAGTGATCAAACTGAGGTAGCAGGTCATGCAGCGCGCGTTAACACTATTCTGCCTCGCCGGAGCTGCGATATCGCTGCTCGCCCTTCTTTTCGCCTTTGCATGGGACTCCGTCCACAATCACCTTAAAGCCTCAGCAAAAAAGAGAATCGGAATCTACGAAGCACTCATCGTCGCCACCCTGGCAATGAGGGCAATCGTCTACGGAAGCACCAAGGCGCCGATAAACACGCCGCCGCGCCTTTCCGCGCCGCGCCGCACCCGGTCCATGCCGGCGCAGCCCCAGTTTACGGCCGAGGAAATTGCGGCTGGCTACGTCCTATGGCGCGTCGGGACAAACGAGACATGGAGCTTCGTCGCGCCGACGAACGCCGCGTTCGCCGCCAAGTGGAGCCTTCGCGGGGCTGCGGACGACACGGCGCTAATCACAAATGAAGCGGCCTCCGTGCTCATGGACACGTTCGGCGGAGCGCAGATCGACGGAAGGACATACAACGCCGCGGATTTCCAAATGGGTGTGCTTCCAATGGCGAACTGGCCGCTGCTCGGGCAAGGCCAGTCGGCAGCGTGGGTTGCGACTGCTCCGTGCCGCTCGCTTTTCGTGACATGGCAGAACATCCTTGCAGGAAGGGACCTCGCAGCGCCGGCAAGCGTCCAGCTGGAACTTCTGTCCGAAGGCGACTACATCTGCCGGTACGACTGGAGCCTGGCAGGCGGAAACGAAAGCAACGTCACGTCGCGGTCCTACTACCGCATCCGTCCGGACGACCTTGAAGAGCCAGACCGCGACGGAGACGGCGTTCCGACGCCGACGGAGGTTATGGAACTGCATACGGACCCCGGCCTTGCGGATTCAGACGGCGACGGAATAGGCGACGGCTCAGACCCATTCCCGCTCGACCCCGACTCAAACGGAGACGGCATTCCCGACGGAATGACCGCATCGGAATACTGGTCGCACCCGCTGTGGACAGGGGGCCAGTCATGTGACGTGTCCTGTGTGGCGATCAGCCTGAACGAGCCGGTTGCGCCTCCAGCGCGTGCAGTGCTTGTCGTCGGAGACCTCCCAATCATCCTGACGACAAACGCCGTCTACCGGCTGCGCCTCGAACACGGCGTCAAATACGACGTGCGGCTCGTCACAAACCACGCCGCCCCCGTAAATCTCTCTCTTGAAAGGGACGAAGGATGAACAGAGCATGCATTGCCTCCGCCGCGCTTCTCTGCGCCATGACCGCTTCGCGCGCCGACAGCCTCGCGCTCGACGACCCAAACGGACTGTTCTCCGGCGCGGCGCACTACGGAAGCGCCTCAATGTCTTTCCAGGACTTCCGGATCGAACCGCTCGGCTCGACGTGCCTTCACGACGCGGACGACTTCCTGGACTTTGCCCCGTTGTTCTCCCCGGAAATGCCTGGCGTCGGAATCTCACCGTTGATGCTCGAAGGATTCGTCCTCAACACGAACGGAACGCTGAGGCTGGAGCTTGGACTTGACGGCTGGGCGGAGGGATCCGCCACCATAGGAGCACCGCCGCTGCTCTGGGGCGAGCTCTACGACTGCGGATCCATCCACCGATGCTCTGGCGGCGTTCAGGAAATGTGCTATGCCTGCGGACGGCGCCACTCCGCGGGCGACGGATACGACTGCTCCCACGACTCCAACTGCGCGGCACGGACGAGCTACGCCAACGACTGCACATGCGCACCCCTTCTCGTCAGAGTCAACTGGGACGACGACAACTGCAACCATTGCGAGGACAGGCTCGACGCAAGCCCCTGCGCGGTCGACGACGAAACCGAAGGATTCAGGGCCGTCGGAATCGGAAAGCAATGCTGCTGCAGCGGCGGCATCTCAGACGAGGTCTCGGTCGCAGGGCTGACCGCCTCGTCCGAACTTCGCCTGTGGGACGGTTCGGCGGCCGCCTCCAGCACTGCAGAATCATTCACCGTGGAGGCGGGCTTCGCATCCACGGGAATCGGCAGCGCTACAATCAGCTACGTGATACGCGACGAGACAAACGGATTCCTACGGGCGATTACGCGGCACGTGACCGCAGCGAACATCGAGATCCGCCCCGACTTCAACGACGACGGAACTGTCGACAACTACGACAGGTTCTATTTCGATGACGGCGGGACATGGCAGCTGCGTGTCCGCGACGAACCGTACCAGTTCGCCCTCGTCAGCGAATGTCCGTCCGCGGCAAGTGCATCGCTTCTCGCGGTTCAATCGGCAGGGACGGGAACAGTAATCAGAACGCAGGCGACAGGAGGGACAACGCTTCCTTTCGGCACGCCTTCGAGCGCGCCGCTCTTCGCCGCCAAGAACGAGACGAAGGAGCTGTTCGTCGACACCTCGGGCGGGCCCGGCACCTTATACCTCCACTACTCGCTCGGGTTCGGAGGTATAAGGTGCCGGGCCC
>SUWC01000093.1 GCA_015061665.1 Lentisphaerota bacterium
TCTCCTCGAACGTCCTTGTCCTGAGGTCCCACAGACAGTCCTGAAGTTCGCGCCGGCACGCGGCCACCAGCCGCTGGGATGTCTTGAGAAACGCAGCGACGCGTCCGCTGCCGCCCTCGTTGGCGCGCGCGGCGGAATCGATCTGCAGCGCCACGCCGGTAAGGGTCTGGGATATCGCGTCGTGGAGCTCCACGGCGAGCCTTGTGCGCTCCTCGACCTTCGCCTCCGTCCTCACGTGCGCGACCCTCTCGTCGTAGAGCTGTCGCCCGCGCTTCTCCGAACGCCGATTCAGGATGCGGTTCCACGCGAATATCCAGGTGAGCATCACGAGCAGCGTGCCAATCACCGCCATAAGCCTCCCTGGCGTCCACCAGGGTAGGCTTTCCACTATGATGATTCCGTTCCGCATCTCCGGAACAATTGTGAAGCCCCTGAATCTTGGGAATGCGGTAATAACGGGATCCGTCTCGAACTCTGCAAAGCAGACCCCCGTTATTCGCACCATGCACCCCATCTGTGCGGCGTTCAACGTTTCGTCGGAAAGAGCGGAGGCGTCCACGCTCACTCCGTATCCGCCTCTTTCTATTCTCATGACTTTTTCAGCCGCGATGCTTTCCTGTGAATTCACGACCTTGCCTATGATTGTGACTCTGCGCCAAACGCTTGCTGGCGAAGTGTCGCGGGGATTCTTCGCCTCCCTGAACAGCGACGCGATGTCAGTATGGACGATTTCCGGAGGGCAGACGCATTGGGTTGAAGACGAGGGACCGAATACCGCATCGCCAAGCACCACTCCGATGAAGTCGAGCGATACGAATCCTGCCGCCGACACGAAATCGCCCTCGCTCGGCGGGATTGTCCCCGTCATGGCCACGGCTTTGAACATCTGTCCTGCCTTCGACTGCAGCAGGCAGAACCTTTTGCTTCGGGCGATTACCGTGCCGTCGATTTTCATGCGGTGAACACATGCTCCGGTCGCCGCGAGGGGCGCTATTTCGTCCGGCACCATGTTTTTTGCGGGAAGATCGGGAACTGCCGCATGAGGCTTTGCCTTCTTGACGACAGCTATTCCGTTGTCGCCGATCGGCAGCATGTAGTGGGCGCGCAACTTGCGCCATCTGGTCTGGACAAGGCAGTATCCGCTGACTGTTACATCGGCGTCGGTCAGGGATGAGAGTTCGTCGAAGGTGTGCTCGTTTTCCGGCGTGGCGACATATGCGCTGCCTGACGGTGTTCGCAGCACGAACCAGTTCCAGTGCGCGTTTATCTCGTCGCGCATTACGGACGAGACGACCCCGGAGACCCTGACGAACTTGTAGATGGCATTTCCGCTGTTGATGTCTCCGGCGCATACGCACGTCGGCTCTGGGAAGCTCCTGCGACCGAGCGTTTCCAGTTCCGTCACAACGTACGCGTCGTCGTCTGGACACTCTTCACGGATCGGTCCGCTTGGTTTTTCGACCACCCCGGCAATGCGCACCACTTCGCCGCTTCTCACCGGGCGATGGAATGCATCCTTAAACCAGAACGAACGTGAAAAGGCCGACTTTGCCGATTCGCCGTCTTTCAGCGCAATGATCCGCTGCGGCGTTCCGCCGCATACAACTGCGACATGTCCGGTGCAGTCGAAGAGGCGTGGTTCGCCATCTCCGTCTGCGACAGTCGTGAAGCAGGCGAGCAGCGCAAATGTCACGACAATCATCGGCTTGATGTTCATGTCGCATAGTATCGCATATTTGCCGTCGCCGCACAAGGCACGGCAAGCCCCTCATGTGAGGGGTTTATGCGACTTATGCGAAATGGTAAAATATGTTCGTAAACCCATGAAATGGAGACTTCAGGAAGGAAATCATGTCTATGAAAAACGTCGTGTTGGCATTTGTTGTCCAGGTTGCGCTGTGTTCGTCAGCCGTGGCCGCAGATCCGGTAGAGGCGCATTGGCGTTGGAATTATGCCAATTCAAGCGGCATATACAACTTTTCCTCCACCCAGAACTGGGTTGATGGCAGCGGATCTTCCGTCCGCGTTCCAAGCCAGTCAGACGACATTGTCGTGTTCGACGCCGAATCGGCGACTGCCGAGCCTCGCGTCATAGGGTTGGGTTCGAGCCAGAGCACGGTGCCGAAGATTCTGGACGCCGGCGAAGTCTCTGGCAATGTCACCATCCGATCCGCGGGGCGATCTTCAAATTATACGCAGGAGCGCAGCTACAGCCTCGTCGATCCCTCCGCATTCTGCGGCACATGGATTGGCGGGGATGTCTGGCCGAGATGGATACTCCCGGCGATCCAGTATGGTGCCCCCGTCATGCAGAACGTCCATGTGGGGCAGCGTCCGACCATCGAGGTCCAGGCGGAAAGCGCCGCAGTCGGAAGCCTAAGCGGCACAGGTGGCTTGCGCAAGGACGGCGCAGGAAGCCTTGTTGTACGCGGCTTGGCGGACGGATGCCTCCCTTGGTTCTGGAATGCACAGGGTCTTTTGTCGTTTGACTGCGACGCATCTTTTGGACAGTACGTACAGGCCGGGACTTCCACGAGCATCGGCGTTGAATCCGGACATTCCGTTACTGTCGCCGACTTTGCCGTGCGGGACGGCTCCACGCTTGTCAAGGAGGGAGGCGGCGACCTGGTCGTTTCCTCCATCGGCCCGACGACGTTGTCCGTCACCGTCAACGGAGGCTCGGTATCGCTTGGATGCGGCTCCTACGATACCACGGCTCCGGCCGACAATGCGGCGCTGTGGCTTGATGCCGACGACGCGGATTCGTTCGAGGAGGTCGACTCCAAGATGAAGTGGAAGGACCGTCGCTGGAAGGCTGGCGCCGCTGGCTATGCGATTGAGGGGGAGGAAGAAGGCGTGGGTTCGCCGGAGCGCAGGGAGGATGCGACGTCCGGACGCAGCTATGTGGATTTCGGATGGGGATGGAAGGCCGCCGAGAACCCATCCGGCGTCCAAAATCTCAAGTCAAATGCGGCGTACATGACGCTAAACCCCAACATTGCGCCGCTGGAGGCGTTTGTCGTCGTGCGCATGAAGCGCGAGCAGGGCGGAAACAACCGGCACACCCAGACGGACGTACTTACGCCGTCGTTCTTCGGGTGTTCGCAGAACTACTACACAAGGCTCGGCTCGAAGTCGCTTGTCGCGACTTATGGCATTGGCACCGCGCTTGCTGCGCTCTGGCAGGTCGACGGCGTGCCCTATCGGGCTGACGAGTCGTACCCGTCCGATCAGACAGATTTCCATGTCGTCAATGTGTCGCTCGGCTCCAACGTAGCGACGATCAACATGCTGGCGCGTGACCAGACCGGCGATTCAACCGTCCACATCGGCGGCATGGAGATAGCCGAAGAAATTCTCTATTCCCGTCGGCTCACCGTGGACGAGCGCAACCAGACGGTCGCCTATCTTCTGAAGAAGTGGCGCAACGAAGACCTGCCGTCCGCGACACCACTCGCGAGCATCCCGGAACTCGTCTATTCTTCTGGCGTCGATCCTGTTTTGGACGTTGGGGGCGATGTCGTGGTCGAAAAGATGACTCTTCCCGCCGACACCACGTCGTTCACCAAGGAAGGTTGCGGCAGGGCAACCGTGTCCAACGTTGCGGCTACGGTCGTCAACTACTCTGTCGGGGAGGGTGCGCTCAAGGCGGTTGTGGCGACGGGACCCGCGCGCGCGGCTGCATTTCATGTCGATGCCTCCGACGGGGATCACATGACCATGTTCGATGCGGCGACCGGCAAGGTCGGCACTTGGTATGACGCCGACGGCAATGGCGTGCATGCAACAGCGAGTCCTCTGGGCAATGAATCGACCACGAACTATCCGACGCTTAAGACTTCGTCTGGGGACGATGGTTTGCTGGCTGGATCGAAATACGTAGATTTTGAAAACTACGCCCTTATGAGGTGGAATCTCCCGAATGGCGGCGGCAAGTACTGGAACAATCCGGCGGATGGCAAGGAGATACATCTTGTCATCGCGGTCGAAGGCGAGTCGTGTGCGTTGGGGAACGGTGGCAACAATGGACTCAACACCCCGCCTCAGGCTGTCCCGGTTTTCTGCGAGACCGGCAATCAGATGTTCAGAGAAGACACAAACGGGACATCTTACAACTATTCGCCAATGGCCGACGCCTACTGTCTTGTGGACGGCGACGATACAAACTATACGTGGCGGAGGAATGCCTGGCCGACGGGACGTCGCGACAGCAATTTCCATGTGATCACCGTCGTCATGAACAGCTCTGCAAAGTTCGGGCTGTCGAATTTCGGTGCGATGTGGGGTGCATCAAGGCAGCAGTACAAAGGACATATCCGACTTGCCGAAATGATAGTCTACAACACGACCACCAATTTGATGGAAGAGGCGCAGGCCGTCCATGCGCGACTTGTACGCAAGTGGTGCGGGTTTGCGCCGCAGTCGCTTTCCGTCGCCGAAGGCGCTTCGCTGGAAATCGAGCCAAAGACAAAGACTGCCGTGACTGCTCTGAATTCAGGCTCGTCCATTGACGTCGGAGACCTGTCAGGGGTTTCCAGCATCGTTGCACACTTTGACGAGAACGGAAACATGGAGCCTATCCATGTGGAGCAGGGCATCTCCTTCGCCGGCATTGTGACCGTCCGTGTGGAGTTCGACAATCCCAGGAAGGTGAATGCGGGAACATACGACCTGATAGTCGCCGAAGGAGACGTTGACTTTGGCGAGAGTTCCTTTGTGGTCGACATCAGCGCCGGGGATGGATCGCAGAGGGGCGTCAAAGTGCTCAAAACAGGCAGTGGACTCGCATTGTCGGTTTCCAAGGCCGGGTTCATGATGATAGTCCGTTAAGCTGCCGAAAGAGACAAGATGAAGAGTATCCCGATTTGTTCCTTTGTCGTGGCCGCGGTGATGTGCGCCGCAGGCGGGCAGTCGTCGCAGCGCGTTGAAAGGCCAGCGCCGCCTGCGCGCATCGGGGCGGAGACGCGCGAGCAGTTCGCAGAGCGCATGCGCTGGTTCGTCGACGCCAGGTTCGGGATGTTCATACACTTCGGACTTTATTCGCTTCCTGCATGGCATGAGTGGATCAAGACGCGGCGTGTCGTCCCCGAAGAAGCGTACCAGCGGTATTTCGACAATTTCAATCCAGACCTATTCGACGCGAGGGAATGGGTGCGGAAGGCGAAGTCGGCGGGAATGCGCTACATCGTCCTAACGGCAAAGCACCACGAGGGGTTCTGCCTGTGGGATACGAAATTCACGGACTACAAGATCACAAACACGCCGTTTGGACGCGATCTCGTCCGGGAACTGGTCGACGTGTGCCATCAAGAGGGGATGAGGATCGGGTTCTACTATTCGCTTCTCGACTGGCATCATCCCGACTTCACGGTCGATTCGATCCATCCGCTGCGACCTAAAGGGGAAGTGTGTTGGGGTGGCGTCGGCTCGAACGACAAGGGCTACGAGGAAATCAATTCCGGGCGCGACATGCGGCGTTATGTGCAGTACATGAAGGACCAGATCGCGGAACTTTTGACGAACTACGGCAGGATCGACCTTCTGTGGTACGATTTCTCGTATCCGGACCGAGGCAAGTGCTGGACAAGCTGGGACTCTGTCGGTCTTCTGGAACTGACGCGGAAACTCCAGCCGTGGATAATCGTCAACGACCGGCTGGACCTCTCCGATGTCGAAGGAGGATGGGACTTTGTGACGGTCGAGCAGAAAAAGGCCGACTCTTGGCCGATACGAAACGGGCGACGCGCCGTGTGGGAGACATGCCAGACTTTTTCCGGCAGCTGGGGCTATGCGCGCGACGAAAATTCGTGGAAATCGCCTGAGGACCTCGTTGAACTTCTCTTCGAAACCGTTTCGAAGGGCGGCAACCTGATTCTCAACGTAGGTCCGACCGGACGCGGAGACTTTGACTGGCGGGCCAACGACCGTCTTGAGGCCATGTCGCGCTGGATGCGCTTTAACGGAAGGTCCATATATGGATGCACCCGCGCACCGGAGGACATAAAGCCGCCTGACGGGACGATGCTCACGTGGAATGATTCGTCTAGCCGGCTCTACGTGGCGATTGTCAAATATCCGGATGACGGCGAACTGGAATGTCAATTCTCGGACCGTGTCTTGTATGCGCAGTTGCTGCACGACGCTTCGGAAGTGAAAGTCGACAACGGCAAGATGATTCTTCCGAAGGACAAGCCGAAGCAGTCGCTTGTTGTCGTCGAGGCATCCATCAGGCGATGAAGGCTGTCTCTGAATGCAAATAGCGCGCATAGTGCTTCTGTTGGCGGCGTTGTCTGCCGTGCGGACGCTTTGCGGTCAGTTTCGGGCTCCGCCGGAACTCCTCTTCTCGGCGTCGTTCGACAAGGATATTTCCGCCGATTTCGCAAAAGGCAGTCCACTTGCGAGTGAATCGCATGGCGCCGCCCTCGTTCCCGGCTACTGCGGGAATGCGGTCCGTCTTTGCGCAGAGGCGAGAAGTTCGCTGTCCTACCGGGCTGAGGGCAACGTCGACCACAGGCAGGGTGCCATATCTTTCTGGTTCAAGCGAGAATGGAATGAGGAGACGATCGGAATGCGCTTCCCTTGCCGTTCCACGAAGGACGAAATCTGGAGGACGTTCTTTTGCCTGCCAAATTCTTCGAGGTCTGCCGGCAACGGGACTCTTCATTTCTGGATGTGGGGTGCGAAGTGCCGTCTTGACAGGCACGACAGGGGAAACTACATGGGGGATGGGCGATTCACTCCCGCCGACGGATGGCATTTCCTCGTGTTTACGTGGAATGAACGCGATACCTGCTGCTATGTCGACGGCTCGGAGCCGGTGATCGGAGATTCATATTCTCCGCAGCGCGTCGCACTCAGGAGGAAGACATTGGAGTTCGATTTTGAGGACGGGGCCTTTGACGTGTTCTCGATTGGAAGCGGCGGGGTTGGGTGCGGGCCGATAGACGGGCTGATGGACGACTTCAAGATCTGGTCGCGTCCGTTGGATGCAGATGAGGTTCTGTCGCTTTTCCAACGTAGCAAGCTGGCCGTTCTTGCGACTGGCCGGTCTTTCGGAATGGAGGGCGAGGATCGAAGCGTTTCGATTGACGTGACAAGTCCGCGCGGCTACAGCCTTTGCGGAGGTGAGGTTGTCTTGAAGGACAAAGCCGACGACATCCTGTGGAAATCCGGCGTGATGACGCGCCACGGGATAAAATCTGTTGCGAACCTGAATCTTCCTGCGGGAGAATACCGTTTTGTCGTCTCTCTGTCCGGACGTGAGCTCGCAGAGGAGCGATACACGGTGCTTAATGCGAGGAATCCCTACGAGACTACAGCCGGCGGATGTCCGGACGGGATGCCTGGTCCGATGACGCTCGTGGAAAAAATCCGTCTCTGCGAAGGGCGGCTGGGCCCGGATCGTTTCCGTTCGGTCGGCGAATGCCGCGCAGGTGAACTTTCCGGCGTTCCGTATCTCGAAACCGGGGAGAATGCGGGTGATCGATTCGCCGTTCGGTTTCGGCTTGACGCATCCGCTCCGCTTTACTGCATCGAGATAGACTACCCCGATGACCGTCTTCGCACGGCTGACATCATCGTGCAGCGCTCGACGTCGCCAAAGGACGACTATGCCTTGCAGGTCGGATATCTCTGCGGCGGAGAGATTCCGAACACTGGCAGGATGCTGACGCACAGATGCCTGTATTGGCAGCATGGCGAGGATGTTGCGCTTGTGGCCATGACGGCCAAGGGTTCGGCTCCCGCCGCGATTTCGGAGATCCGCGTGTACAAAGTAGATTCTGCTGCGCTTCCTGTTCCTGAAATTGATGTTGCAAAGCCTGTAAACGGACGAGTTCGCCACTTTGGGAGCTACTGGGAGGATCCTGCTGTCGGGTATTTCGACTTCGGCACGGGCAACAGGTCGATGTCCGGATTCGAGACGACGATAGACCGTCTGTGCGCTTATCTGAAATACACTGGCAGAGACATTCTCGTCTATCCCGGCGGCTGGTATCACGGCATGATCGACAAGAACTATCAGCCGAGACCACATCCATACAGATTTCTTGAAGCCTACTACGAGAAGTTTGACAAGGAAGGGCTGTCTCTGATCCCGGCATTGAACAGGCAGACGATTCCATTTCCCTCGCGGATCGTTACGGAAACATCCATGAACGACGGATCGCTTCACGACACGGCCATCGCCATCCACGACACGGGAAGGCCTGGCACAGGCGCGTGGCACGGCAGTCCGCCGAACTTCTGCATATTTCATCCGGATGTACAGTCTGCCGTTGTGCGGGAGGTGGACAGATTGATCGCGGAAGGGGTTGGGCATCCCTCGTTCAAGGGCGTTTGCCTGCATCTCACCTCGATAACGTTTCCATGGTGGGGAGGACTGGAGTCCGGGTACAACGACTACGCCGTAGACGCCTTCTCTCGCGCCACGGGGATTGAAATTCCCGTTGATCGCCGCAATCCGCTGCGCGGACGCGAGTATGCAGCGTGGATAAGGCAGAACGCGCTTGAGGAATGGATTCGGTGGAGGTGCGTCTTTCTGGCGGATTTCTACGCGCAGATTGCGCGGCGGCTCGCCAAGGCGCGTTCCGACCTGGTGCTGTACCTGAATGCAATGCCGCAAGCGCACGTGGAGGAACCGGGGTTTATGGATTCAAGCTATCGCGAGCAGAAGATGCTGGAGGCCGGCATTGACGCGGCATTGCTCGCCGAACGCATACCGAACCTCGTCATGGGGACGGTGGCCTATCCGCAGCGGTGGCGACACAGGAGAGACTGGGTGAGGTTCAGGGACAAGGCGCACGAGAATCGTGCACGACTCTACAATGCCGATGCGGGGTACTATTCCATCTTTGGCAAATCTGCATACACTTGGCTGAACCTTCATGACGAGTATTGGGAATCGCCAATCGGAACGCGCAATGGCGGACGTTCTCTTTCATGTGAATGGCTGACAGAATGCGCATGGCGGGTGTCTTGCCTCAATGCGTCCGGCAGGAACGCCGTGCGAATGTATGCGCTGGCCTTGAAGCACAACGACATACAGGCATTTTCGCGCGGCGGATTTCTTGTCGGATCATACGGCATGGAGCCGGAAATGGTTGAGTTTGCAAGGGCGTTCAGAAGGTTGCCCGCAGTTGTGTTTGATGATGCGGAGTCCTCAAATCCGAACGTTGTCTACCGACAAAAGGAGGTTGGCGGACGCAATTACTACTATCTCGTAAACACATCCGGCCAAATGCAGGAAGCCGATGTGGTCCTCCCTGGAGAGATACGTTCCGAGAGGTTTTCGCTCAAGCCCTGGCAGCTTGTGTCTGGCGTTCGATAGTCCGTGTTGTGCGGGAGTGCACCAATATCGTATAATGGCTATGAAAGAAAAAACGGCAATCGACAATCTTAGCAATGGCAATCGCGGTGGAGCGATTTCGCGCAGGGCGTTTCTGCGCGGTACGGCGTGTGCCGCCCTCGTAGGGGCGGGTGCATGTACGGGAATCCCGTCGTTCGGCAAACTGCGCATGGACGAGACTCTGGTCGCGATTCTGTCGGACTGCCATGTGGGGGCGTGGAATTCCCCGGAATACCAAGGCGTGAAGTTCGCGGAGTGCATCGCGCACGTGCTTGCGTTTGATCCACTTCCTGCGAAGATGTTCATCTTGGGCGACCTTGCGTATCTTTGGGGGCGCAAGGAGGACTACGAGCTTTCGCGACGTCTCCTTCAGCCAGTTCTCGACGCCGGCATAGAGGTTACAATCGGCATGGGAAACCACGACCGCCGCGAGAATTTCCTCGAACGCTGGCCGGAGTACGCCGATCGCTCGCTCGTTCCCGGACGCATCGTCAGCAAAGTCCACGGCGCGTATTTCGACTACATAATGGCCGATACCCTCGACCAGCCGGAGGAGACAGACAAGTGGATTACGCCTGGAACGCTTGACGACGCCCAACGCGAATGGCTCAAGGTCGAGTGCGCCGCTTCGAAACGTCCGCTGCTTGTCCTTGCACACCATCCGGCAGGTGAGCTTGGCGAGCCGGGGAAGGGCAACACGTCCGGTTCGGCGCGTAAGTTCGGCGAGCTGATCATGGGGATGAAAGACGCGCCTACCGCCTGCTGCGGGTATATCCACGGACACGACCATCGGTGGTACGTCACGCGTTCCCTGACGCACTGGAACGATTGCCGCGTCGGGCACACTGCCTGCCTACCTTCGACGGGGCATTGGGGCGACATCGGATATGCGCTCCTTCGGGAATATCCAGACCACGCCGAGCTTTCGCTTGTGCAGTACGACTACTTTTCGCCTAAGCCGCTTCCTGCGGAAGCCGCGCCGAATCCTGCGTGGCAGGCCATTGTCCGCGACAACATCGGCAAGCGGTGTACGTTCGTTGCAAATATGTGAGACTGAACGCATCCCGCAAAGCGCTGTCGACGGGCGGGCGCTTAAACGGGCGCCGTATCGCGGCAAATCTGCCGCGTGGAGCGATGCGGTATTGGGGTTGGAATTTGTCTTATGAATAATTGCTTGACTTTAGTTGTGCTGATGTTTTCTGCGGCGATGGTTCCGCTGTCGGGATTGGCGGCGGATTCAACCAATGCTGTCGAGAATCTTCCTGCGGCGAAATGGGATTTTGAGAATAACGACGGATTGGTGATGAAGGAATGCGCAATCCTCGCCGAGCCAGGGCGAGGGAAGTGCCTGAAGCTTGTTTCGCTGTCGTCGCGTGCCACGATCGAGACCACTGCGGCGTTGCCGGATGTCGTTTCCCCCAAAGGATCTTACACGCTGGCGATATGGCTAAAGCCGGACAAGTCGGTGATTTCGGACGGGGATGTTGAGATGGCCAAGCTTGGCGGGCGGAGGATGACCAAGTTCGCGTCTGCGATGCACGACGGGAAGTGGCACCATCTGGCCGTGACCTACGATCCGGCGAGGACTAACGCGGAGTACGCTGCG
>SUWC01000094.1 GCA_015061665.1 Lentisphaerota bacterium
CCGTTCCAGCGCGTGCAGAACACGCGAGAATGACGTATCGGCGATTCGTCAGCCAGCAGCGCGCCGGTATTTGTCATCACGCCCGTCTCCGTGACGAGTCCGAATGATAGAAAATCCACCTTGCTCATCTTTGCGCCGTTCACCTTTTCATAGAGGTTCTTGAGCGCGATGAAAGTGAAGTCGCCCGCCCGGTAACCGCCGAAGCAGGACACGCAGTCCCATTCCTGCCCGGATCGCTCCATCAGGAACTGCGTCAATGCCGGCCCTGTCAGCAGCATCTTGACCGATCCCGTACGATAGTGGAAGCGCCCCTGATAGCTGACTGGGAAGGCGCTTGCTGCGACCTTGATCCGTATCACATCCTTGCCCTGCTTCTTGAGCAACGCGACGTCGGCCACGATGCCCATCGTGTTGCGTATGGAGTTGGGGATGTCCTCCATCAGCTTGTTGGGATTCCTGACGCCGACGGGCTTCTTGGTTCCGTCCTCTATGCCGATGTACAGCGTCCCGCCCTTGGCGTTCGCGTAGCCGCAGATCCACTCCAGGTACTTCTCGTGCCAGGACTCCTTGTACTCGACCGTCTGGTTCTCTTCTCGCTTCATTTCCTGTCTCCGCTCAAATTATACCATACGGTACTCGCCCATCGCCATCGCCATCTTCATCAACTTCGACGGCTCCGACACCCAATTGGGCTGCTGTCGGCTATTCGGCAACGGCGGCTTCAACCCCGCCTTCGTACCCCTCATAGCGACCGCTACGCGGCTCACTTCGTTCGGGGGATATTTCTGCTGCTTCTGCATCGCGTAACCGCCCCTTGCGGGGGTTCGCGACCCTTGGGGAAGCGAACACGCCGAGCGAAGCGAGTGCCGAGCCAATCTTCTGGTTTTGACAAGTCCCATGAATTTCAATCCTTATGGAGATGTCTTGATGTGCGCTCAAGCCTATCTCCTCTCACGCAATGTTATAAGGCAATCGATAACGCCCTCATAGATTGCCTGCGTTTCGTCGGCATCTATAATCCCGTCGACAAGAGATTCGTCAATGAGCTTGAACATTTGCGCGAAATCGTCCGGCGACTGTCTATTGGCCATTAGCCATGCTTTCAACTGCCTTACCTCCTGAGGATTGATCTGTTTGTCCGCAAGGATTTCGTTGACAAGCGACTGGAATTCTTGGATGGCTTGTGCTTTTGCGGAACGTGTCTTGCGTGTTGTTCCGTCTTTCTGCTCGTCTCGCGCTTTTATGAGTCGCTCCTCTTCGGCAATGCGTTTTTCATAAAGCCTGTCCGCAGCCTTCTTCTCGCGCTGTTCCTCGCGTTCAAGCCGTCGCCGTTCTTGTTCTTGCTGCCGGGCAAGTTGCTCTTGCGCTCGTTTCCTTTCACGCTCGACACGCATCTTTTCGCGGTATGACATAGAACCGGACATGAGTTCGGACGGCGATATGTCGATCCTCTGCCGTCTCGTCTCCATTCCGACCCTTGAAATGTACTCCTTGATCATCATGGCGGCGGACGCATTCGTCAATCCTGCAGGAATTATGCCGTTGTTTATCCTGCGAATGAACGCCAACTGTCCTTCCGTGGGCGAATTCTGCGGCACGGCGGTATTCTCCTTCGAGTAGAGCTTTCTTGTCTTCGGCGTCCGGGGGACGACCCATAGGAATACGCAGAACGCTCCCAAAGCGAATATGGCGAGCGCATACAAATCAGCAGACTCGGTCGTGGGGAAGAAGTCGAAATGGGTGACGTCGCCGATCTGCTTTCGGGCTTCCTCGTAGAAACTCTTGACGAGCGGACGATCGCGGAGCGATGCCGGGAGCTTGTGGTACTCCGACACGACGAGCTCGTGGTTCTCGTTCCGGCCCGCGTGTACAAGCCTGTAATAGTGCTTGTCGGCACGGGCATGATGCGCTGCCACCGACCCGATGGCGACCGCGAAGCAAAGCGCGGAAAGCGCAAGCACGGCCTTTACGACGGGCGTCATTCGTCAACCTCGCTTTCCTGTCCGGCGCCCGGCGTCTGCTGGACTTCGCCGATCTCCACTCCGCTCATTGATGCGCGGTATTCCTCTGCGGCCATAGTACGGTTGAACGATGCTGTCGGGTCGGTCTCCTGGACCAGACGTTCGATGTCGTCAAGTGAAACGCGGAAGAACTCCTTGCGCACGTTTATCTTGTTGACGCGGCATTCCGCAAGCCGCTCGTGCAGTTTCGCCTCCAGCCCGACGGCATCCTCCGAGAAGATGAAGCTGTGGACGTCGAACTCGAACGGTACGCTGGCGTCGCCGAGTTCGTCGACCCGATCCTGCGGCTCAAGACGGCGCGTCATGCCGACTTTGAACACATCCGGCCCGAAGGAGCCAAGATTGCTTATGACATAGACCGTACCAGCCTTTCCGTTTTGGCGTTTTGCGATTTCTTCGCGCTGGACGGCGACCTCGCCAAGGTTGGACTCAACCTTGAGAATCTGGGCGTCGATTTCCGCAAGCGCCTCGGTCGTCTCCGCAGACTGCTCCCCGTTCTTCGCCATCTCCTCGGCGGCTTTGGCTGCAGCCTCCTCGCGCATGAGCCGCAATCTCTCTTGTTCGGCGGCATATTTCGCTTCCTCTTCGGCAACACGCTTGCGCTCCTCTTCGAGGCGAAGACGCTCCTCGCGCTCCTCACGCATCTTCTCGCGCAAGGCTATCTGCTCTTGCCTCTGCTGTTCCTTACGAAGATACCACAGGTATTCCACTTTCACGGCATCGATGAATATCTTTTCAAGCTCTCCGAGAAACGCGGCGACTGTCGGCAGAATCGTCCTGTTTCCGTCCTCGTAAATCTGGCGGACGCGGAGCATCAGTTTCCCCACCTTGCTAATCGCCTCTTCCTGGGCCTTGTAGCGGAGTTCCTCAAGTATCACGCGAAGTTCGATCTTGAGGTATATGACGGTCACCGTGTATAGGGACTTCAGAGCCTTCGTCTGGTAGCGCGTCGAGAACTCGTCGCAGATTGCGTCGATGCGCTTGGATATCTGTTTGGCCTCTTTCCGCAAGTCGGGGATGGAAAACGCCTTGATGTCGATTTCCCCGATTGGCTCGAGCGATTCCTGGTCGGTCAGAGCGGCCTCGGCATTCAAGACCTCTATCGGTTTGCCATCAAGATGCATCCAGTTCCCAAGGCAGTATTCGACCGCCTCGAAGTTCTTTTTCGCCCGCGTGAACTTGCCGATGAGAGCATTGTATTTCTTCTGCGCATCATCGAACTTCTGCACAAACTCCAATGCGCCGTCGCGCCGCGAGGTCAGGCTCTCTATTTCCTTTTGAAGCCGCATCTCAAGCGCGGTCTTCTCCTGGAGTATCTGCTCCTGCCGGGCGTTCCTCTCGGCGAGTTCGCGCTCGTATTCCGCGCATTGCCGCTCCATCTCCTGCTCGAACTCCAGCCGCTTCGTCTCGATCTGCTTGTCAAACTCCGCGCTCTCCACGTCTATTCTCTGCCGTATTTCGGCAAGTTCCGCATAGCCGTTGTCGTTGAAGAACTTGTCCAGCTCCTCGGCATGGGCGACTGCGCCGTCGCGCTCCTCGCGGGCCTTTGCGGCTTCTCCCTCTGCCTTTTTGATGTCCTCTTTGAAACGGCGGCTTTCGGCATCGACTTCGCGAAGAGTCCAGAATACCGTCAAAAGACCGATCAGCGCACCTATTATCGCCACCGATAGAAGCGACGGCGCTATCGCCGGCAGCAGGGAGAACGCGATGGCAATTCCTATCAGGACATAATGCTTGGTTTTCATTCGCTTTTCCTTTCGTCGGAATTCTGCTTGAGAATGCAGTCGAGCTGCGCGGCTATCTCGTCAAGTTTGCGGCTTTGCCTGTGGACGAGGACTTTTATGTCGTTGTCCGCTTTGTCTTCGGACGCGATGGATTTTGATATCCGTTCGCTCAACCCTGACGTGATTATGCCCGTCGGGATGGCCACCGCAGCAAGTCCTGAAAAAGCTATGAACGCTCCGACAATCCGGCCGAATGCCGTAACGGGGTAGATGTCGCCGTAGCCGACGGTCGTGAGCGTCGCAACAGCCCACCAAAGGCCGGAGAATGCGTTGCGGAACACCTCCGGCTGAGCTTCATGCTCGGCGGAATACATCAGTAGAGATGAAATCAGCATGAGAATTGCGACGAAGAAGAGGGAGCCCAGCAATTCACGCTTCTTGTCCACTATTACATCCCCAATCGCTTTCATTGCGTCGAAATAGCGATTCAACTTGAAGATCCGCAGCAGACGCACCAGCCTGAGCGCCCGGACGCCAAGCATTGTTCCGGGCAGAAGCATCGGAAGCCAGAACGGAAGTATGGCGACGAAGTCCACAATCGCCATCGGCGACAAGACGTATCTTAAGCGCGAACGAATGGCCCCGCACTCTGGATAGAGAAAGTCCGCCGTGGCAATCCGCAGGACGTATTCGGCGGTGAACACGACTGAGGCCGCGCCTTCCAATATGGACAGGGTGTGCATGACGCCTTGCGGCAGGTCGAACGTTGATGCAAAGACAATTACAACGCTTGCCATTATCAATGCCGTTATCAGCAGATCGAAAAGACGGCTTAACGTCGAATTCCCGTCATCCGGCTGCAGGATTTCGTAAATATGTCTGCGCACGTTCATCTCGGGATCTCCTTCAAGCCTTTGCAATGGACGCTATCAATTCGTTCGCCCATGCAACAGCCTCGTCTATGCAACATCTGCCCCACGATGGCGTTTGCCATTATGCTTCTCGTTTCGAGGGACTTTTCGTAATTGCCGAAAAGCCTTTCAATTGCGCGGTCCAGATTCGCCCGTGAATTCGGTTTCTTAGTCATTTCTGTAAAGCTCCTTGAGCGTATTGTGCGCTTGGGAATCGTTGAGCAGGCCTTTGCCCTTGGCATTCTCCACCGCTTCAAGCAGCCTGTCGAACATGATTATGTGCTGGCTGGAAAGAATCGCCTGGTCTGTGCTCTGCGCCCGTATTCCCTCGATGAAATCGACGTCACGCGGTTTCGCGCAATTCTTGAGGATTATGCCGTTTGGCAGACGCCCCCTGAATCTCGCAGGCGTTGCGACGTATATCTTTGCCGGGTCGGTAGGGCAGAGATGCAGAGCCTGAAGCACGGAAGGTCCCCAGAGATATGCGTCTTCGCCAACTCTGGCAACAGCAATGGCGTAAGAGTCAAGTCCATCAGGTTGCGGTACATACTTGTCAATGCGGTACAACCCATGCGCGATGCGCAGCAGTTTGCCTCGCTTGGCAAGACTCAATACGGCAGCCCCAGACACACCAAGACCTTGGGCTTGGGATGTTCGGAAAAGGCCATAGTATCCGATGGCCTCATCGAAAATAATATCATATGCAGTCACGGCACATAGTATACCATCTTGCCTTGTTTGTGCCAATAGACAACATGTCAATTGGCACAAACCAAGCGCCCCCCCTGTTTGTGACAACAATTGCTGTTGATTCTGCAGTACGCCCCCACAAGTGGCAATTACGGGCGATGAACACGGATGCCTTGCAGAATGCCGGCGATGCCGGTCGCGGCGACGTCTTTGAATATCATTCCCTCGTCGTCGAACGAATAGAAGTTCATGACGGTGGTGGAGAACTTGCGGCCGTTGGGCTGGAGCCCGGCGAACGGCGCGTCGCCGTTGAATGTGCCGGAACACTCCCACTGCACAGCGACCGTCTTTTCGTCGGACACCATGTCTACGAGCTTCCACTGCACGTCGGGAAAGCTCTTTCTCATAAGCGTCACGACGCTCAGATATCCCTCCGCCCCGTAGAGCGGGGTCGGCGATACAGGCGTGTCGAACGCCGCCTTGTCGGAAATCAGCCTCCGTCCCAGCTCCAGATCGTTCGTGTTGATGCACTTCTCGAAAAGACGCATCGCCTCGCGGTTGCGCCCGGCCTTCGCCGACGACGCGCCGGAAGCATAGCCCTTCCCGTCCGCCGGATATCCCACCGGGTGGTTGAGGTGAAGGATCGTCTTATCGGAAAGCTTGAGCGCCTTCTTGAGAGCGTCGTTGTCCATCGAACGCCTGCACACCGTTGCGAGTCCGTTCGCCGCGCAGTAGAGGTAGATGTTTCCGGAAACGATCCCCGCGTCGTAGTTGGACAGCGTGACGCGCGCACTCGTATAAATCGGATCGCTCACGTCCGCCGCGATGAGAAGCGAGACGGGAGCGTCCGCGGCGAACTTCTGGTGTCCGGCGACGGCCAGGCGCAGATCGTCGTCGCACACCTTGACGAGCGCATTCCCCTTCGCGTCGTAGCGATACGCGCCTGACTTCATAATCGCATAGACCATTATCTCCTGCTTGTTGAGGCCAGTAGCATTCGTGCGCTTGTCGGGGCGGTTGAATCCGTTTGCCGCCCACAGGACACCCGAAAGCAGCTCAGGCGAGAGTTCCTTGTCCGCGAACGCCCGCTCGGAGTGTCGCGCCTTCAGCGCCTGCGTGACGGTGACGCCCGAATCCCCGTCGGGAGCCGGAAGCTTTATCGTCTCGGAGCCTACAGAACTCGAAGCGGCCAATGCCGCAAATATCGACAGCACTACAGTCTTCATGCCCATTTTCCCTTCATGGCCTTTATTACAACACCTCCACATTATATCATTTTTTAAGCATGAGGACTGGAATCCACGCTCATGGAACTCAACTTAGTTCCGTCGCGGAGCGACGGAACCCCCTGCCTCGAAGCGGGCGGGTGTCGTGGTCACGCGAAGCGCCATGCAGCACGCGCCATCACCTTCCAAACTGCCTGTTTTGGTATAATATTTAGCAAAGGATCAAGGGTGGAATCATGACAGAAGAACAGACAGAGCTCGTCGGAAGGACATTCCGGCATTTCAAAGGAAATCTCTATCGGCTCGAGGGGTTCGCAAAGGACTCCGAGACGCTGGAGGAAATGGTCGTGTACCGCGCGCTCTACGGGGAACGCGGACTCTGGGTGCGCCCCGCCAAGATGTTCTTCGAGACCATAGAGCGCGACGGCAGGACTATGAAGCGATTTGAACCTGTGGAGGATGAACAGTGAAGAACCTCCGCAAGACGTTCCGCGACATGACGCCCGACGGCGAGGAGGTCATCGAGTCGGGCTGGTTCGAC
The DNA here is from genome assembly GCA_015061665.1 of Lentisphaerota bacterium. Taxonomy (GTDB): domain Bacteria; phylum Verrucomicrobiota; class Kiritimatiellia; order RFP12; family UBA1067; genus UBA1067. The sequence goes on from SUWC01000094.1 coordinate 7,114, forward strand.
CGCGAGCACCTTCCGGAGATTCCCCGCCACGGATCGATAGCGCGGGCCATGCTTGATGCCTGGACGAAAGGAGAATGTTAACATGGCAATGCCGCAGAGAGACGATCTCATCGAGAAGATCAAGCGCACCGACCTTCTGCTCGAGTGGGCGGTTCAGCACGGCAACGAGGCGGAAGCCGAGCGCCTTCGTGAGGAATTGCGCAAATTGACGGAGATGTAACGGAGCAGGACGCGCGACGTTGGCCTGTGTTGCGTTCCGACGCGAGGGGCGGGCGCTTGCCCATCACGACGGGAAAAGCCCGACACGCGGAAACCGGGCGGTGAACCGCCCGGCGCAGGACAGATTGAAGCCGCCCGCTACGCGAGGCGGCGGGCGAGGGCGAGCAGGTTCTTCACGCCGTTCAGCTCGCCGAGCGCGCGGGTCACGAGGAACTCGAGGTTGTCGAAGTCCTCTCGGCTGCCCGCGTCGGCAAGGGCTACCATGTCGAGGGCGAAGAGCCCCCGCCACGCGCTGAGCGTGATCGCCGCCACGTTGCCCACCAGGGCGAAGACGGCGTCGAGGTTGACCTTGCGCCCGACCTCCCGGTGCTGAAGCCTGTAGGCCGCGCGTAGGCGGTCTCTGCGGCTTTCGCTTTTCTCCTCGATTCCGCGCTGGCGCGCGTACTCCGCTTCGGCGAGATGCTTCACCTCGGCCGCGACCATCCTCTCGATCTGCTCGGCAGAGGGGAAGCCTCCGTCGGGATTCCATTGTTTACTCATGTGTTTTCCTTTCTGTGGCTTTTTGCCACGCAACACATGATGCACCAAAGGCGAATGAAAGGCAACCGAGCCGGGCGATCTCCTCGCCGCCGGCCGACTGCACGACCCACTCGCCGTTGCTGTAGTCCACGACCTCGTCGCCTCGGTGCCCGAGTAGTCGATCAACCCCTCGACGCTGGCTTCGGAACCATCATGAACGCCCCTCCCCTATCGGCATCTTCGCGCCGTCCGCTCCGATCCTGACGAACGTGATGTCCGTCGTGAAGACGCCTGTCTCGTCGCTCGACTCGATGTGGCGGCGGAAGACCTCGACGTGGTATGTGACGGACGTGCGGCCGACGCGAGCCTTCTTCGTCTCGAAGCGGAAGACGGACTTCGGATGTACGCTCTTGCGGAACGTGACCTCGCTCATCCCGACGGTGACGAAGTGGCATCCGGGGTAGTCCCCGCTCACGGCCATCCACGCGATTTCGTCGACCCACATCAGCATCTTCCCGCCAAAGAGGAATCCGTAGTGGTTGAGGTCGCCCGGCATAACGAGTTTGTATGAGGTCATGGATTTTCCTTTGTTGTCTGTCTCGTCGTTGACAATTATACCATTTTTCCGAGAGATTTAGGGTGGTACTTCACGCTTCAACTCACTCTGTCTTCTCACCCCAGGAGCGCCCTCAGTATTCTGGCGCATCGACGTGGGAGATAGTGTGGATGCGTTGTTTGTGAGAAGTGTATCATCCTAGTAGGTGATGGCGCAATCTTTGATTGCTGTGATCTCCAATGGGGTGTGATTGCTTGGAGACGCGGACATACTCTCCTCGCGCATCACGCTCAACCTCAACGAGCCGCGCGCAGATTCGAAGCGAGAGAGCCATCAATTCAAAGTAAAGTGCGTAACACACCCGCTTGAAGGTAAACAAAAATCGATGCTGCTGAAACAGCCTGATTTGAAGCGCCTCGGACGAAGCTTTCACCTGCTTCGCAGATAGCCGCGAGGCAGTTGGCGCGCTCGCATCACCCGCTTAGGCCTCCCGAGCTACCCACCATCCACCTCGCGAGATACCGATTTGTTTGATTCTGTTGGCCGTACACATTCCACCTGCCTTGAAGATTCCCCACTTTTTCTGGCATGAAAACGGCCACACCCCCAAAAAAACCACTTCCGGTTTGTAATTGAACTCCGAGCGTTTGGGCTCTCGCGCGGGGCCTGGCGACTGCTTCGCAGTTCGCGCTTTGCGCTCACCCAACCCGACGCCTTCGGCGAAGCCGAACCCGCAGGGCGCGCAAGCGTCTGCGCGAGAACATCAACCGTCGGAGTTTTTCCAAAACCGCGCAGGGGGTCGCAATGGTTCGGCAGCCCAAAGTAAAATTGGGGAACCTCCACGAGCGGCGGCGGAAGACAAAGAGCCACATTTTTGGTATAATGGACTTGTAGGAGGAGTCCAAATGACACTCAACGCCAAAGGCATAGCCGCGCTGTTCTTCATTTCCATAGCCGCCAAGGCGCACTCCGCCCCTGTTTCCGAATCGGATGCGCTCAAGGCCGCGGAGTCCTTCGTCTCCGCAGACGCAATCGGCTCATCCGTCCTGAAGGGAAGAGGCGTTGCTGGCGCAAAAAGGCGCGACGGACTCTGGATTGTCGCGCTCGCGCCGAACGGACACGTCATCCTCAGCGGCAGCGACCTCGTCGACCCAATCGTCGGCTTCTCGACGAACGACTTTGCAGAGCCCGACCCAGAGTCCCCCGCGTTCACTGTCCTCGAAGGAGCCTCCGCCTCCGTCGCCAAGGCAGAGGCGCAGGAAGGCGGAACACGCAATGCGCGATGGACAAAGCTGCTCTCCAAACGCACGCCCTCCCTCCTTGCGGCGGCGGACGACGTATCCCCCGATGCAGTCGTCGTCCAGTCATTCCTCGAGTCCCACTACGACCAGTGCCAGCCCTACAACGACTACGCGCCTGTGCATGAAGCAAGCACTAACGACTTGGGTGCCTATCGCGGGCGGTGTCCCTGCGGATGCGTCGCCACGGCAGCCGCGCAGGGCTTCAGGCACTTCCGCTGGCCTGTCCGCATCGACCGCATTGACTCCTTCACCCACAACTTCACGGATGCCAATAACCTTACGACGCGATTTCCGCTCCGCTTCGACGGAAACATCCCGATTGATTGGAATGCGCTTGAGGACGATTATCCCTCAGATGCGGGAGGCGAATGGGTTCCTGACCCAGAAAGGCCAGGGACAGGATGGTCGATTTGGAAGACCTTTACCGACCTGCGCGGCACTGTGCCGGAGGCCACGCGCTGCCCAATTTCCAGACTCATAATGCTTGCGGACGTACTTGCGCACATGTCATTTGGGGTTGGCGGCTCCAGCGCGAACTACGGCACAGTTGCGGCCAACGCCTCCGACTGGTACACGCAAGGGACGTGGGTCTCCCCCACGGACGCTCGAGTCCAAGCAGACATCATGAACGGCGTTCCTGTCCAAGTCACAATCCCCGGGCATGCAGTAGTGGGCCACGGCTGGGCGAATGACGGAACCGACACGTACATCTACCTCAACTACGGCTGGGGAGGCAGCAACGACGGATACTACAACATCAACGGCACGACAATACAGAACGTCTTCGTCGGACACTACCCGCGCGCGAAGCCGCAGGTAGATCCGTTGCCGACAGTAAGCGGAACCAGCCTCTCGCTGAACTGGCACTTCCCCGATTTCTACACCAACAATCTCTCCGGCTTCACCGTCTCGATTTCGCGAACCGCGACAACGCCATCGACGTTCCTCGACGACTTCTCCGAGTCGGAAGGCTCTTCGACAAGCGACAGCATATCCATTGCAACCGACAGCGAAGGCTATGACGGGAACCTTCTGTTCGTCAAGCCTACCGCCGGGGGAACATACACGTTCCCTGGTCCATACACGCTTACCTCTGCATCGGTGCTGACGTTTAGGCTATACAGTTTCGCGGCTCTTGGCGCCACTTACACGGTCGAGGCACGTTTCAATGGAGGCGAATGGACGCCGATTTGCACACCCACGCTGCAATCAAACTGGGGCGCTTCAGGATGGAGCAAAGAAA
>SUWC01000095.1 GCA_015061665.1 Lentisphaerota bacterium
CGGCAAGAGCATCAACACTGCCTCGGCCCGCATGCAGGGAAAAGCCATCGGAGCGTAGGCTCGATGCCTACGCACAAAAGATGATCGGGCGCGGCCGATTTGTTGCCCCTAGTATGTCCTAGGGTCGAACTAGACGCGCCACGACCATCCGGATTGGACACTGCGCTGCTGGCTGCTGGTTGCTGAGACACTTCCAACGCATTAAAAAACGATCCAGGGGCCCCGAAGGGGAAGGATCGGCTTTTAATGCGTTGGCCGTAGGGTAATCACGTCCTCCCTTTATCTATCGCCCCTTTTATGGTATAATTTAACGAGAAATCCACTAAAAGGCACAGAATGAAAGATCTTAAGGCAGCATACAGGACCATCGAGGCGGACCACTTCGCGCCGAAGATGGAGATTTCGTTCATCGACGGCGACTCGCGCCAGACCTTCAGCTACGAGAAGGTCACGTGGGACATTAACGGGGAAAAGAAGGGCCTGCGCTACGGCGAGAACCCCGGGCAGGAAGCCGCGCTCTACAGGCTCGTCAACGGCAACCTTGTTCTCGGCGACGTCGAAATGCTGCAGGCCGGGCAGTACCTCGCGTCCGTTCCCGAGCTCCTCCAGTCCGGCAAGCACCCAGGCAAGACGAACGTTACGGATACCGACAACGCGCTGAACATCCTCCGCTACCTGATGGAAAAGCCGACGGCGGTCATCGTCAAGCACAACAACCCGTGCGGCGTTGCGACCGGCTCCACGCTCGCCGAGGCGTACTTCCGCGCGAACAAGGCAGACCGCCTCGCCGCGTTCGGCGGCGCGATCGCCCTTAACCGCGAGTGCGACATGGAGACGGCGAAGCTCATCGTCGAGAACTACGCCGAAGTCGTCGTGGCGCCGGACTTCAAGCCAGGCGTAATGGACCTCTTCTCGACGAAGAAGAACCTGCGCGTCTTCCGCATCAGGAACATGTCTCGCCTCACCGACTTCGTCGCGAAGAAGGTAATCGACTTCAAGTCGCTTATAGACGGCGGAATAGTCGCCCAGACGTCGTTCTGCGCGGAGGCGCGCAGGCCCGAGGACATGATGCCCGCGTACTGCAACCGCAAGATCACGAACAAGGAGACGGGAGAGGTCTCGTTCAGGGAATACAAGATCGCCCGCCTTCCCACCGCCAAGGAGTACGAGGACCTCGTGTTCGGCTGGCTCGTCGAGGCGGGCGTAACGTCCAACTCGGTCCTCTATGTGAAGGACGGGGCGACCGTCGGCATCGGCACGGGAGAGCAGGATCGCGTCGGCGTCGCGGAAATCGCGCGCGACAAGGCCTACACGAAGCACGCCGACTGGATCGCATGGGAGAAGTACCAGAAGCCCTTCAACGACCTCAGGCTCGCCTTCGGCGAAGAGGACGGCGCGAAGAAGCAGGCCGAGATCATGGAGCAGACCAAGGCCGAAAAAGGCGGCCTCCCCGGCTGCGCGATGGTCTCGGACGCGTTCTTCCCCTTCCGCGACGGCGCCGAAGTCGGCATCCGCGAGGGCATAACCTCCATCGTCCAGCCCGGCGGCGCGATCCGCGACTGGGACGTCATCGACTGCTGCAACGACGCGGGCGTCGCGATGGTCTTCACCGGCCAGCGCTCCTTCCGCCACTGACGCTCCCCGGGCGAACTTCAAAACAAGAAACAAGGCAAATCAAATGAACGGCATAACATTCGAACAGGCTTGGAATTTCGGCGGCCCGCTGATGTGGGTCCTCGCCGGAATATCGGTTGTCGAGCTCGCGCTCGTTCTCTACGTCCTCTTTGCGCAGCGCGCGCGCGCGTTCCTGCGCGAGTCGCTCAACCGCATGCGTGCGGCGAAAGACCCCGAGGCTGAAGGCTCGCGCATCGCGCAGAAGCTGTACTCGCAGGCGGACTGGTTTGCCGACATCGCGGCCATCGCGCCGCTCGTCGGACTTCTCGGGACGGTGCTCGGCATGTTCCAGGCGTTCGGCGGCATCGCGACGGACGTCACGGCGGGGGCCAAGCCCGTCGTGCTCGCAGCGGGCGTGTCCAAGGCGATCGTCACGACGATCTTCGGACTCGTCGTCGCGATTCCCGCGCTCGTTTTCCACGCAATATTCCGCCGCCGCGCCCAGCGGCTAGTGGCCAGGCTGGAGGTAGCAGCCGATGAAAATCAGGGTTGAACACGCCTCCAAGGCGCCAGCGCTCGCGCTCACGTCGATGCTCGACGTGATCTTCCTCCTGCTCTGCTTCTTCGTTACGGTGAGCGTCTTCTCGCAGTGGGAAAGCGAGATATCGATCAAGCTCCCGTCCGCCAAGACGGCCGACGAGCCGGACCGCCTCCCAGGCGAGATCATCGCAAACGTCGCGAAGGACGGCTCGGTCCGCGTCAACGGCGCTGAGCTCACGCTCACCCAGCTCGGCGAGAGGCTTGAGCGCATCGCGAAGTTCTACTCGGGACAGGCCGTGATCATAAGGGCCGACAAGGAAACCCCCTACGAGTATCTGGTCAACGTGATAGACACGTGTCGAGGTGCGGGCGTATGGAACTTCTCGCTGGCGACCGCGAACGAAGGAAAGTGACCGCTACGAAAATGAAGCAGAGCTGCAAAGAGTATCTGGCGGAACAGATAGCAGACGAGACAATTGCGCAGGAACTGTACGACAAATACGCCGCATACGTCGTCCAGAAACTCGAGAAGGCCAGGGCGAAGCTCTCCGCCGGAGACTGGGAAGAACTCTCCGCCACAGCCCACACGATCAAGGGCGACGCAATTTCGCTGGGCGACGCGGAGACTGCGATTGCGGCAGCGGAACTGCGCGCCGCGGCGAAGAACAGGGACACCGCGGCCTGCTCGGCCCTCCTTGAAAAGCTGCGGATCGAGACGGCGGCGCTCTGAGACGACATTTCAAACAACTGAACAAGGAAACAAAAAAATGGAAGAGAAGATCAAGGCAAAACTAAATGAACTCCGCGGAGGGCTCCAGGCCGACGGCGGAGACTGCGAGCTCGTCAAGATAGAAGGAAAGGTCGTGTACCTCAAGCTCGTCGGGCACTGCGGCTCGTGTCCCTTCGCCATGATGACGCTCAAGCAGGGCATAGAAACCGCCCTCCAGGAGATCGACCCCGAAATCACCGTTGAGCGCGTGATGTAATGGCGATGTGGAACAGGAGAGCCGAAACGCTGTCCGGCACGGAGCTGGACAAGGTGCGCGACTCGCGCCTTGCGAAGACGCTCCGCAGGGCCTGGACCAGCGAGCGCTACAGGGCGATTTTGGCCAAGGGCGGAGTGTCGTCCGTCGACGGCGTTTCCAGCATTGCCGACATCGTCCGCCTTCCGTTTGTGACTGCGGACGACCTTGCCTCTCCTGATTCCCCGTTTCCCCTCCTCTGCGTCGGATACCGCGACATCCTCGAGGTTCACCGCGGTTCCGGCAAACCGTTCGCCACTCCCTACACAAAGGGAGACCTGCTGGTGTGGGCGGAATGCGTGGCGCGCGCATTTTCCGCCGCAGGCGCGTCGCAGGGCGACAGGGCGTCTATGCCCGATGGCGAAGGGTTCTTCACCGGCGACAGCTTCGGACTTTACCACGGAGCGCGCAAGGCGGGGATATGCAGCGTTCCGCACGGTGAAGGCGCGCTGTCCGTCGTCTACGAATGTTCGCACAGCGCAATCCGAAACGTCCGCACCGGCGAATCCATCGCCCTTCTTGGAATCCCCGAGACCGGCGGCATAGGCACCATCGGATGCGAATGCTCCCGACACGACGGCTTCCATGTATGGGAGGACTGCATATACCCCGAAATCATCGGCGGAGAGCTTGTCGTAACGACACTCTGCCTCGAGGCGCAGCCACTCGTCCGCTACCGCACAGGGCTCAAGGCGCGGTTTGTCTCGCGCGAGAAATGTCCATGTGGCAGGACGTCGCCGAGAATCGAGATCCTCGGCGACGCCCTTGGCTGATTTCATCGACCCAGCTCAGCGCTCGAATGCGCGATGGGCGATGTCGTGGCGGTAGAACGCCTTTTCAAACGAAATGCGGCCAACGCCGTCGTACGCACGGTCGACTGCCTCGCGAAGGGTCTTGCCCATTCCGGTGACGGAAAGGACGCGTCCGCCTGCGGTGGAGACCGATCCGTCCGCCTCGCGCCTGGTGCCGCAGTGGAACACGAGCGCGGGGTTGCCGTCGAGCCCCGAGATGGTCTTGCCCTTCTCGTAGGAGCCAGGGTAGCCGCCGGACGAGATGATGACGGTCGCCGCAGTTTCGGGAAGGACCGTTATGTCCTCGTCCTTCAGGCAGCCCGTGGCGGCATGGAGAAGCGCCGTTGCGAAATCGCCCCCAAGGCGCGGCAGGACGGCCTCCGTCTCAGGGTCGCCGAAGCGGGCGTTGAACTCCACGACGTTGACGGGCGAGCCGCTCTTGGCGACGGGTCCGCTCGGATTGGACTTGGCGTTGTTGACCATAAGCCCTGCGTATAGGATTCCGCGGTAGACGATCCCCCTGCGCTTGAGTTCCTCGATCACGGGCATTATGATCTTCTCCTTGATCAGGGGAAGCATGTCGTCCGTCACCACCGGCGCAGGCGAATATGCGCCCATGCCTCCTGTGTTCGGACCCTTGTCGCCGTCGAAGATGCGCTTGTGGTCCTGCGAGCTGGGGAGCAGCACCGCGTTGTTGCCGTCCGTCATCGCAAGTATCGAGCACTCCTCGCCGTGGAGGAACTCCTCGACTAGGACTTCCGCGCCCGCAGCGCCGAACTTGTTGCCGACGAGCATGTCGTCGATCGCCGCTTCGGCGACCTCGCGCGTTTCCGCGACGATAACGCCCTTGCCGGCGGCAAGTCCGTCCGCCTTGATGACGACGGGAAGGCCGAACTCGGGAATCGCCGCCTTGGCAGCTACTGCGTCAGTGAACGTCTTTGCGAGGCCGGTCGGGACTCCTGCGGCGTCCATTATCTCCTTTGCGAAGCGCTTGGAGCCCTCCATGCGCGCACCTGCGGCGACAGGGCCGAACGCGCGCACACCGATCTGGGCGAGCGCGTCAACAAGTCCCTTTACAAGCGGCGCCTCCGGTCCGACGACGACAAGGTCGGGATTGTTCTCGCGCGCCCATGCGACAACGCCCTCGACATCTTCTGCGCCGATGGCGACGTTCGTCGCGACGGCTTCCGTTCCGGCGTTGCCGGGGGCGCAGAAAAGCTGATGCCTGGCTGCGTCCCTGGAGAGGCGCCATGTGATGGCGTGTTCGCGTCCACCACTTCCGACAATTAGAATCTTCATCTGTCTTGAGTCAGAGCTTTCTTGTTAGACGTTCTTTGGAGGGAGCTTGATGCCGGGCTTAAGCCCTGCCGGCCTGGGCGGAAGCTTTATGCCAGGCTTAAGTCCTGCCGGCCTGGGCGGAAGCTTTATGCCGGCGCCGAGAACTGGCTTCGGGGGAAGCTTGATGCCGGGCTTAAGCGCGGGCGTCTTTGCGACAACCGTGGGCGAAGTAGGCGTCAGGATTTCCTTGGGAGCGGCCGCAGCGCCTGCCGAGGCAGCCTCCGCGGGCGTAAGCGGGGAAACGGGTTTCAGGGGCTCGACGGGCGGGAGATCCGCTACTGGCTCAAGTTCAGCCGCAGGCGCAGCTGCCGGCGCAACGGCGGGGGAGGGAGAAGGGTGCGCTGGGGCGGCAGGCGCCGCAGAAGCCGCCGTAGGGGCCTTGAGCTCGACGGAAAGGGACATCGTTCCAATGCGCATGACGTCGCCGGTCTTGAGCGGGGAAGGGGCCTCGATCTTTGTTCCGTTGAGGTAGGAGCCGTTGGTGCTTCCGAGGTCCTCAAGGGTCCAGACACCGTCCTTGCAGATAATTCTTGCGTGCTTTCTGGAGATGCTGTCCACAAGCGGCGCGATGGAGTTGCCGATCTCGCGTCCGATCGTGACCTCCTTGTCAGGTTCGAAAAGGTAGCCGAGCGATAGGCCCTGGATATTGGCGATCAGTTGGATGTTCATTTATGGTTTTCCTTTCGATTACATTAGATTATATCAAAAAAAACGCAGTCCGTGTTCCATTAGTCTCGGGGACGGAGGTAGAAGCGGCCTATGACGCGCGAGGTGCTGACCGTGTTGATGAATGCGTCCGGATCTATGGATTTGCACAGCGCGTAGATGTGCGGCGTGTCGTCCGCTGCTACGACGGACATGACGACGCCCTTGGGCTCGCCCTTGTAGGCGCCCCGTCCGTCCATGACGGTCGCCCCGTGGTGGCTGATGCGGTAGATGGCCTCGCAGACCTTTTCGGGACGCGTCGTCACGATTGTCAGCGTCTGGTACTGGTAGGTCCTGTACATAAGGTGGATGACCTGGAGGTAGACGAACTGGTAGACGATGGAGTAGAGCGCGCCTGTCCAGCCGAACCGGAAGCCGCCGAGGATCAGGATTGCCGCGTTGAAGGCGAGCACAATGTTCCAGGTCTCGCGTCCCTTCTTCTCCGAAAGGTAGATTGCGATGAAGTCCAGGCCTCCCGACGTTGCGTTGCACCTCAGGCAGAGGGATATCGCGAAGCCGAATATTATGCCGCCGAAGAGCGAAGTGAGGAAGGGATCGGTCTTGAGGCTCAAAAGGTCAGCCTCCGAGATGAACGACTGGATGTACTCGACGGGCACGAGGTCCGTCAGGAAGCCCGACAGGAAGATAACGTACAGCGACTGGATCGTGAAGCGTTTCCCGATGTACTTGAAGCCGATCCAGACTGGGATTGCGTTTAGGATGAGGTTTATCGGGCCGAACGGGACGGTCACGTTCCAGCCGACGAAGTTGCAAACCACCTGCGAATAGCGCTGAACGAGCAGGGCGAGGCCTGCCGCGCCGCCAGGGTACAGTCCGCCCCAGTCCACGAACGTGCGGTAGTCCACAGCCATTATGAGCGACGCTATCGTAAGGACGGCGTACCGCGCCATGTCGATCCGATATCTCTTCATCTCTGCTCCTCCGTTTGCCTCTTCTAGGTATAGTATACCATAATTCCTTCTCATCCTAGGCCTCAAACTGCTACGCTTCCTCCGTGTCGTCCGCAGAGCTGCTACGAATGACGAAGTGGCAAGGGCGGGATGCCCTTGCCACTTCGTTGTTCGACTGCTCCACGTCCACTCAGATATCGACGGAAACATCGACGTCCGCGGCCTTGTCCGTAGCTGCGACGGTAGCCTTCTGTCCGCCGTCGCCTCCCGTTGCGCTGAGCTGGTTCGTGGGCAGGTAGCGGTAGTAGACCATGAGCTGGAGAGCCGCGAGGCAGGTATCCATGACGGGTCGCGACGTGAACTGGTCGGCGTTCTCGAAGTAGCCCTGCTTGTGGTCCTTGCCGGTCCAGTCCTTGACGGGCTCGGGAAGGTCCTTGATGGTAGCGGGGTAGAGCTTCTTCATCGCCGCGTTCCACTTCTGCCACGCCTGCTCGTCGGGCTTCGTCGCACCCTGGCGCATGCCAGCCTGGTACTTGCACTGCGTCGCGTAGTAGCAGTAGTACTGCGGGCTGCCGCAGTCAGCCTTGATGTTGTCGCCGACCTCCCCTGCCTTGAACGTAGGCGTCCACTCGCGCATGTAGTCCAGCGCCTTCTTGACTTCGGACTCCGAATTGTACCCGAGCAGCTGCATGGCGAGGCAGCCGGTCGCCGTAAGTCCGGCGTGGGCCTTGCTTCCGGCGCAGTAGGTGAAGCGGTCGCCCTTCCAGCTGCGCTGCTTCAGGCACTTGATCGCCTTGTTGATGCACTCGTCGAGGCCTTCGGGGTGGAGTCCGGCCATCTTGCCGGCCTTGAGGGCCTGAAGCGCCCAGCCCGCGAAGGAGAGGTCGTCGCGCGTGGACTGCGGATTGATCTTGTAGTCCCATCCGCCCGTGGGGGACTGTCCCTTGATGATGCGCTCAAGAGTCTGCATCGCGACTTCCTTGCAGTACGGGTTCTTCGTCATGCCGTATGCCTCGCAAAGCGCGTAGGTGGCGATGAGGAACGCGTACTCGTTGCCGTCCGAACCCTTCATGCGGACGGTTTTGTTCGAGTTGTCGAGGCTATGGATGATGTGCTCGATGCCGGCCTGGACGACTGGCCCGAAGTCCTTGCGGTAGGGAGACTCGGAGTTGGGATACTCACCGTGGGCAAGGTAGGTGAGCATCGCGAACGCAGTGTTGGCGAGCTTGGAGCTGCCGCCCTTCCATCCGCCGTCGGAATCCTGATGCGCCTTGAGCCACCAGAGGACCTTCATGACCGTCGCCTCGGTCATCGCGTCGCCGTATCCGGCGCCGCCGCGCGTTGCCGCGCCGATGGAGCCGGGCGTACGCGAGGGGGTCATGGACTTCATCTTGACGGGCGAATCGACGAACGCAACCGTATCCTGCGTCGCAGGCTTGACGGAAACCTGCTGCGTAGGCGGAGCCGCAACGGGCGCAAGCTCTGTAACGGGACCGGGCATTGGCGTATCGACGTTGATCTCGACATCCTCAAGCTGGGTAATCTCGATGTCCGGCGGTGGTTCGGGATCCTCCTGCTCCTGGATATCAACAGGGTCAGTATCCGGTTCTGCGACAGTGATTTCTATCGTCTTCTTTGGAGCTCCCTGTATCGCCGTAATGACAATGAGGACAATTACGAACATGGAAACCGAGAGGAGCGCGATAATCGGCGCGGCGAGGCGCTGAAGCTCGATGCGCGCTTCCTTGTACTCGCGCGTGCTCTTCGGCTTCGTAATGCCGCCGAACAGCGTTCCAAGCCGCGCGAAGATGCCTTTTTCTTCGTACTGCTTTCCAATGGCCTCGAGGTCGATTGCCTCTTCGATGTATTCGTTGTTGTCCATAGTTCAGCCCTCCTTTTCTGGGTTTCCACTATGGAACAATGAACCTTCAGCGATTTTTCCGCAACTTTTTTTTAGATGACGAACGCAAGGATTTCCTGGGGATCGTCCGCCGGACGGCGCAGTATTCGGGCGTACAGCTGCTTGGCTGGTGCGTCATGGGGAATCATTTCCACTTGCTCGCGTTCTTGCCGGCGCCACGGTTTGTGGACGAGCAGGAAGTAATTGAACGCTATGGTGCGCTAAAAGGAGTACAGGCGGCCTCGTCAATTGCGTCAATGTTTATTGAATGGCGCAAGCAAGGCGAAACGGGAGAACGTCGCGTGTCCGAACGGCTGAGCGTTGGCGATCGCATCTCGACCCCGACCGTGAAGAACCGGCCGAGCGCGTTGGTCGGCGAGTGCCATGCTTCGCCCGAATCCAGCCCCGCCCTGCCGTAGATGATGTACTGCCTCCGCGACTCCTCCGCCGAGCCCAGCTTCGGCGACCATTCTACGACCGGCGCCCCGTCGACCATCGTTATCGTCGCGATGAACACCGAGTTCGTGTCGGTCGGTTCTCGCGACAGCACCCTACCACACATGCAATAATATTTGGTATAATTCTTGCAAAGAAGGTCAGACCTACTTTGCAATATTTGAGGGGGGAAAGCAATGTCACATTCGAACAACCGAGTAAAAGAACACGAGACTGTGCATCATCTTATCAGCAGAATAGCGCACCGCGTCTATTTTCTGAAAGATGACGAACGCAAGGATTTCCTTGTGATCGTTCGTCGGTCGGCGCAGTATTCGGGCGTACAGCTGCTTGGCTGGTGCGTCATGGGGAATCATTTCCACTTGCTCGTGTTCTTGCCGGCGCCACGGTTTGTGGACGAGCAGGAAGTAATTGAACGCTATGGTGCGCTAAAAGGAGTACAGGCGGCCTCGTCAATTGCGTCAATGTTTATTGAATGGCGCAAGCAAGGCGAGTCGGGAGAACATCGCGTGTCCGAATGGCTTGACGCACAAAGGCGTCGCATGTATGACGTAGGCACATTCATGAAGATCGTCAAACAGTGGTTCACAACAGAATACAACCGCCGGAACGGGCACAAGGGAACGCTATGGGAGTCGGTGTATTTCGACAGGGTTGTTCCGCTATGTGTGTCGGAAATGGCGAAGTGCCTTGCCTACATTCACTTGAATCCAATACGTGCTGCTGCCTCGGACCAATTCGATGGATATGCGTGGAGTAGCTACTCTGCGTTTCGGAAAGGCGATCCAACCGCGACAGCCGGAATGCATTTCATTTACGGCAAAGAAGAATCCGATGATGCTATCGCCGACAGGCATGAATCCCTTCTCGAGGAATTGCTCGAGAAGGAGAAACTGCGCCGTGCGGAGGAAATCGCCCGAAAGCGAGCAGCAGGATATGAAGTGCCGCCGGATCCACTTACGGACGAGGCACTGGTGGCACAGCGGGCAGCCCATCTTGCCGAAGTACAGAAAGCATCTGTCGATCTTCGCGAAGCCCGAAACTACGAGAAGCGACGCAGCGAGAGAGGTGCGTTGCGCGAAAAGGAAACACTATCCCTTCTCGAGGCAAATCCGGAAATGAGCGCAGCCCTGCTGTCCGAACGGCTGGGCGTTGGCGTTCGCACGGCCTACTGCGTCCTGAAACAACTGAAAGACAAAGGCGTCATACAGCAAGAAGCCGGCCGTTGGCGCACAAACATTGCAAGGGAGGTCTGACCTTCTTTGCAATGTTTGCAGAGGTTGGATGAGCATCCAACACGACTACCGCATCTCAACCCCGACCATGAAGAACCGGTCGAGCGCGTTGGTCGGCGAGTGCCATTCTTCGCCCGACTCCAGCCCCGCCCTGCCGTAGATGGTGTAGCGGCGTCACGCTACAGCCACTTCCTCAATGTCGTTCGCGAAATGCCGAGCGCGGCGGCGGCGCGCGTCACATTCTGCGCGTACTTGCCGAGAATGCGCCTGACATGCCGC